>CANFHJ010000203.1 GCA_947446605.1 Bacteroidota bacterium | reverse complement strand
TCGTATCGCATCTATTAAAGTAGGTGAAGGTATGTTTGGTCGTGTAATCAATACTTTGGGTCAACCAATTGATGGTAAAGGTCCTTTAGCAGGCGATTTGTATGAAATGCCTTTGGAGCGTAAAGCACCAGGCGTAATCTACCGCGAGCCAGTTAAAGAGCCAATGCAAACAGGTATCAAAGCTATCGACGCAATGATTCCAATCGGTCGTGGCCAGCGTGAGTTGGTTATTGGCGATCGTCAAACTGGTAAAACAGCAGTTTGTATTGATGCGATCATTAACCAAAAAGAATTCTATGATGCAGGTCAGCCTGTATATTGTATCTATGTAGCTTGCGGACAAAAAGCATCTACCGTTGCTCAAGTTTTAAAAACTTTAGAAGAGCGTGGTGCAATGCCATACACGGTAATTGTTTCTGCTACTTCATCAGATCCAGCTCCAATGCAATTCTTTGCCCCAATGGCAGGTGCTGCAATTGGTGAATTTATCCGCGATACCGGTCGCCCAGCTTTGGTTGTTTATGACGATTTGTCTAAACAAGCAGTAGCTTACCGTGAGGTGTCGTTGTTGTTACGTCGTCCTCCAGGCCGCGAGGCTTATCCTGGTGACGTATTCTATTTGCACAGTCGTTTGCTTGAAAGAGCAGCGAAAATCAATGGTACAGATGGCATTGCTCAGCAAATGAACGACCTTCCTCCATCCATCAAACACATGGTTAAAGGTGGTGGTTCGTTAACAGCACTTCCAATTATTGAAACACAAGCAGGTGACGTTTCTGCCTATATTCCAACCAATGTAATTTCAATTACAGATGGTCAGATTTTCTTGGAAGCTAACTTGTTTAACTCTGGTATTCGTCCAGCTATTAACGTAGGTATTTCGGTATCTCGTGTAGGTGGTAACGCGCAAATAAAATCTATGAAAAAGGTAGCAGGTACCTTAAAATTAGACCAAGCGCAATACCGTGAATTGGAAGCTTTCTCAAAATTTGGTTCGGACCTAGACGCGGCTACCAAAGCGGTATTGGCTAAAGGTGCCCGTAACGTAGAAATTTTGAAGCAAGGTCAGTTCTCTCCATTACGTGTTGAGCAACAAACCGCAATTATTTATTTGGGAACAAAAGGTTTATTAACCGCAGTGCCTGTAAATAAAATTCGTGAGTTTGAAGCTGATTACCTAAACTTCTTAGAAAGCAAACACAAAAACGTGTTAGATCTAATTAAAAAGGGTGGTATTGGCGACGATGTTACTTCAATTCTTGAATCGGTTGCAAAAGAACTAGCTGCTAAATACAGCGCATAATTAAGCGGAATCGTTAAACTAAACAATGGCTAATTTAAAAGAAGTTCGTATTCGTATTGCCTCGGTTAACTCAACCCAGCAAATCACCAAAGCAATGAAATTGGTGAGTGCTACTAAATTGAGAAGAGCCCAAAATGCAATTATTCAGATGAGGCCTTATGCCCAAAAACTGAATGGCATTTTGGCTAACTTGGCAGATTCTATTGATGTTGATTCATTAAAAGTGTATTTTAACCAAAAGCCAATTCAAAATGTGCTATTGGTAGTAATTACTTCTGATAGAGGTTTGTGCGGAGGCTTTAACGCCAACGTTATTAAGCTTGCTAACAGATTAATTAAAGAAGATTACGCGGGTAAAAATGTAACTATTTTGCCTATTGGTAAAAAAGCTTTCGAGTTTTTTACTAAAGCAAATAACAACAACATCATTCCTGATTACAGAGACACTTACCAAAAGCTAAATGCTGAAAGTGTTTTTGAAATTGGTGAATATGTGTTGAATCAATTCAAAGCAGGAAGTTTTGAGAAGGTAGAAATTGTATACAATCAATTTAAAAATGCCGCAACTCAAATCTTAACGAATGAGCCTTTCTTGCCAATCTTGCCGCAAAACATGGGTGGTAAAGCAGCTAAAAACGATTATATTTTTGAACCAGGTAAAGAAGCCATCTTGGAAGAATTAATTCCAAGGATCTTGAAAACCCAAATTTATAAAAGCCTTTTAGATTCTTTCGCCTCGGAACATGGTGCGCGTATGATTGCAATGGATAAAGCTACAGACAATGCCGGTGAATTAATTAAGGCATTGAAATTAGAATACAACCGTGCGCGTCAAAGTGCCATTACCACAGAGATCTCAGAAATTGTGGGTGGTGCTGCAGCTTTGAGCGGTAGTTAATCTAATTCATAAAAATTTGAAATGCCGGTTAGCCAAAGCTTTCCGGCATTTTTTATTAAAATATTTTTCAATTATCTTTCAATATTATTAATCAAAAAAACATGAGCAAAGCAGAAATTCACACCGAAAAAGGTGTTATGACTATTGAGTTTTTCGACAAAGATGCACCTAATACCGTTGCTAATTTTCTTAAATTGGCAGAAAGCGGTTTTTATAATGGCGTAAGCTTTCACCGCGTTCTCCCTGATTTTGTAATCCAAGGTGGCGATCCTACTGGCACTGGTGCTGGTGGACCAGGTTACAAAATTGATTGCGAATTAACTGGTGAAAACCAATTCCATGATCGTGGTGTATTATCTATGGCACACGCTGGCAGAAATACCGGTGGTTCACAGTTTTTTATCTGCCATAGCAGAAACAATACCGCCCACCTTGATCGTAACCATACCTGTTTCGGTAAAGTTATTGATGGCTTAGATGTTATTGATGCTATCCGCCAAGGCGATGTAATGACGAAAGTTGTTGTATTGTAGTAATTATTAAGCGAAACCCTCTCTTTTTTATAGAGAGCATAGGTTTGCCGTCGTGGTGAGCTTGCCGAACCATTTTTGTATTGAGGTAAATTGTCAATGATGGTTCCCAAGTTTACCATGACGTTTTTTTTGAACCCTGTTAGGTACTCTCGAATGGCGCTTGCTGTACAATAAGGTTGTTTGGCTTTTTTTCAAAAAATGCGTTGCAAATTTCAGATATTTGTGGAAATTAGTTTTTGATACCATGTTAACATTACAATACCTGCGCGAGCAAAGCCAAGAGG
>CANFHJ010000202.1 GCA_947446605.1 Bacteroidota bacterium | reverse complement strand
TGCAATCTAAATATGATATTGATTTGGTAAAAAAGAAATACCAAAACCAATTTCAAAAGTCACTTCAATCAGTTGTCAAAAAAACAATAGCCACTAAATAAATTCATTCGTAAATTTTATTTTTGGCACCTTCATTTTTATTGAAAAATACCGCTCCATGTACATTTCACTCACCGGATTAAAACCCAAAGGGTTTTTGAGTTATATCAGATTTTGGACTTTGGCAATTCCTTCCTTTGGACAAGCACAAAAAACAAAGGGTAATTTACACAGTGCTGTCAAAAAAATCAATGGCTACCAATGTACCATTAGTGCTTGGGAAAGCAGAGACCACATGCTTCAATTTATGCGCAGTGGTGCCCACCTCAAAGCCATGAAAGCCTTTCATAGTATTGCCACTGGTAGAACCTACGGATATGAGTCTGATACAATTCCCTCTTGGGAAGATGCCTTTGCCATTTTGCAAGAAAAGGGGAAGAATTATTAATAGCGTTTCTACTCTTTCACAAACTTCAACCTACTTGTTTCATTGCCTTTTTGTATGCAAAGGATATAGGTGCCAGGCGCTAAATTTTGTGTAGCTACCTTGCCTTGGTTGCCATTCATAACTAAGATTGGTTCGGCAATAATTTTACCCGTTAAATCTTTGATAACAATACTTAAACTTGTTGCCTCCTTTTCAAAACAACAAATCACCAATTCATTGCTGGCAGGATTTGGATAAACACTTATGCCATTCAAAACAGAAAGGGCTTTGATACCAGCACTATTTATATAAATAAATCCTGCTTTCTGCGCTGTTCCCAAGGGTGTAATTATTTGTACGCTTCCACTGGCCCCTGTTCCTACAATAGCCTTAATTTGGTTTGCAGAAATTACCCCAAAGGCTTGTGCATTTACACCTCCTAATGTTACCGAACTTGCACCCAATAAATTGTTTCCATAAATAGTAACTGTATCATGGGTAGCCGCAGAATCTGGTGTAAAATAAATGATTTCTGGTCCTGCATTGCTAACGTTTACATTGAGTAATAAAGAATCTTCACAGCCCACTAAATTTCTTAAAATAACTTTTAAGGGATGACTGCCTAAGCTACTCCAACTTGCATTAATGGACGGTGTGCCTTGCCCAGATAAAATAGATCCATCTGTGGTCAGCCAATTATAGCTAACACCGGTTTGCGGTAAAATGCTGTAGCCATAGCTGGTATTACTTGTTAATCCGGTTGTTGGTCCATTAATAGTTCCAGAAATAATGGGTCCTTGGGCTGGGGTTAAGTAGATAGAGTCCCAAATGACTGGCGCCTCACAACCATTGGGTGCCGGTGGAGTAAGCGTGCTTAATTTTAATTGCAAGCGATGCCAGCCAGCCTTTGTAAAATGATGGTTTGAAACACTGTTTGCATTGTAAGTAATATAAATGTTTGAATCTGTTTCAATCAAATATTTGGTATAACTCTGATCTATGCTTGCATTGTTTTGAAGGGTATAACTGAAGTCGTATGTATTACAACCCTTATCTATTTTATTAATAATTGCTTGTGGTACTTTGCGCACCAATATGCTAAAAGTTCTGCTTACACTACCTTGAATTGGACAGGCCCTGTCCTTGGCAATGACGGTAAAATAATAAGGTAAATTACTGGCCACATTGCTAGGTGGGGTCCAACAAAATTTAGCACTGTCTTGCTTTGGACCAATACTGTCTCTGCTTGCAGCATTATAACATTTTGTAAACGTTGCGCCATTTGCTACCATAGCTGTTGGCGCATTCCAGCTTAAATCTGTTGTATCTGTGCTGGCAGCATTGTCCCATGCTCCAATCATAAAACACAATGCTTGTCCTGCACAAACGGCATAACTAAAATTGGGTTGTGGGGCAGTTAAAAGGCCACTTTGGTCGTAGGTTCTAATTACTGGTGGGTTGTTGCTTGGACAATTAAGTGTTGAAAATTGGATATCACGGCGGGTAATTCCCATCAGTGTTGGAATGCCACCTATATTTCTCCATTGTTTTACTTCAATGGTAAGCATGGCTACAAATGTGCCCATGGGTCTAAACCTAATATCGCCTGTGCTTGCATCTATACTAATGCCCAAAGGTGGCAAGGCGGGCGGACTTTGAATGGGTGCACCTAAATAGGGGAAAGGTACGGTGGTGCTATAGGGTGAAACATACGTAAGGGGCGAATTTGCTCCGCCTAAAGCCGTTCCAAAAGCATAACTCAATGAATCGCCATCTGGATCTATGGCCCCCAAATTATAATAAAAATCTTGTCCTGCACAGGCCACTAAAACCGGGGCATTGGTAAAAATAGGAGAGGAGTTACAAGGTGTAGCGCAGCGGTTAATAATTGCTTCGCTGTAAAAGTTCTGACCAGATGGTGCAAGCAAAGTGGTTAAAGAGGCACTCCTGCAGCAAGACGACCAAGCAATACTTACCATGCAACAACTGCTTGGTATGGCATTTAAATTTACTGTTCCTGCAAATGTATACACTTCAACCCCTGGCATAAAGGTGCCTGCTGTTCTGGTGCCGCAATTGCTACAAATGGTTTTTGTAAGATTGCAAAGTTGCATGGCATCATATACGCCAACAGATGCAACTACAGAAATAGATTGTGTGCCAAATTTTGTGCCTGTACAAGGGCTGGTGGGCATGCCCGAACCAACAGGTGCAGCAGCGCCCGATATGTCTAATTGTATATTGCAAGCAGGACTTAAACTTGTTGGGCAATTAGCGCAAAGTTCTATGCCTGCGCAATCTCTGTATAGCTTAAATTGAACATTGTAAACCCCAGGAGTGCCAGAACAAGAATAGCTAATGTCTGAACCCACAATATGGCTTGCCTTAGTTGGTAGGGCAAACAATAGCAATACGCCAACTATAATAAGGGGTAATCTTAAGAAAGATTTTTTTAGGGTTTGCATCATAACAAGAGCTATTTATTGAGCATCAAATACCTTTTAATACCCATAACGAAGGTAAGTCATATTTGGGAATACTTGGGTTCGAACTTGTCTTTAAAATTTCATAAAAATAAGCTATCT
>CANFHJ010000201.1 GCA_947446605.1 Bacteroidota bacterium | reverse complement strand
CCTTATACCAGAAACGTTATTATTTTAATTACAGACGGTATTGAAGAATGCCAAGGTGATCCATGCGCAGTTTCTGAAGCCTTGCAAAGTCAAGGAATTATTTTAAAACCATTTATCATTGGTATTGGCTCCACAGAAGATTTTAGAAAAGCATTTGATTGCGTTGGGCGTTACTACGATGCCAATACAGAGAAAGGATTTGATGATGCCTTAAAATTGGTTATCTCTCAGGCCTTAAACAATACTACTGCCCAAGTGAATTTGTTGGATGTTTATAGTAAGCCAACCGAAACAAATGTGAACATGAGTTTTTACGACATGAACTCTGGTTTATTGTTGTACAATTACATGCATACCATTAACGAACGTGGCAACCCAGATACCATTAATTTAGATCCAGTTTACAGGTACAGAATGGTGGTACATACTCTTCCGCCTGTAGTGAGAGAAAATATTGATGTAACACCTGGCAAACATACCATTATTGGGGTAGATGCGCCGCAAGGACAATTAATGGTAAAGGTTGATGGCTTAACCAATTATAACAACCTTCAATTTATTGTTAGAAAACAAGGTTCGAACCAAACCTTGCACGTGCAAGAAGCAGGCACCAAAGAGAAATTTATTGTTGGAAAATATGATGTAGAAGTGCTTTGCTTGCCGCGTATGGTTTTTAGAGATGTAAGCGTTGACCAAAGTACCACCACCACCATTCAATTGCCACAACCTGGCAAGCTCATTGTAAATTGTCAGCTACAAGATTATTATGCTGATATCTACCAAATGGTGCGTAATGAATTGGTGTGGGTTTATAAATTACCCGTAGAAAAAAGAAGCCATCAAATAGTAATGCAGCCCGGCGATTATAAAATTGTTTACCGTGCCAAAGGTGCTTCCAGAAGTAGTCATACCTTTGAAAGGGTCTTTAAAATTACCAGTGGCATGGCCTCTAATATTTTGTTGAATTAAATTATAGAATGAACCTTTGGGTTCGAACCGATAAAGAAAATTATGAAAAAGTTCGATGTTCAAAATGTAAAAGATACCCGCAGTGGTTTTGGCGCAGGCTTATCTGAATTGGGAAAAACTAATCCAAAAGTTGTAGCCCTTTGTGCCGATTTAACAGGTTCTTTAAAAATGGATGCTTTCCAAAAAGACCATCCAGAAAGATTTTTTCAGGTTGGAATTGCAGAAGCAAATATGATGGGTGTTGCCGCTGGTTTAACCATTGGTGGTTGGATTCCATTTACAGGAACTTTTGCAAACTTTAGTACAGGTCGCGTTTACGATCAAATTCGTCAATCTATTGCCTATAGCGGTAAAAACGTAAAAATTTGCGCCTCTCATGCGGGTATTACTTTGGGCGAAGATGGTGCTACGCATCAAATATTAGAAGACTTAGGTTTAATGAAAATGTTGCCAGGTATGGTGGTAATTAATCCTTGTGATTACAACCAAACCAAAGCAGCAACCATTGCCATTGCAGCTTATGATGGTCCGGTTTATTTGCGTTTTGGTCGTCCTGCCGTACCTAATTTTACCGAAGCCGATGGTAAATTTGAAATAGGCAAAGCATTAATGATCAATGAAGGTGCTGATGTGAGTATTTTTGCAACGGGTCACTTGGTTTGGAAAGCCATTGAAGCGGGTCACGCCCTAGCAGAATTAGGCATAGATGCAGAAATTATAAATATCCATACCATTAAACCATTAGACGAAGAAGCGGTATTAAAATCTGCTGCTAAAACGCGTTGTGTGGTAACAGCGGAAGAACACCAGATGAATGGTGGCTTAGGCGATAGCATTTGCCAGCTATTGGCACGTAAATTACCTACACCAGTAGAAATGGTAGCCGTTAACGATAGTTTTGGCGAAAGTGGTACACCAGATGATTTAATGAAAAAATACGGCTTAGAAAGCGTTAATATTGTTGCTGCAGTGCAAGCTGTGTTAAAGCGCAAATAATATGAACTCAAATCTTTTCAAAAAAATTGGTCTCATTTTAGCGGCCATTTTAATTTTAATCCAATTTATTCATCCTGCAAAAAATGAGGGTGAACCTTATGGGCCAAATGATATTTCTAAAAGTTTAACTGTACCAGAGTTTGTGCAAGGGAGCTTAGAAAAAAGTTGTTATGATTGTCATAGCAACCGCACCATTTATCCGTGGTATGCAAACATTCAACCTGTAGAATTTTGGTTAAAAGACCATGTGGATGAAGGAAAAAGAGAGCTTAATTTTTCTGAATTCAATACGTACAAAACCAAACGTAAAATTAAAAAATTAAAAGAAATTGCTGAGCAATTAGAAGAAAATGAAATGCCCTTATTTTCTTATACATTAATTCACAGAGACGCTGTTTTAAGTGAAGCGCAAAAAGGTGAAATAATTGCTTGGGCAAAAGAAGGTATGCGCTTATTAGCAGATACCCTTAACGCGCCAAGTCCAATAGATGTTGCTACTCCAAGTGAAAGCCACGAGGAGCACGAACACCACGATTAAGCCATTAACAATTTTAATTTAAGTACAGCGGCTATGGTCATAGCATCGCTTACTTCGCCACGCATTACCATTTGAAATAATTCTTCAAATGGTATTTTGCGTAATTGCAATTCTTCTGTTTCTTCGGGTTGCGCTTGCGTAAAACTTAATTCTCTGGCAACATAAAGGATGGCATGTTCTGTGGTAGCAGAATTGCTTAAATCCATTTCTAAAATACGCTCCCATTTTTGGGCAATAATGCCGCACTCTTCCAGCAATTCCCTTTGCGCAGAAAGCAATGGGTCGACCCCAATTTGGCCGCCGCCTTCTGGCATTTCCCAGCTGTATTTTTCAACTGGAAAACGGTATTGGCCAACAATCCAAGTATGGTTATTTTCATCTAATGGAATGATGCCAATAGCTAAATTTTTAAAGTGAACTACCCCATAAACGCCTTCATTACCGGTGGGGTTTGTTACCTCATGGTGGCTCACTTCAATCCAATTGTTAGCGTATACTTTTTGCGTATTTTTTATTTCCCAGGGGTTTTCTTCAGGATTGCTTTTCATTGGTAGAATAGAATCCTTATGG
>CANFHJ010000200.1 GCA_947446605.1 Bacteroidota bacterium | reverse complement strand
CCTCTAATACCGTTTTGAAGCAAGGTTGCAGGCAAAACAGAAATATTTGAACCACCCAATTTTCTCAAAATAGGTGCTGAGGCATCTGATCCATTTCTAATTACCAAAGTATCCGTTGGCAACATTTTAATTCTATCTACCCATAGGATTATACTATCTGCACAAGGTGCCAATAATAAACCAGGACAACCAGAAACTTGCGAGCGGGTATAGCTTAAACCGGTTCCACTTGGACCAAACATATAGCCTTCTTTTTCGGTGCTATAGGTTGCGCCACTTCCGCTACAAATATTTATACTATTAATAACTTCAAAATAATCTCTCTTACAAATGGTATCCCAACCTCGCGCATTCCAGGCTTGCAAACAAACGGTGAATTTACCTGGGTCACCCGCAAAGAACAATGGATTTTGATCTGTGGCACCTGCAAAGAAATTGTTAAAATAAGGAGGCGTGGTACATAAATTACATGGAGGATCAAATGACCAATACCACATATTTGGACCTCCTGTGGTAATGTCTAACAGGGCACCATAATCGCCAATACCAATTTTTCTACGCGCAGAAAAGAAATTAGGTCTAGGCGTAAAATTAGGGGTATCTACCCAAATGTATTTTACAATACTATCACGCAAACTATCGCGTTTCAAATCATTAATAGCCAATAAACGAACTGGCCAAAAGCCACGTGTATTATAGGTATATCTGAATTTTTGATTGTATTTAGCTGTATCAATATATTGTTGTGAAGACCAACCAATATTACCTCTGCTGTAACCTGGAAGTAATGGGTTAACCCCTGGCAAATCCCAATAAGTTCTGGTAGTGTTGGTACTGGTAGAAACCAAATCATAAGGACTATTGATCCAAACAGTATCTGTTGGAATGGTATTGGTAGTAGATTGGCTTGGGAAAAAATTTGCAATTGGAGGCAATACAATATTTGAACCAATAATGGTAATATTATAATCTTCAGTTTCTGTCCAATCTACAATATTACCGCAAGCATCTGCCTGTTGGAATGGACCACCTGGCGCTCCGCCCAAATAGTTTTGCCAATTACCTCTAATCCTTAAACGCGTTAAACCCGGAGAAGCATTTGTTGGAATGGTAATATTAGCAGACCATATTTGCGCAGTTGGCAATGATGAATAAGCACCTGGCGTGAAATATACAAATTCACCTAAATCTAAAAAGTCGTTATCACGGTTATAATCAATCCATACACCAAAACCATTTGGCTTAGTTGCACTTCCTTGTACAGTCATTGCATAAGTAGAACCTGGAGCAACAGCCGTTGTTTGTGCCCACAAAGAATAATAAGGCGCAGTGGCATTGCAACCAGAGGCTAAATTAGACAATGTGTTAAATGTAAAATTATCGATATAATCACTTGTACCGCAGCCCGCATAGGTTGCACTTACTGTGCAATAAGGAGCTGGATCTGTTGAAATTATCTGGGCTTGCAACTTTGAAGTCATTGCAAGAATCAATAATAAAAGAAGATTTCTTAGTAGCTTTTTTATATTCATAATCGGATTGTTTTAGAAATAAGTAAATCAATAATAATACAAACTTTTCATATTCCAAAATTTTGAATAATATGACAAGAAAAAAGGGCAGTCCCTTTCGAGACTGCCCTTTTCATTAAATTTCAATGAAGGAATTAATTCACTTGAATTTTCTTCACAAAGATAGTATCGCCTGTTTGAATGCGTAATAAATAGAATCCTTTTGCTTGTGCACTTAAATTAAGCTCATTTACTTGCATATCGTTAGCCTTGATGGTATGTTTTACCACTTCATTTCCTAGCATGTCTAAAACTACAATATAAACATCTTGTGTTTGTGCACTTGCCAAACGCATATTTACCAAGCCATTACTTGGATTTGGATAAATACTCATTAAACGATCAACGTTCATAATATTTTCTATACCTGCAGCGCCTTCTGGCATTACGTTAATAGTTCTTATTGCCTCATCTGATTGGTTATTTGACAAATCCTTAACCGTATACCTGATACTGTATAAACCAGGCGCATCACCAAAATAGTTACCCGCAACGTTTTTAGGCAAATTACAAATGGTAACCAAGTTTCCACGCATTTGGGCGTCTGAGTTGTAATTATCTACCAATGAAATTGCAGCATCATTATATACTTGCCATCTTGGTAAATTAACTTCAAATACATTTAATAAATCAACTCTTGGCTTTGTTCTGTCTTCCACCTTCACTACTCGTAAAATTGAGTCTTTATTACCTGATGGATCAGTTCCAATATACCATAAGTTGTATTCTCCAATCACATTAATATTTACAACACCTTTGCGGCTAATAACCACAGTACTTGCTGGCCAATAGTTATCAGTAGGAGTAACCCAAGGATCGTTAAAGGTTGTTTTCACATCCCATGTTAATGGGTTGGTTCCATTTAATACAAGCGTTGGCGCTTTGGTATCTTTTACATCTACACGTACCATCACCAAATTACTTATATTACCGCTATTGTCTCTTGCTACATAAGAAATAAAGTAACTACCTACACTGTTTACATCCACTGAACCTTGAACAGTTAAATCAATGAAATAATTAGTCCAATAGTTATCAGTTACCGTTACAATTTTAGTTAAGTCAATTGCAGTACCCACTTGGTGCACATAAGGTGTACCAGGGATTGCAACTTTTGGTGTAATAACTGGACGAGTAGTATCTCCAACTGTTACCGCACGTTGCTTGTTGTCGCTTAAACCATAGGCATCAATAATGGTATAAGCATTGCTATAAGTACCTAATTTAGAGGTATCCAAATTGCTTGTTACCACAACTTGGTCTGTAATAATAGTTCCTTGATTGTCTTTTGCAATATATCCAGGCTCATTGTATTTTTTATAAACCTCCACATAAACCTGTGAAGCACCATTTAATACAATTGTAGGACCCGTTTGGTTCAATACAACAAATACAGTTCTGCGCAAAGTATCACTTACGTTATTGTACAAATCTCTTACTACATATTTCAAATAATTAGGACCAACTTTTGAAGTATCAACAGTTCCAATTGTTTCATATTTAGCGCTGATAT
>CANFHJ010000199.1 GCA_947446605.1 Bacteroidota bacterium | reverse complement strand
TTTTGTTGCTGGTTGCTGGTTTTCTGGCGGCTGGTTTTTATCTTCTGCTTTTTGGCTTCTGGCTTCTGGCAGCTGGCTTCTGGCTTTTTTTTGCTTCTAGCTGGTTGCTGCTTTTTCCCTTTGGCGGCTGGCTTTTGGCTTTTTTTTGTTTCTTTTCTTCAAATTTTGGTTGGCAAAGCCAAGCTGTTCGCTGCTATCTAGACTCTAGGCTCTAAACTCTTTAGCTTATGCTTCGGCGGACAAGCCTGGATTCTGGGCTTTGGATTCTCTTCCCGCACCTACTTGTAATTATTGTCCTACGAGTTTGTTTTTATTTTCAGAAAGTTTTTGTTTGATATAGGCTTTCAGTTCTTCGAAATTCATATTTTGCGTTTCAGAACTAATTTTATCTCTGATATCTCGCATCATTTTTACCGCATCAAATTGTTTTTCTTTTTTAGTCGTTTCCATAATTTACCAAATCTTTAGGGCTTCTTATTTCTATCATTGAATAACCAAGTCGCAAATTTACAGAATTATAGCCCTTAATTCTATCTAGATTTACAATATGTTTAAAATTCCAACTTGCGAGCACATCTACTTTATTTATTGTTATGTTGCTTCTGGCAGCTGGCTTCTGGCTTTTTTTTCTTCTAGCTTCTGGCGGCTGGCTTTTGGCTTTTTTTTGTTTCTTTTCTTCAAATATTGATTGGCAAAGCCAAGCTGTTCGCTGCTGTCTAGATTCTAGATTCTAGGCTCTAGACTCTTTCGCTTCGGCGGACAAGCCTCTCGCTTCTCGTCTCTCGCTTCTCGTTTCTAAGAATAAACCCGCCTGACGTTTGCCATTGGAACGTGCAGCAAGATTTTTTGGTGCATGCTGGTCAGTTCCACGAGCAGTTGGGTTTTTCCTTTTCGGTTGAGAATAATCCCGCGTGTTCCAATGAGGGGGCCGGCTATTATTTCCACTTCCACATTGGTTTCTTCAGAATTGTCCTCCAATAAATTGGTGGCCACTTCCATATCACTGGTATTGCCGAGCATGCGTTTTACGAGGTCAATTTCGCGTGCATCTACAATAGCAGGACTTTTCTCAAAGTTTACAAATTTAACAATTCCCGGAACATTTAGGATATCGTAATAATTGCGTTCGAGGTTGGTATAAATAAAAAGATAAGATTTAAACAGGGGTTCTTCTACCCACTTCTTCCTATCGCTCCATTGGCGCAGGGTTCTTTGCAGGGGTAAATATATTTGGTGGCCTCTGATTTCTAGTTCGTGTGCAGCTTTTTTTTCGCTGCGGGGTTTGGAATAGAGCAGGTACCACTTAGGGTCGATGTTGTTTGGGGATATCATTTTCCTAGGTGTGGCAAAATTAGGGGAATTGGTGGTGAAATGCAAATATCGCGTGCATCAATCGCGTCGTACAGAATTTTTTTTTATGTTATATTTATATACATTCGTATACAGTTGTGAGGTGTGCGAAAGCCACTTCGAAATGACAAGCCTATGAAATTTTTACAATTACTGTTCGCAAAATCGAGTCAGGTACCCCGCTGGTTCATTTTACTTTTTGATTTGGGGCTTTGTGCATTGGCCTATATTTTGGCCATTGTAACGCGTTTAAGTTTTGGCACAGGATCAGATTTTTTATTTGAGTCTTTGTCGGCCATTCCCATTATTTTATTGGTGAAGGGCATTAGCATTTCCTATTTTAGATTGCATAGTTTTGTATTGAGACATACCAGCGTTCAGGATGCTTTTAGGATATTTTATGCCATGTCTATTTCATTGGCATTGTTGTTTTTGGTAGATGCTATTCACAATTATTTTCCTGAAAGCAATCACTTATTTCCAGTTTCGGTATTGTTATTAGACTTTGTATTCTCCGTGTTTTTCTTGGCTGGGTTTAGGGTATTTATTAAACTGGTATATATAAGAATTAACAGCTACTCTGATTACAAAAGAGAGCATTTTGCCATTTTGGGTGCGGGTACCTCTGGCCTAACAACCAAGCGCAAGTTGGAGCAAGAAGGAACCGAAGGAATTAAGGTGGTAGCTTTTTTTGATGAGAATGAAGGCAACCAGCAAAAAATATTAGAAGGTGTTAGTATTTACCATTCGCATTTAGATTTAGAAAGCGTATTGCAGCGCTTAAAAGTAAAGCAATTGGTTATTGCCGATCCAACTATTTCTATTGCCAAAAAGCAAGATATTATTGAACGTTGTTTGAACTTAAACGTAACTGTGAGAACAGTTCCTCCTGTTGAAAAATGGATCAATGGTGAGTTGAGTTTTAAACAAATGAAACACGTAAAAATTGAGGATTTGATTGAGCGTGATATCATACAATTAAACAAAAACAATATCTCGGATCAGGTAAACAATAAAGTGGTTTTAGTTACGGGAGCAGGCGGTTCTATTGGGGCGGAGATGGTGAGGCAGCTTTTGAAATTTAGACCTAAAAAATTGCTTTGTTTAGATTGTTCTGAAATTAAATTATACGAACTGGATGCAGAAATTAGAGAATTGCATCCGAGTGCCATGAATACATTCTGCGAAATAATTATTGCAGACATAACCAGTAGTCCTAGAATGGCCAGGGTATTTGAACATTTTCATCCAGATATTATTTACCATGCAGCGGCCTATAAACATGTTCCTTTAATGGAAGATAATCCTGGTGAAGCCATTAGGGTGAATGTAAGTGGTACCAAGATTTTGGCAGAAATGGCCGTGAATTATGGCGCAGAGCGCTTTGTAATGATAAGCACAGACAAGGCTGTAAACCCTACCAATGTAATGGGTGCCAGTAAGCGCATTGCAGAAATTTATGTGCAGTCTATGTACGAAAACAATAGCAAAACAGGAGCAGGAAAAACCAAGTTTATTACTACCCGTTTTGGCAATGTTTTGGGTTCGAGCGGATCTGTGATTCCGAAGTTTAGAAAACAAATTGAGGAAGGCGGACCAATTACCGTAACCCACCCAGATATTACCCGTTATTTTATGACCATCCCAGAAGCTTGTCAGCTTGTTTTGGAGGCAGGAAATATGGGAAATGGTGGTGAAATTTATGTGTTTGACATGGGTAAATCTACCAAAATTGTTGACTTAGC
>CANFHJ010000198.1 GCA_947446605.1 Bacteroidota bacterium | reverse complement strand
ATTTGGGCAGTTTTTACCAAGGAAATAACCTAAAAGGTATTGGCGCTTATTTGCAAGAAATGGGTTACGATGCCAGTTTTTACCATGGGGGAAGAAATGGCACCATGAGTTTTGATAATTTTATTGCTACCAGCAAAGGCGGTACTTATTTTGGAAAGAATGAATATCCTAATCCGGAGGACGGTGATGGGCATTGGGGCATATACGACATGCCTTATTTGCAGTATTTTGGGAAAGAATTAACGCAGAAAAAGGAGCCATTTTTTAGTTCAGTTTTTACTTTAAGTTCACACCATCCTTATAAATTGCCTGCTGATAAAATAAATTCATATAAAAAAGGTACCATGCCTATTCATCCTACCATTGGCTATGTGGATGATGCTTTGAGGCAGTTTTTTAAGTATGCTAAAACACAGGCTTGGTATGCGCATACACGCTTTATAATTACTGCCGACCACAGCGCAGAAAATGAGAAGGCCTATTACCAAAGTGCGCAAGGAAAATTTGAATTGCCTTTGTTTGTTTTTAGACCAGAACATCCCATTAATTATGAAAATACACAAACAGTTTCGCACGTGGATGTGTTGCCAATGTTATTAAAAGAAGTAGGCTATACAAAGCCCTTTTTTTGTTTCGGTACTTATGCCGAACCAAGCAATTTAAAGGGCCTTGCGCTTCAATACCACGACAATTATTATCAATTGGTACAATGGCCATACGTGTATCAGTTTGATGGGCAAAACGCGCTTGGATTTTACAATGTAGCAAATGATTCTCTTTTGCAGCATAACCTCTTAAAATTGCAAAATTTTGCTGGTAAAATAGATAGCTTGGAAATGCTAACCAAGGCACTAATACAAACCTATAATAGGAGTTTAATTAAAAACAAAACAATAGCACCTTAATCTTAAAGACCCAATTCTTTTCGTAATTTCTTTGTAAGGCCATTTATTACCATTTGGTAACTGTGATCAACCCATTCTAAGATTTCTTTGTCTTTCATGTCTTGGTTGAAATAAATGGTATTCCAATTTGTTTTAGACATATGCCAACCGGGAATTACAGCAGTATAAGTTGCCCTTAATTCAAGGGCTTTTTCAGGGTTGCATTTGAGGTTACAATTAATAGGATTGTTTAAACCTATTAAACAAAACATTTTTCCTGCCACTTTAAAAACCAGTGTATCTGAATCAAATGGAAAGGATTCTGTGACTTCTTTTTTTTGAATACAATGTTCGCGAAGTGTTTCGGCGTTCATTTCTAAAACAGGCCAAACATTTTAAAGCCAACTTGCAACATTAGCATGCCGCTTGTGCTGCTTGGAGAAATGGTTTTATAGGTAAACGGGGAACCCATTGATGCGGCATTTAGTTCATATTTGGCGTCAATGCGCAATTTGGCAAGATCTAAACCTACGCCAAATTGAATACCGGTTGTTTTCTTTTTCAAATCACTAGATTGAAAATTTATATTATTGATTGGTAAATCTGTTTTTTGACTGGTAAGAAATTGAAAATTTGGTCCGGCATAAATTCTAAATAATTTCAGCATTTTAAAGCCAACTAAAACTGGCACATCCACATAGTTTGCAGAATGGCTAAAAATATAAGAACTTCCACCAACTAAATCTATTACAGTAAAGTTGCTAGCTCTTCTGTTTACAATAATTTCGGGTTGAATGTATAGGCCAATAAGCATGATTTTAAAACGACCAAATGCGCCAAAATTCAAGGTGGTATTTGGGTCTACTTTTGCCTCAAATTGGCTGATATTAGACAAGCTAATTTTGTCTGAGCTTAGTCCTGCTTTTAAGCCAAATTCAAGTTCTTGGGAAAAGGCAAGATAAGAACTACATACAAGTGCAAATGCGACAAATAATTTTTTCATAATTTTTATTGTAATTCAAAGCTATGGAATAAAAATAAACAAAAAAAATCCGGAGGCATGCTCCGGATTTTTTTAATCTTAATTAATGTTTGGTAAGTAACCGTAATTTTTTCCTCTTTCTAATTGGTCTTTCAACCAATCATTAGGATATTCTACTTTTACATCTACAATTTTTCCTTCTTTCATTACTGGCACTAATTTAGGTTGAATGAAACCTTTGTAGGCGGCAACATGCAGTTTCTCAAAACGTTCTTTTACTTCTTTTAGTAGCGTTTGATCTACTTTTACACCGTAACCTTCTACCAAAGCAGTAGCTGCCGCGTAATCACCTTCCGATTTAATTCTTTGGATTTCTTTTAATAATTGTCCAAACAGCTCACGTAGTTTTTCGTAATTATTAATTTTAACATAGGTTTTCCCGTCCTTTTTAAACATTTCAATTACATTGTCTGCTTTACCTTTTTCATATACCCATGAGGCATTTAATTGACGGTTACGCATGTGTGCTTCTTCTAAGTTTTCACCTAATTGCAAACGTGTTAATTGGGTAATTAAGCCATTTCTGATATAGCCATCATATTCTGTTTTACCAACCTCAATGCTTGGCATAACGCCCATTTCAACCAATTTTGGGTCGTAGATATAATACAAAGCAACTAAATCTGCACGAGCTTCTTCTAGTGTACTTGCATAGTTTTTTAATGTTTGATCAGGATCGCCAATGCCAGGGTTAATTTTGCCCGATGCATGTCCAATTACCTCGTGCATATCGGTATGTAAATCACTGGCTAATGCGCCATATTTTGCATTGCGTTCTATTTCTTCTTGGCTCAAGGTAAACTCCTTCATCATTGGGCTTTTTGCGCCAACTATATTGTAAGAATGAACAATATTTCCTAATGATACAGATTTAGAACCATGTTGTTGTCTGATCCAATTTGCATTTGGTAAATTGATACCAATAGGAGTAGAATGTTCACTGGCGCCTGCCTCTTGAATTACCGTAATAACTTTTGCTGTAATACCTTTAACAGATGCTTTTTTATGTTCTGTAGAAATTGGAGAGTGGTCTTCAAACCATTGTGCCTGCGCGGCAATAGCGGAAATACGCTTAGTTGCTTCCATGTCTTTTATGCTCACAACAGATTCAAACGAAGCTCTTTTGCCAATGGCATCATCATACACTTCAATAAAGCCGTTTACAACATCTAACCTACTTTCTGT
>CANFHJ010000197.1 GCA_947446605.1 Bacteroidota bacterium | reverse complement strand
CAATTGCTCATATAGCCATTCTATGCTATTCTGCAAAACACCGCAGTCACACATTATTGTATGTCCGCAGTAGCATTTAGTTTGTTCCATATTCTTTTAATTTTTCTTTCCATTATCATTTCAACCCGTTCCTGGTCTACCATACAATCCATCTGTAAAAGCATAATCTTTACATCTGCTACTTCCGCACACAGATTATTATACGCTCTGATTTGTTCTATAGTACTCCCCTTATGCGGTTTTTCTATTTCTGTACCCACAATACCACTTCGTCTACATTTATTGATAGCCTGCATTAATTCTGCCATCTCTTCAATACACATATCCAGTTGGTGCTGTACCCCATATTTCTCTATTATCCTTTTCATATCCTACATATAGTCACTAATATCAAAAGACCAGTCTTCTATCTTTCCGTTTTTATCTATATCCATTATTATATAGTCACCATAGCCATCTTCTACAGGGCATAAACCAGCTGGGACATATTCATCTTCAACGTCTTGAATACAAACACCATCAACGTCTATAATCTTCCAACTACAGTTATCGCAAACTTTGTAGTGTATGCTAGCAGTTGTACCTAAAGGCCATTTTCTAATAATGCCTGTTTCAATATTAATTTCAGGATACCACCAATCTCCTACTTTGCATGGCATATTATCCCCGTTTTCTGTGTCAAGCTCCCCATTTACAGATGAATCATTCCAATAGCGTGGCTTAGCCTTTACTTGCAAAAAAAGAATTTCAACTTCCTTTTCTACTTTAATCTTAATTTTCATATTTATTTTATTCTATTACCGTTAAAAAATACGTTAATGTTAATATAGAAGACACCACTACCAATTTTACGGAACAGTAATTTGTTCTCCAATAGGTTGACAATACCACTATATACGTTAGCCCTTGTCTTATACCCAGTATACTCCATGCAGTCCTCCATATTGATTCCTACCTCATCTTTCCTAGCTATTATCCTAGCTAATACATAACACCATACTTTCAATCCAGCAGAAGATAAAAGAGATATACTAGGTAGTCCATCTACATACACTTTCCTATACTCCCTGCTATCTACAGTCCTATTATCATGAACCCCCATCTCCTGGTAGTTAACCTCCTCCCCTGTCTCAATATTGTAGAATTGCTTTAACTCACCTTTTTTTATATAGTTTATTACTTTAGTGTCCTCTACAAGTACCACACTAGGATTAATACTATACGTCTCATAGTCTTTTATTGTCTTCACACTACAAATATAAAATGTATCTATTTCATATACAAATATATATTTCATATACTTTGACAAAAAATGAGAAATGTATCCATTTCATATACTTTCTGTATGCATTTTAGATACAAGGGTATCCCTATCTATTGGGGTTGACAGCATTCTCTTCTTAATAATATTAAGCGTGTTAATGCGGAGCTTTTCTATATGTGTTCACTCCTATATTGTATTCTGAACATATCCCATATACCTGTCCAAATAAAAAATACCCACCCCAATTTAAAAAATACCCCACCCTTTTAAAAATTATATCCTATGTATGCTTGAGGAGTAACCCAACCCCCACAGCGAACCAACCGCCACAAAAAAAAATACCCCACCCCATTTCGTGTATTCCCATTTTGGGACAAAGACCCAGTTTGGTACACTTGTCTTATTATGAGTTTGAAGTTTTGCTTTGGGTTTATAGTTTCATTTTGGGATACGTGTCCCATTTTGGGAAAGTAATTCCCTCTCTTGTACTTTGTCTCATTAAGAGAAACGTATAAATACTTCATACCTATTTAGAATAAATATAAATTACTTATTAATTTGTTTATATCATTTTTTTTGTTATATATATATGCTATGTAGATTGATTCTAAATAGAATATATTTTTATTCTTTTATAATTTTATTAAGCTGATAGTCAGATACTTATATTTATTTTTATATTTTTATTGATTTGTCCTTTTTACTAGACACTACTTATACCTATCTTTGTTCTGTCAATAAGGCATCAGCTATTTGATATTGTTCTTTTATAGTGTTTATTATTTGTCCATTTTTTTGGACACTTTTTAAACTGGGTTTGTCCACTTTATTAGACGTCTATTTTATTAGACAGTTTAATTTTTCCAAGCAAGGAAAAAATAGCTACTAAGCTAAGTGGGTGAACTACGTGTTCTTTGATTTATTAGTCTACTTTTGTTGTGTTTCACGTGGAACGTGGCAAAAGGTAATTTAATGTATTCTTTGTTTTAAGTGGTAAGCCCTTTGTTTAGTAGACAAGTGGGACAAATAGCAAAGTAACGCATAAAGCCATTTAGTCTATATTTATAGGGGTGAAATACTTTTGCGAAGAGTAAAAGCATATAATATAGCAAACTTGTAATTTTATGGCTCAAATCCTGCATAGTATAGACCTATGTAGAATCGTATAGTTATAAGGTAGGGGTACAAACTTACATAGGTACGAAAATACAGACGCAAATATGCGTAAAAATCCAACAAAAAAACAAAGCAAAAGGGGAGGTGTCTAATAAACTGGACACTTCCCTTTATATTTTCAAGGTTGTTTAAGATGTAAAAGGCAAGCGGGTTAAAAACCATACAACAAAAAAATATAAAAACACATGAAAAACTTAAAAATTCGTGCTTACAATAGCACAGACTTATGGGAGCAAACCATTGAAGTGAAAGAAAACACTTTGGAAAACGTAATTGGGAACGTAGTGGGCAATTTCTTTCTGTATCACAAAACTATGAAAAACATAGGGGTAAAAGTGTTCAAAGGGACTGAACCTTGCCTATTACGTTTTGAAGCGGAAAACGTAAACGTAGACTTAGGCTTATTAGGTTTCAAAGTGCAAAGTAAATTTAAATTGCAAAATAACTACGAAAGCCGTGTACGTTTCCACGCTAGACTATTGCAAACCGCTGAGTATATTGTAAAAATGAGCAATATGAAAGCGTTAAAAACCAAAGACGTGGCAGATTTCATAGAATCTTTAGGATAAAAAAACAGGAGGAAAGTGGTGTGGTGGGTTCGAATCCCACCTCCTCTTCAAAACTTTAAAAAACACATGAACACAAGACAAAAAAGTGCTTTGACGCTAATAGTTAGCGGAATCGCAATGTTTATTCTATTGGCTATCGTAGATGT
>CANFHJ010000196.1 GCA_947446605.1 Bacteroidota bacterium | reverse complement strand
CTGGCAGGTTTTATACCGATGCAAGCAAAAGCATTAACCTTGCAGCGGTTTACCACATAGAATTAATTGCAGCAGGTACACCACATTTTATTGATACCATTCAACATTATGCTTGCGACGAAAGCAGAAACAATACCTCTTACAGAGGAGCAGATGATATAGCTGTAAAATTCACGGGTTTGGCAACGCTTTGGGACAATACCCTGTATGTTTCAAGAAGTGGGCCGCGCAACGACCAAACAGGTATTGCACGACCAGACAATGGCGTATTGATGTTTAATGCTGATGGATTAAACATTGGCTTTACCACCAATTTAAATCCGAACCAAAGCAGTTTAAAATCGAGCGTAGGCATAAGTGGTATTGCTTCTTTGGCAGGGCCACCACAAAGACTTTCTGGTATTAGCACCTCTAAAAATTTCTTTGTTGCTTTAGCAGACCAAAGTACCAATTTAGAATACAGGTCATTGAGCATTTTGGCAACAGAAGATCCAGACCAAGGAACTTTGTATGGTGAAAATACCAATTTCTTGAACTTTGATTATACCAAAGCCGATAGGTTTATGTACGAAAGTTTTAGGTTTAAAAAGCCAGAAGATATTTATGTTGCTCCTGATGCAAACGCCTATATTTTTATTACAGATAGCGAAAAAGATTCGGTATTTATTTTTACAAATGCAGGCTTTGAAGGTGTGAACCCACCTGCCAATAGCAAAACAAAAAAACAATTGATTGTTTCATTTGGAGGAAGCGGAACAGACGGACATGGCAGCGGACCATTTAATTTAATAGACCCAACAGGGATTTGTTATTTCAACAGAACGGTATTTGTATGTGATAAAGGAAACAACCGTGTAAGTAGATTTAGGTTAAATACGGATCTACAATAAGCTTTTGTGGTTCCGGCTTCAAAAGTTTTTGGTTCGAACCGAAAACAATTTTGAAAAAATAGCTTTATAGTAGTAAGATTATGAATATAGGTATTGTTTGTTACCCCACTTATGGTGGAAGCGGAGTTGTTGCTACTGAATTGGGTAAAGCCCTTGCCCTGCGAGGCCATAAAGTGCATTTTATAACTTACAAACAACCCGCCCGATTAGACTTTTTTACGGAGAATACTTTTTACCATGAGGTATATGTAAGTCATTATCCCCTCTTTGATTTTCCGCCTTATGAGACTGCGTTAACCAGTCATTTGGTAGATGTGGTAAAATCTGCACAATTAGATTTGCTGCATGTACATTATGCTATACCACATGCCTCTGCCGCTATATTGGCCAAACAAATATTGGCAACAGAAGGCATTCATATACCAGTTATAACCACCCTTCATGGCACAGATATAACTTTGGTAGGAAAAGATGCCAGCTTTGAGCCGGTGGTACGTTATAGTATTAATATGTCGGATGGCGTGAGCTCTGTATCTGAATCATTGAAACAAGATACTTACACGCATTTAAAAGTAAATAGAGAGATTTTAGTAATCCCTAACTTTATTGATTTTACTAGGTTTAGCAAGCAAAACAGAGAACATTTTAAAACAGCTATTGCGCCTAATGGCGAAAAGTTAATTGTTCATACTTCTAATTTTAGAAAAGTAAAACGCATAGATGATGCCGTTAAAGTTTTTGCAGAAATTAGAAAACAAATGCCATCAAAATTATTGCTAATTGGAGATGGACCAGAGCGCATACAAATTGAAAAACTATGCAGAGAATTGGAACTTGGCGAAAGTGTTACCTTTTTAGGAAAACAAAACCAGGTGGAAGAAATTTTATCGGTATGTGATTTGTTTTTAATGCCAAGTGAAACCGAAAGTTTTGGCTTAGCCGCATTGGAGGCAATGGCCTGCGAACTACCTGTAATATCGAGCAATGCGGGCGGTATACCCGAGTTAAATATAGATGGTGTAACAGGGTTTTTATGCAATGTTGGCGATGTAGCAAGCATGGCAGAAAAGGCACTTTATATTTTAAGCGACAATAACAGATTGGAAACTTTTAAGCATGCGGCTTTGGCCAGAGCAAAAGAGTTTGACATTAACCAGATTGTGCCAATCTATGAAAATTTTTACCGTGCTATTTTAAGTAAACAAGCAAAGTAATTTTGTTGAAATGAATCCTTTGAAAAAAAGAATTGGTGTTTTGGGTGGTGGACAATTAGGCCGCATGTTAATTGAAGAAAGCATGCGTTTAAATTTACACTTTAACATCTTAGAAGCAGATAGCAATTGCCCATGCGCAGCATACGCCAACACCTTTATTGAGGGCAGTTTGATGGATGAAGCAAAAATAATTGAATTGGCAAATTGCAGCGATGTATTAACCTACGAAATTGAACATGTTAATACAGAAGCTTTATTGAAGTTAGAAGCTGCGGGAAAAACCATTATTCCTTCGCCACGCATTTTGCAAATGATACAAGACAAAGGATTGCAAAAAGAATTCTACGCAAAAAATGAAATTAAATCTGGAAAATTTTTCTTAGTTAATAACAAATCAGAATGGGCGCGTTTGATACCCTTATTGGGTTCGGAAAAATTTGTAGCTAAAACGCGGAAAGGTGGCTACGATGGCAAAGGGGTAGCTATTTTAAATACCCAAGAAATCATTGAAAACCCAGCAAACATTCCGTTTGACGGTCCTTGTGTATTAGAAGAATATATAGCGTGTGAAAAAGAATTGGCCGTAATTGTTGCCAGAGATATTGCTGGAAACATTGTTTCTTTTCCATCTATTGAAATGGAATTTGACCCAATTGCCAATTTGGTAACAGTGCTTATTTCGCCTGCTAGAATTGGCAGTATTTTAGAAGAAAAAGCAGAAGCTTTGGCCAGAAAAGTAGTACAAGCTTTGGATGGTCCAGGCTTATTTGCCGTAGAATTATTTATGGATGCTGCTGGAGAAATATTTGTAAACGAAGTTGCCCCTCGTCCGCATAACAGCGGGCACCATACCATTGAAGCTTGTTATACATCTCAGTACGAACAATTGGCAAGAATTTTAGTAGGCTTACCATTGGGAAGCACTGAACTGGTGCAGGCTGCCGGCATGGTAAATTTATTAGGCGCAAAAGATTTTAGTGGAGCATATCAATTAGAAAACTTAGAAAAAATAAGCGCTTTGCCAGGTGTTTATGTGCATTTATATGCCAAAGCAGAAAGTAAGCCAATGCGTAAAATGGGACATGTAAGTAT
>CANFHJ010000195.1 GCA_947446605.1 Bacteroidota bacterium | reverse complement strand
GCCATTGGTGGTGCCAATTACAAAACAACTGATTGGCATAAAAATTTGGCCAAAGAAAGTGGTGGATTTGATGTAATAATTGATGGCGCGGGTGGTCCAGATTTTGCTAAATTAATTGATTTATGTAACCCAGGTGCGCGCATTGTGAGTTACGGAGCAACTGTTGGCGCTTGGAATACAGGTATACCTGGTAAAGTATTTTGGAAACAAATTGATATACTTGGTTCAACCATGGGCAACGAAGAAGAGTTTAAACAAATGGTAGATTTTGTGAACCAATACTGCATTGAACCCATTGTTGCCAAAAACTTCTCTTTGGCGCAATGCGAGGATGCCGCTAGGTTTATGGATGAGGGTAAGCAATTTGGTAAAATTGTTTTAGATATTTAAGCTTCTAATTTATTATTTTGCAAGTCGAATGAAAGTTACAGAACATATAAAAAACGCCAAGGAAACTTTATTTTCCATTGAAATTTTACCGCCATTAAAAGGTAAAGATATTAATTCAATCTATAACGGAATTAGTCCTTTGATGGAATTTAAACCTGCATTTATTGATGTAACTTATCACCGTGAAGAGTTTGTTTTGCGCAAGCGTAAAGATGGCGGTTTTGACAGGGTGTATACCCGTAAACGTCCTGGTACAGTAGCTATTTGCGCGGCTTTAATGAACAAGTTTCATGTAGATACAGTGCCACATTTAATTTGTGGTGGTTTTAGCAAGGAAGAAACAGAAAATGCCTTAATTGATTTACATTTCTTAGGCATAGACAATGTTTTGGTTTTGCGTGGCGACAACATAAAAAACGAATCTAATTTTGTGCCAGAGCCAGATGGAAATAAGAACTCAATAGAGTTGTTACAGCAAGTGGTAGATATGAATAATGGGCGTTATGTAGATTTAGAGTTAGAGAATGCCTCTAACTCAAATTTCTGTATAGGCGTTTCGGGTTATCCAGAAAAACATTTTGAAGCACCCAATATGCAAAGTGACTTGAGATGGCTCAAACAGAAGGCAGATGCGGGAGCAGAGTATATTGTAACGCAGATGTTTTTCAATAACCAAATGTTTTTTGATTTTACAGAAAGCTGCAAGAAAATGGATATTCATATTCCAATTATTCCAGGAATTAAGCCGCTTACAACTAAAAAACAATTGACTGTTTTACCCAAAATTTTCAATATTGATATTCCAGAAGATTTGGTTCATGCCGTTGAAAATTGCAAAGATGATAAGGCTGTAAAACAAGTTGGTATTGAATGGGCTATTCAACAAAGTAAAGAGTTGAAGGCTGCTAAAGTTCCAGTTTTACATTATTATACCATGGGTGTAAGTGAGGTTACCAAAGCCATCGCTTCCCAAGTTTTTTAATTAATTTATGTCGTTTGAAATACAGCCCTGGATGGGCCGAACCGAGCTTTTGTTGGGAAAAGACAGGCTCAGTAAATTAATAAACTCAAATGTTTTAGTTGTTGGATTGGGTGGTGTTGGTGGAATTGCAGCAGAAATGATTGCCCGCTCCGGCGTAGGTAAAATGACCATTGTAGATGCAGATACTGTAGATCCAACCAATAGAAACAGACAAATTCCTGCGCTTAAAAGTACAGAGGGTTTGGTAAAGGCAGATGTGCTTGCTGCGCGTTTGTTAGATATCAATCCTGAATTAGAATTACAGGTTATTCCTCAGTTTTTTCGCGATGCACTTACTTTTGAAATATTAGACAATAACAAATTTGATTATGCATTAGATTGCATAGATACACTATCGCCAAAGGTATATTACATTAAGGCTTGCATTGACAGAGGTATCCCAATTGTAAGCAGCATGGGAGCAGGTTCTAAGGTTGATCCAACGCAAGTAAAAGTTGCAGATATTTCAGAAACGTATAATTGCCATTTAGCACGATACACACGTAAATACTTGCATCGTTTAGGTGTATACAATGGCGTTAAAGCAGTGTTTTCGGCCGAACCAAGATTGGTTAATTCTCAGTTGATGTTAATGGAAGCACAAAATAAAAAATCTGCAGTGGGAACTATAAGTTATATGCCAACCGTTTTTGGTTGTACTGTGGCCTCGGTTGCTATCCGCGATTTATACAATAGGTAAATTAGGAGTTTGAACCTCTTTGTAAATAGGAAAGTAGTTTAAACGAGAAGTTAACAAGGTGGTAAGAAATAAAATTTCTTAGGCTTATTATCCAGCCACTTTTCTTAATAAAATCCTCTTTATTTAGTTGTTTGGCATCTTTGGCCAAAATCTCCTTTATATGCGAAAGACTTGCTTGTTGAAATTGTTGGTCGCGTATTTCAATATTACATTCTGTACTGCCAAAATCGCTCAAGTGATTTATGTTGTAGGAACCTACACACATCCATTCATGATCAATAAATGCAAGCTTGGCGTGCAAAACACTAGGCTGCCATTCCCAAATTTCAATGCCTGCATTAAGTAAATCATTATAAAAATAAGCACTCGCAAAATTAACAATGGGAACATCGGAAACTCCTCCAACAATCAATTTAATTTTTACACCACGCTTGGCGGTATTTTTTAATTGCCTTTTGAGAGCGGGAGAAGGTAGAAAATAGCTTGCTAATAAGGTAATCTCCTCTTTTGCTTTTTTAATATTTTTACGGTATTGTTTGCTGATTCCAAATTTGGCGCGCGACCAATGATTTTGCAATATGCGGGCTTTTAGGTGATTGGTTTCGCTTTGGTATTCTTGCTTCTTAAATTGTTTGCTTAAGATTGGTAGAAAACCTTTGTCTATTTGCAAACAAATACGCAATAAATCTTGTACTACATTACCTTCCAATTCTATGGCAAAATCTAGCCATGTTTTTGTTTTTCCTAAATGGCTGTATGCGTCAGAAATATTAATGCCACCTATAAATGCTTTTCTTTTATCAAATACCATTATTTTATGGTGCATCCTTAATCCCACATGAAAGCTAAATGCAAATTTAAAGCGGGAAAAATAATTAACACTAGCATTTTCAGCTTCTAATTGTTTTTGCCAATTACTTGGAAAGCCATTGCTGCCGTAAGCGTCGAGCCAAATGTAAATTTTTACACCTCTTGTTGCAGCCCTTAATAAAGCTTCAAAAATCCATTTTCCAGTTTCATCGTTTTCGAAAATATAAACCTGAAAATGTATTTCACTTTTAGCGGATTCAATGGATTGGAAAAGTTTT
>CANFHJ010000194.1 GCA_947446605.1 Bacteroidota bacterium | reverse complement strand
TTTGATGGGAGAATTTTATCGCTAAGCATACATGCAGGATTTAATTTTGAATACCGTGCTGCTAAAAATAAAATCTATTTCTTTCAACCAATGCTGGGTTTTTACCCTTTATCGGTAAGTAAAACAAGTAATGCAGCCTATCCAATTTTTGCAGGAATGAATGTTGGTGTATTGCTTTCTAATTTCGAATAATGGAGCTAAAACAGTTTACAATTCGGGTTTATGGATTGCTTGTTAATAAACAAAATGAGGTTCTATTGGTTCATGAAAAAATGCCACACCTTCATTTTACCAAGTTCCCTGGTGGCGGATTAGAACTTGGCGAAGGTACCCGTGAATGTTTGGTACGAGAGTTTTATGAAGAAACGGGATTAAAGGTGGAAGTGAAAGAACATATTTATACTACAGATTTTTGCCAACCCAGTAGCTTTCGTTCAGGGGATCAGTTACTGGCTATTTACTATAATGTTGAGGCTTTGGATCCCCTAGAAAATTTAAGCTTGGAAGAAAAACAAATTGATATCAATGGTAAAATTGAAACATTAAGATTTTATTGGTCGCCAATAACTAATTTTGATTTACATCAATTAAGCTTTCCTATAGATAAAATTGTGGCACGAAAATTTCTACAATCAAAATAATAAAATTGAATACCATGAAAAAAATATTTTTAAGCCTAAGTATTTTGATGCTTGTTGGCCAAGCTTGTAATAGTTCTAAAAACGGATTAACCGAAGTAAAAACGCCTTTTAAAGGTTCTTCTTACGAAAGTAACAGAAGATTTTTTAGAGCAGTTGCCAGTGGAGAAAGTATCAATTTAGAAACTGCAAAAAGTAAAGCCATGTTAACGGCAAACCAACGTATGGCATCATGGGTTCAAACCGAAATAAAAAATGTAACAGAAAACTACCAAAACGAAAGAAACGCAGATGGCAATTTGGGCGATTTTGGTGAAAGATTCCAGCAATTAACCCGCGAGGTGATGGCCACAACCCTCATTGGGTCGCATATAATTAACGAAAAAACTTTTCAGAAAACAGATAAAACCTACCAAGTATGGGTGGCTATGGAATTGCGTAAACGCGAAATGTACAAGCAGCTTAAACAATTGGCTAAAGAAAAAAACACCCTGAGTGATAAAGAAAAAAAGGCCATTGAAGAAATGTTGGACAAGAAAATTGAAGAATTAGACGACAAGGACTAGATATGAATTTTTTGTTAAGCCATTGCTTGTAGTATGGCATTACCTATCTTTACCTCACCTTTGAAATTTTAATATGACAGATCTAATAAGTAAAGAGGACGTAAGCAAAGCATTAAAATTAGAAAAAGTAAAGCTTAAGGTCTTAGCACCAGCCATTATGAAGCTTTTGAAGCTTGATGGTATAAATGATGCTTATTCGAGCGCAAAGGAGAAATCTGGAGTAGATTTTGCCGATCACATACTCGAAGAATTTGGTATTAGCTATGAATTAAGTGAAACCGATTTGGCTAATATCCCCAAAACAGAGCCTTTTATTTTAATTTCAAATCATCCTTATGGCGGAATAGATGGCATTATTTTAATGTCTATTATTTCTAAAATACGGCCAGATTACAAAATGGTGGCTAATTATTTGCTCAAACAAATACCTGCATTGGCCGATCGATTTATAGTTGTCAACCCTTTCGAAAATATAGGTGAAAAGGGCATGAATATAAAAGGTGTTAAACAGATATTGGAGCACCTAAAAACATCGCCTTTGGGTATTTTTCCAGCAGGTGAAGTTTCTGCCATGCGCTTAAATAACTTGAAAATTGCTGATAAGAAATGGGAACCAGGTGTTGGGAAAATTATAGCAAAAGCAGGCGTTAAAGTAATTCCAGTTTATTTTTCAGGACATAATAGTTTGGCATTTAATTTAATGGGATTGTTGCATCCTAATTTGCGCACCATTAAACTGCCCTCCGAAATGTTTAATAAAACCAAATCGAACATTAAACTGCGCATTGGAAAACCAATTCCTTTTAAAGAATTGGCTAATACCGACAGTGATAAATTGTTGAATTTTCTTCGGGCAAAGACCTACGCTTTAGGTGCATCTGAGGAAAATACTAAAAAAATAAAATTTAAGCTTAATCTTAGAAAATTAAGCAAGCCAGAAGAAATTATAGAAGCTGTAAATCCGGCCCATTTGAATAGTGAAATCAATGGTTTGAAGCCAGAAGATCATTTGTTCAACTATGAAAATTTGGAAGTTTACATTTCAAATTACGAGGATATTCCCTTGGTAATGCGTGAAATTTCACGTTTGAGGGAAATTGTATTTAGAAGTGTAGGGGAAGGTACCAACCATAGCTCCGATACAGATGAATTTGATGTTTACTATAAGCACCTTTTTATTTGGGATAAAGAAGCACAAAAAATTGCTGGTTCTTACCGTTTAGGAGAAGGAGACAAACTGTTCAAAAAGTTTGGTGTAAAGGGTTTTTACCTAAGTCAATTATTTAAAATGCGCAAGGAAATGCATCCAATGCTTTTCCAATCTTTGGAATTAGGCCGTTCATTTGTTGCGTTGGAATACCAAAGAAAGCCAGTTAGTTTAATGTTGCTTTGGAAGGGTATTCATATGTATTTAAAAGCCAATCAAGAGCGTTTTTTATACATGGTTGGGCCAGTTAGTATTAGCAATAGTTTTTCAAATTTATCAAAGGATTTATTGGTATCTTATATTCGCCATAACCACTGGGATAATAAAATTGCCAAATGGATCGAACCTAAAAAACGTTTTCATTACAAATCAAAAACGGAAGGTAAATATTTACTACTTCAAAAACATTCTGAAGATATCAAGTTACTTGATAATTTTATTGGTGAAATTGAAGGAAACCAAAAATTAAAGGTGCCAATTTTGGTTAAAAAATACCTTAAGTTAAATGGAAAAATTGTATCCTTTAATGTAGATCCCCTTTTCAACGATTCCCTCGATGGCTTCCTCATTGTAGAAGTTAAAGGCATCCCAGATGAAGCCTTTGAGATGGTATCACGATAGGAGGAATGGCTTTTTGCCTCTAGCCTCTGGCCGCTAGCCTTTTTTTCTGGCAAAATGAGAACTTCGTTCTCATTTTGCCAGAAGCCAGAAGCCAGAAGCCAGAAGCCAGAAGCCAGAAGCCAGAAGCCAGAAGCCAGAAGCCAGAAGCCAGAAGCCAGAAGCCAGAAGCCAGAAGCCAGAAGCCAGAAGC
>CANFHJ010000193.1 GCA_947446605.1 Bacteroidota bacterium | reverse complement strand
GAAGAAATGCTGCTAATGTTGGATTACGGGATCTATTATGAATTTATGCCTATGAGTGAATATGGCAAAGAATTTCCAAAAACATTGAACCTAGAACAAGTTAAAATAAATGAAAATTACGCCCTTGTAATTTCAACCAATGCAGGCCTTTGGAGGTACATTATAGGTGACACTATTAAGTTTACTTCTATTAAACCCTTTCGCTTTAAAATTACGGGTCGAACCAAACATTTTATTAATGCTTTTGGGGAAGAATTGGTTATTGAAAATGCAGATTTTGCCATTAAAACTGCCTGTGACCAAACAGATGCTTTGCTAATAGATTACACTGCCGCACCTATTTATTTTTCAGAACATCACAAGGGCGGACATGAATGGCTTATTGAATTTGAAAAGGCACCGAATAATGTAGAAGAATTTGTGCTTTTATTGGACCAAACATTGAAACAACAAAATTCAGATTACGAGGCCAAACGCTACAAAGACATGGCCATGAACCCACCCGTAGTTAAAATTTTACCAAAAGGCACATTTCACAATTGGTTAAAAAATTCCGGCAAATTGGGAGGCCAACACAAAGTACCTCGTCTAAGCAATCACCGCCAATTTGTGGATGAAATATTGCTACAAAAAACTCAACATAACTAAAGGGAAATGGCATGAAAGTAAAAGAAAGAATTGTTTGGTTGTTGAGCTCCGTTACACTGATTTTAATAGTGCTGTTTTTTGAAAGTCATACCCAAACTGAAGACAAAAAAAATCAAGAAGAGTTTCAACAATATTATAGAGTTTACTCTTTGGCAATGCCTAAATCTATCAATTTTGCAGGTAGTATTATTCCACTAACCGATACTGATGTTGCAGAGCGTTATGATAAGGAAATATTAACAAATGTGTATTGGCAATCGCAAACGCTTTTAATGCTTAAGAGAGCAAATAAATATTTGCCAACTATTTCAAGAATTTTAATTGAACAACAAATTCCATTAGATTTTCAATACCTCGCTTTAGCAGAAAGTGGTTTGCAAAATGTAGTGTCGCCAGCAGGCGCAGCAGGGTTTTGGCAGTTTTTAGACAAAACAGGAAGGCGTTACGGTTTAGAAATTTCTGAAGAAGTAGATGAACGTTACCATTTAGAAAAAGCAACCTATGCAGCTTGTTTGTATTTTAAAGAAGCATATGCACAATTGAAAGATTGGAATTTGGTTGCTGCAAGTTACAACATGGGTATTGAAGGAGTGAAAAAACAAATCAAAGCGCAAAATATAAATAATTATTTCGACCTTTATTTGAATACCGAAACAGCGCGATATTTGTTTCGCATTATTGCTATAAAAGATATATGTGAGAATCCTAAAAAATATGGCTTCAATATTCCTTATAACGATTTATATCAAAAGAAAGCAGTTGTATATGTAAAGGTAGATTTAAGTATAAGTAGTTTGGCAACATGGAGCCTCCAAAATGCTTGTAATTATAAAATTGTAAAACTCTATAACCCTTGGCTGCGTAAGCCGTTTATTAATGTACCACTGAATAAAACATATTATATTGCTTTGCCTCAAGATAGGCTTTATGCAAGTAGCTTGGCAAATAAAATAGTAAACGATACGCTAAGCTTAGAGGATACCAAACAAGAAAATCTGATAAAAGAAGATATGCTCACCCATATAGACCATACCGTTTTAAGAGGTGAAACAACAAAAAGTATTGCAGAAAAATACCAAGTAAATGAAGAAGATTTGCTTATTTGGAACGAACTCAATGCTGGCGCAATATTAAAACCTGGAACTAATATAAAAATTCAAAAAACCATTCCAGATTCAAATGGCAATTAGTAAGTAAATTAAATGCTCTCCTGCAAAACATTGACTTTAATTACATTTAAATTGTAGTCAATGCCTATTTTTGCAAGCCTTAAGAACAAAAAAAATGAAAAAAATATTAATTATAGGTGCGGGTTTATCTGCAAGTTATTTAATTAAATATTTATTGGCACATGCTACCAAAGAAAAGTGGCATATAACATTGGCAGATGCAAACCTTGAGTTGGCGCAGAAAAAAATTGGTAAAAATAAAAATGGTATTGCCCTCCAATTAGACATCAATAACGAAAAACAAAGAACAAAATATATTGCAAATTCAGATATTGTTGTTTCTATGTTACCCGCGCATTTACATTTATTAGCTGCAAATGATTGTTTAAAATATAAGAAGCATTTAGTTACAGCTTCCTATTTGAGTGAAGAGATGAAACTCTTACATACACAAGCGCTCAAAGCCAATATTCTATTTTTAAATGAAATTGGATTAGATCCAGGAATTGATCATTTATCTGCCATGCAAATGATACAAAACATTCAGGCAAAAGGCGGAGAAATAGAATCCTTTGCATCATTCTGTGGTGGATTAGTTGCCCCTGCTTTTGACAATAACCCTTGGAATTATAAATTTACTTGGAACCCAAGAAATGTAGTTGTTGCAGGACAAGCAACTGCCAGGTATCTTGAAAATGGCTTGTTAAAATTTATTCCGCCTAATAGAATTTTTTCTGAAACTAAATCTATTAAAGTTGGCAAAAGTGGGAATTTTGAAGCCTATGCCAATAGAGATTCTTTAAGCTATATTGAACCCTACGGAATTGGTTCGGCCAAAACAGTTTTACGCGGAACTTTACGCAAAAAAGGATATTCAGAGGCCTGGAATTGTCTTGTAAAATTAGGCCTCACAGACGATAGCTATATTTTGCCACATTCAGAAAAATTAAGCTATAGGGAGCTAATTACCGCACTTATTCCAAAAGCAACTACTAAAAATATAGAAATTGAATTAGCAAAATTTTTGGATATTAGTAAAAATAGCAAGCTCTTTAAAAAGATAATTTGGTTAGGATTAGTAGAAGAAAAAGCCATCGGAATTAAAGATGCAACGCCTGCTCAAGCACTCCAAAAACGCTTACAAGAAAAATGGCAGTTAAAAGCAGGAGAATTAGATCAAATTGTAATGAAACATGAAATAGGATATTACCTCAACAATAAACTATTTCATGAGCATGCCTACCTTATTGTTGATGGCGAAAACCAAACACTCACCGCTATGGCAAAAACAGTTGGATTGCCTATGGCTATAGCCACTAAACTAATTCTTCAAAATAAAATAAAATCACGCGGGGTTCAAATTCCATTGAGCAGAGAGTTTTACGAACCCATTTTGAAAGAATTAGAAAAATACGGTATT
>CANFHJ010000192.1 GCA_947446605.1 Bacteroidota bacterium | reverse complement strand
TAAATTGTTGCCATAATCAAATGTTATGGCACCACGTGCTTGCAATTCCAACATCAATTTTACATGATGTGCCATGGTATCTAAACTCAAACGGGTATACTTATCCGGATCCGTTTTGCGCATTCTGTCTGAAACTTCTTCTGCAATATCTTCTGGGTAATAGCCATTCAAAGGATCATGTGCAGAGGTTTGATCTGTTAATAAATCTGGCGTAATATTTCTTTCAATTAGGCGCTCCAATAAATCAATCACATTACAATTAACGCCAATAGAAAGACTTCTGCCTTCTGCTTTTGCTTTTAATGCCATATCAATTGCTTGGTCTATATCACGACTCATTACATCTAAGTAACGCGTTTCTAAACGTTTTTTGATACGCCATTCAACCATTTCTGCAGCCAAGCAAACACCATCACACATGGTAACTGCAAGAGGTTGTGCACCACCCATTCCACCTAAACCAGCGGTAACAGTTAAGGTGCCTTTTAAGCTACCTCCAAAATGCTGACGAGCGGCTTCTGCAAAGGTTTCATAGGTTCCTTGCACAATTCCTTGCGAACCAATATAAATCCAACTTCCGGCAGTCATTTGTCCGTACATCATGAGCCCTTTTTTGTCTAACTCATGAAAGGTTTCCCAATTGGCCCATTTAGGAACCAACATACTGTTTGAAATGATAACACGAGGTGCATCTTTATGGGTTGGTAAAATACCAACGGGTTTTCCGCTTTGTATTAAGAGTGTTTCATCTTCTTCTAAATCGCGCAAAGCTTTTTCAATTAATTCAAAGCTTTCCCAGTTGCGCGCAGCTTTTCCAATACCGCCATATACTATTAAGTCTTCTGGGCGTTCTGCCACATCAGGATCTAGGTTATTATGCAACATGCGCAGGGCAGCTTCTTGTACCCAACCTTTACATGTTAATTCATTGCCTTTAGCGGCGTGTATTACTCTGCTCATAGTTCTAAAATTTGAGGCGAAAATAGGGCTATTTTTCTTGTTCGCAAATAGCTGTAAAACTTAGAATGCGCCTAATTAATAGGCGTTTAGCATATTTGAATGCCAATTTGTGTAAATGTCATATTTTTTTATGAAAAGAAAATATCATTTTCGCGTTTCATACTTACACCATGAAATACAAGAAATTTAGGTTGTTGCAAGTCGTATTTTTAGGCAGTTTTCAATTGTTAAGTTTATTGGGTTCGGCCCAAGACAAAAACCCTGGTGCTTTTTACCTAACTTGGGGATATAACCGCGATGCCTACTCAAAAAGTACTTTGCATTTGTATAACCATACTACGGATAATTATGATTTTAAAATGGTGGATGCCAAGGCGCATGATAAAAATAATTTTGAGCATATTGGTCCATTGAGTGAATTAACCATACCACAATACAATTTACATATTGGCTATTTGTTTAACAATAAGCGCAATTTAGGTGTAGAATTAAGTTGGGACCATTTAAAATATGTAGTTACAGATAACCAAGTGATGCGTGTTCAAGGAGATATAAGAGGCAGAAGCATTGATAAGGATACTTTGGTTGACCCAGATTTTGTGCATATTCAACATACCAATGGAAACAATTATTTGATGTTAAATATTGTAAAGAAAACACCCCTTTGGCATCATAAGAATATGGAATTAAGTTGGCAAAATAAAGTAGGTGCTGGGGTATTGTATTCTTATACCATTTCTACTGTTTTGGGTAACCATGATGATGGCCATTTTAAACCACAAGGTTTTGTATTGGGCTTGAACACCAGTTTGCGTTACGATATGTGTCGTTATTTCTTTTTAGAAGCAACAACCCAAGGGGCTTATGCAGATTACCGTTCAACAGAATTAGGTGCAGACCACCAAGGAAGATTGGAACACCATTTTTATTCGCTTGCTTTTGCTTTGCAATTTGGCTTTACTATTCCAACGCATAACACCAAAGGAATTTAATTTTTAAACTATCTTTGACTACTTGAGGCACGTTCAACAATATATTGCACTTGTTTTTGTTTGGTTAATAGGATTAAGTCTATTGCCTTATAATGCCTTGCATTTGCATGAAGAATCGCAGCATTTAGCGTTCTTATTAAATTCAAAAGAAGTTGCTCATCATTGTGATTTAGATACACACCAATGTCAGGGAGAATTTAATAAACATTGCCAACACCAGCAACATGTTTCAAAGCAAGTTGCTAAGTGTTTTACCTGTCAATTTCATTTTATCAAAGGGTATATTGCTGTTGCCCAGCATAATTTAAAAACGCAATTAGAAACAAGAGATTTATTCCTCGCTTTTCATTTTTATCCTAAGGGTTTACATTTCATAAATATAGAAAACAAAGGTCCTCCACATTTGGCATAATGTGTTTTCCTTTTTGTTTATTCTTTATTTAAAATCCATTGAAAAAAATATTTTCCTTGGCTATTTCTACGGGAATTTTTATTTTATTGTTTTGCTGTTTTTCGTTTCGAACCAATGCCCAAGCAAATCAAATTATTGAAATTCAAATTGTAGATAGCCTTAGCTTAGAACCTTTATCTGGCGCCACTGTTAGCATTGCCAAGCACAGGCATTTCCATATCAGTGATGCCCAAGGAAAGGTAAAAATTGATTCTTTGCCTTTGGGCGAAATTACCTTGCACGTTTCCTATATTGGTTACCATCACCAAGATGTAAAAATTCATTTGCCAAGCACAAAAATATTACGCGTTTTTTTGTGTTCGGAAATAGGGCATTTGCATGAAACCATCATTGCGGGTGCAACAATTGGCAACAATTTTTCTGCTCGTTCAAAAACAATCATGAGCGCTGAGGAAATTCAAAAACACCAAGGGCAAAATATTTCTGATTTACTAAAAAATATCAATGGACTTACATTGATGAATGCTGCTGGAGGTATTGCCAAACCGGTATTGCGCGGCATGCATGGGCAGCGATTAATGATTTTAAATGGAAATGCTGCTATGGAAGGGCAACAATGGGGCGACGACCATGGACCAGAAATAGATCCCTTTCAAACAAATGGCATAGAAGTAATAAAAGGTGCTGCAAGCTTAGAATATGGTCCTGCAGCTATGGGTGGTGTTATTCATATTTTGCCAGCTGCTTATTTAAAACAAGCGGGTATTGCCGCTAAAATTAATTTACAAGCATTGAGCAATAACCGCCAAGGTGCCTTTTCTTTTCAGGTGGAGGGTAGAAAAGGAAAGGAAAATTTTATGGCTTGGCGTGTGCAAGGCAGTATGCGAAAAGCAGGTGATGC
>CANFHJ010000191.1 GCA_947446605.1 Bacteroidota bacterium | reverse complement strand
TTTTAATTGAAATTGGTTCGACATAATAAAAAAATAAATGATGCAATTAAGGAATTTCTATATTTGCTAGTGCAATTTAATGCAAGTGCCTTCATTATTTTAGTTAAATTTTACATAAAGCCATGCCAAGTTTTGATATTGTAAACAAAATGGATCTACAAAAGATCGACAATGCGGTGAATACTGCTAAAAAAGAGCTCTTAAACCGCTATGATTTGAAAGATGATATGTGTTCTATTGAGTTGGATAAAAAAGGCAACTTAATAAAGCTAGAAGCGCGTCAGGAAATGGCTTTGCAAACATTAATAGATATTATTTTAGGGAAATTTAGCAAGCAACAATTAGACGTTAGGCTTTTAGATTTGAGCAATGAACCTAGGCCAAGTGGCAGGTTAATGCTACAAGACATGAAAATAAAAGAGGGAATTGAAAAAGAAGTTGCCAAAAAAATTACCAATTATATTAAAGGTAAAAATCCAAAATTACAGGCAGCCATTAATGATGACCAAGTGCGTGTAACAGGCAAGAATATTGACGATTTACAAGAAATGATATCCCATTTACGTGGCGAAGATTTTGATGTGCCCTTGCAATTTGAGAATTTTAGAAGTTAGGCCTACTCCCCTATTGTGAGCATTTCTTTGGTAAATTGCTCATTGAGTTTATCAATGATTTCTTCTGCCAATAAGCCTTCCTCTATTTTACCTTCTTTGATAAAGCTGATAGCTCCCTTTTCTTCACTTACTACCAAACAAACGGCATCCGTTTGCTCTGTAATGCCAATACCAGAAAGGTGGCGCAGTCCGTATTTATTAATAATGGTAGGATTTTCACTCACAGGCAATACGCAATTGGCCGCTTTAATTTTTCCTCCCGAAATAATTACTGCGCCATCATGCAAGGGACTGGTTTTATTAAAAATTGCTAGGAGTAACCGTTTTGAAATAATTGAATCCATGGGTTCGCCACTTGCTGCAATAAATTTCATTTCTGACGTGATGGGAAATACAATAATAGCACCTGCATTTTGCGCAGCTAATTCTCTACAAGCCTCTACAATTTCATCAAAAGGTGTATGAAAGGTTTCTTGAATTTTCCATCTCCATGGGAAAATATTCCACCATTTTTTCTTTTCGCCTAGCAAGGAACTATTGCCTATAACCAACAAAAACTTTCTTATTTCTTGCTGAAAAACAATGAGCACCGCAATAATTCCAACTTTAGCAAATTCGCCCAAAACGCCCGACATTAAAGGCATTTCAAAATAGCGAACCGCCAACCAAAACATATAAATGGTAATTAAGCCTATTAATATATTAAAGGCCAAACTACCTTTTAAAAGCTTAAATAGTTGAAAGCACAAGAAAACCACCAACAAAATATCTATGATATTGATGGGCGTTATTTTATAAGAGAATAATTCAAATTGAGAATTGAACATGATACGATTTTAACCAAAAAAAATGAAAAAGCCAATTGAATTTAGCTTTCAGAAGGAATGAGAGACACATTTAAGCAATAGTTGCTTGGTATAATTTAACACATTCCATGGCTTCTTTTACATCATGAACACGCAAAATTTTAGCCCCCTTCATTAATGCCATTGTATGCAAAACCGTGCCTCCATTTAGCGCATTTGCAGCATCTACCTGCAAAACTTTTTGTACCATTGACTTTCTTGAAACTCCTACCAGCAATGGCAATTCAAAGATTTTAAAATGATCGAGTTTATTTAAAAGCTCATAATTATGGGCTAAATTTTTGCCGAACCCAAAACCCGGATCGAGGATGATATCTGGAATTCCTAAAGCATTTAATTCTGCCAATTTTTTTGAAAAGTAGCCCGCAATTTCTAAAACAATATTTTCATATGCAGGCGCATGCTGCATATTTTGAGCATTGCCTTTTTTGTGCATCATGATATAAGGCACTTTCAATTGTGCAAGGACAGCAAACATGTTTGGGTCATTGTCGCCCGCAGAAATATCGTTTACCAATGCTGCGCCATTTTCTATGGCTGCTTTGGCAACCGAAGCACAATAGGTATCAATTGAGATTAGCGCCTCAGGGAATTGTTTGCTTATTTGCTGAATTGCAGGTAAAACCCTAGAAAGTTCCTCCTCCTGCCCCACTTCTATGGCGCCCGGACGAGTAGATTGACCACCAATATCAATAAAAGTAGCACCTGCTAAGAGCATCTGTTCTACTTTTAACAAAATTTTATTTTCATCCTTAAAACGACTCCCTTCATAAAAGCTATCGGGCGTTATATTAAGTATCCCCATTACTTTTGGTTCATCAAAAGAAATTAGGTTTCCCTTACAATTTATTGAATTTTTACTTAATAATGTTTGCAATTGCAGCTCCTCCCTTATTTTTGCGTTTGAACAAAGTAAATACAATCACCTTGATTAATCAAACCAGCACCCAATACGATGCCATTATTGCCCAATGCAGGGCCATCTTTGAAAAGAAGAACCAAGATTATGGTCCAAGCTGGCGCATTATGCGTGTATCTAGTTTGATAGACCAAATTTATATTAAGGCAACCCGTATTAGAACCATTGAAGAAAAAGGCCAACAAAAAATTGATGAAGGCGTTGAATCTGAATGGATGGGCATTATTAATTATTGCATCATGGGCCTTATTCAATTGGAAGAAACTTTAATAAACCAAGAACTCAATGAAGCAGAATTATTGCAGGCATACGACAAACAAGTTTCGCTCACCAAAAGTTTGATGGAACAAAAGAACCACGACTATGGCGAAATTTGGAGAGACATGCTTGTAAGTACATTTACAGACATGCTTTTGATGCGTGTAAACCGCATGCATCAAATAATTGGCAACGACGGAAAAACTTTGGCCAGTGAAGGCGTAGATAGTAATTTAATGGACATGATTAATTATTCAATTTTTGCGATGATAAAAATTGGCGAAAAATCAAATAAATAACATTTAAAAAAATGATGAAATGGATTAGCAATATTAGCCGATTATTGGTTGGCGTATTATTTATAATTTCTGGCTTAATAAAAGCAAATGACACCTTAGGATTTAGTTACAAATTATTGGAGTATTTTGAAATATTTCACCTTGAATTTTTGAATTCTTATGCGGTAACTTTTAGCATGCTTATTTGTATTTTTGAAATTGCAAGTGGGGCAGCATTATTAATAGGCGTTTACAATAAAATTAACGCTTGGCTATTGCTAATTTTAATTGCCTTCTTTACACTATTAACGGGCTATAGTGCCATTACCCATAAGGTTAC
>CANFHJ010000190.1 GCA_947446605.1 Bacteroidota bacterium | reverse complement strand
GGATTGTGTCCTTTCCACAGCGAAAAAACGCCTTCCTTTTCTGTATCCCCTGCCAAAGGAATTTTTAAATGTTTTGGTTGTGGTAAAGCAGGTAATGCAGTTAATTTTGTAATGGAGCACGATAGCCTAACCTATATTGAAGCCTTGCGCAACTTGGCCGATAGGTACCGCATTGATTGGCCCCAACAAGAAAATGTCAATATAGATCAAGAGCGTGCTTTGCGTTCGGAAAAAGAAAGCCTACAAATATTAAACAATTGGACGGCCGACTATTTTGCCAATGAATTATGGGAAAGTGAAGAAGGAAAAAACATTGGTTTATCTTACTTTGAAGAGCGTGGATTCAGAACAGATATTATAAAGAAATTCAATTTAGGTTATAGCCACGATAGCTGGGACCACTTTAGCAACGCGGCCAATAAACAACAGTTTAGTCAGGACGTTTTACTCAAAGGTGGCTTGGTAAAACAAAACGACCAAGGCAAGGTGTATGATGCGTACCGTGGTCGTGTAATGTTTGTAATACACGGCTCTAGCGGAAAGGTAATAGCCTTTGCGGGTAGGCAGTTAAAGAAGGACGATAAAAGTGCTAAATATGTAAACTCTCCGGAGACTTTGCTATACCACAAAAGCAATGAGTTGTATGGATTGTATTTTGCAAAAAATGCCATTCGTGTCAACGATTTTGTATACCTCGTTGAAGGCTATACCGATGTAATTTCAATGCACCAAGCGGGTGTTGAAAATGTGGTGGCTTCGAGTGGTACATCCCTAACAGAAAATCAAATTAGGCTCATCAAACGCCATACCGATAATGTAACGGTTTTGTATGATGGCGATGCGGCCGGTATTAAAGCCAGTTTGCGTGGAATTGATATGTTATTGGAACAAGGGCTTAACGTAAAAGTTTTGCTGTTTCCGGATGGCGATGATCCAGATAGTTATTCTAAAAAAGTAGGGGCGGAGGCCTTTCAAAATTACCTCCAAAAAGAAGCCCGCGATTTTATTCTATTCAAAGTAAATTTACTCCTAACAGATGCCGCGCACGACCCATTAAAAAAGGCGCAGGTAACCAGAGATATTGTTGAGAGCATTAGTAAAATTCCAGATGGCATTAAGCGAATGGCCTTTATTAGGGAATGTGCCATTTTATTGGAAATGAATGAGCAATTGCTCATTAGCGAACTCAATAAAAGCAGGGCCGGTTTCCTTACCCAAAAAGAAAAGGAATGGATTGCTACCGAACCCAAAGAAATTCCGCATGAAGAAGAGTTGGCGCAACTCATGCAGAATACACCTACCTACGACCAAGAACATTACATCGTAAAGCTCTTGTTGTTGCATGGCGATAAGCCTGCGGAAGGCTATATAAATGTGGCAGATTTTATCCTCAAAAAAATGGCAGAAGATGAGGTAGAGTTTGAGCATGAAGTAATGCGTTTGTTGTTAAATGAATTTAAAACTTTGTTGTTAAAAGGTGAAACCTTTAGCACGCAAACTTTTACGCAAAACGCCAATACCATTATATCTACAGCCTCTGCCGGCTTATTAGCCGTAATGCATGAAATGAGCGACCGATGGGTAACGAAATATGATATAAATATGGAGCATCCCGATGAGATTTTTATGAAGGATGTAGAATCGGCATTGTTGTATTTAGAAAAACACCACCTCACCAAATTATTAGACCAGGTGCAGGCCGAACTCAAAACCGCACAAGAAACGCAAAAGGATGCCGACATGAGTTTGAATATGTCGGTTTACAAATTATTGAAAGAAAAACAGCAGGTATTGTCGCATAAAATTGGCGCAGTAATCTTACACTAAATACCATGAGCAAAATTATTGGAGTAATTAGAGAAGGCAAGCAGCCTGCAGATTTGCGCACACCGCTTACGCCGCAGAACTGTGTAGATATCATGAATTTCTTTCCGGGTACCAAAGTCTTGGTTCAGCCCTCACCTTTCCGTTGTTTTAGCGACGCGGAGTATGAGAAAATGGGTATTGAGCTCAAAGAAGATTTGCGCGAATGTGATATTTTATTGGGCGTAAAAGAAGTGCCTATTGCGCAATTAATTCCCAATAAAACCTATTTGTTTTTTTCGCATACCATTAAAAAACAAATGCACAACCGCAATTTATTGCGCAGTGTATTGGCCAATAATATTACGCTTATAGATTATGAAACCCTTACTTGGGAAGCAGGTAACAGGATCATAGGTTTTGGTAGGTTTGCCGGAATTGTAGGAACCCATTATGCATTGTTGATGTTGGGTAAGAAATACAATTATTACAATTTGAAACCTGCCCACGAATTGAAAAATTTTGAGGAAATGGTGGCACAATACAAAGACTTGGTAATTCCACCGGTGCGCATCGTACTGTGTGGCGATGGCAGGGTAGCGCATGGTTGCATAGCCTTGCTGCGCATGTTAAAAGTGCACCAGGTGAGTCAGCAAGAATTTTTAGAAGACGATTATAACCGCCCCATTTTTGTGCATTTGCGCAGTGAAGATTATTACGAACGCAAAGATGGCAAGCCTTGGGATAAAGCAGATTTTTACAAACATCCAGAAGATTACCGCTCTTGTTTTAAACCCTATTACCAACGTGCAGATGTGATGCTCAATGCCGTGTTTTGGAAGCCTGGGATTGAGGCCTTTTTTACGCATGAAGAAATGAAGGACAGTGATTTTAGAATTAAAGTAATTTCTGATATTACTTGTGATATTCCTGGTCCATTGCCTAGCACCTTGCGCAGCACCACTATTGACCAGCCTTTTTATGGGTACAATGCTTATTTAGAAAAAGAGGTTCCAGCATTTATGCCCAATGTAATAGATGTGCAGGCTGTAGGAAATTTGCCATGTGAATTGCCCTTTGATGCCAGCATAGAATTTGGCGAACAATTGGTACGCCATGTATTGCCGAGCCTATTAGAAAACGACCACGAGCAAATTATTGCCAAAGCCACCATTGCCCAAGGCGGCACCCTCACCGAGCATTATCAGTATTTAGCAGATTACGTGAGTTAGTAGGAAGCTCTATTTTATTGTTTGATTTACTTCAATATTTATCTCCGTGCCCTTTGTGCTTCTGCTGTAAAATGCGCTTTGTGCCCTCTGCGTTAAAAGGAATTATGAATGATGAATTATGAATGATGAATGATGAATGATGAATTATGAATGATGAAATGGCTTTTGTTTTTAAGTGAAAGTTAATTATTCCGTCATGGTGAGCTCAGCCGAACCACCTTTCTCTTTTAGGCAGAATTGGAATTAT
>CANFHJ010000189.1 GCA_947446605.1 Bacteroidota bacterium | reverse complement strand
ATCGTGCATATTATCGTTTATACCGGTGCCATTATGGTATTGATGTTGTTTACGGTAATGTTACTCAACTTGAATAAAGAATCGGAACCACATAAATCTGTTATGTATAAGGGAGCTGCAGTATTAACGGGTGGTATGCTGATGTTGGTTTTGTTGGCAGCAATGCGTTCAACACAATTAGGTACATATGTTGCTCCAGGCAGAGCAGAAACTGGTTTTGTGCAAAATGTAGGACTTAAACTTTTCACTGATTTCTTATTGCCATTTGAAATGACATCAGTATTATTTATTGCCGCTATGATTGGTGCAGTGGTATTAGCTAAAAAGGAGGTACATTAATGAATACAGTAGTTGAACAAGCAAATCCTCAAAATTGGTATTTGTTATTAAGTACCATTTTGTTTTCCATTGGTGTAATGGGTGTTTTGATGCGTAGAAATGCACTCATTATATTGATGTGTGTAGAATTAATGCTAAACTCTGTAAACCTACTTTTGGTAAGTTTTTCGGCTTATGCAGGAAATACAGACGGACAAGTTTTTGTTTTCTTTATTATGGTGGTAGCCGCTGCCGAGGTGGCTGTAGGATTAGCCTTATTGGTGAGTATCTATAGAAATATTGGCACCACAGATATTGATGTATTGAGTAAATTAAAATGGTAGGAGTTAATAATTAAAGCAATGGACAATTTTTTAGCATTAACAAATTTGATAATACCTGCCAGCCTGCTTGCATTGTTTCCTTTATTGGGATTCTTTGTAACAGCCTTATTTGGTAAATATCTCAAACATGCAGCAGGCTGGATTGCCAGCGGCATGATTTTAATTTCTTTCTCAATTTCCCTTTACCTTTTCATGAATCTTCCAGGTGAAGCTGCTCTAAATTTCAATCTCTTTGATTGGATCAAATGGGGTTCGGTAAATCTTTCTTTTGGCATATTAATCGACCATCTTTCTCTCATTATGCTTTTGGTAGTTACTGGAATTGGTTTCTTAATTCATATTTACTCCATCGGTTACATGCACCACGATGAAGGCTTTACAAGGTTCTTCTCCTACCTCAATCTGTTTATCTTTTTTATGTTGGTATTGGTAATGGCCAATAGCTACTTGGTTATGTTTATTGGTTGGGAAGGTGTTGGATTGTGTTCTTATTTACTCATTGGCTTTTGGTTCAAAAATGATGCCTTCAACGATGCTGCAAAAAAAGCATTTATCATGAACCGTATTGGCGATTTGGGTTTTTTAATGGGTATGTTCTTAATGTTGTTTCATTTTGGTGGTTTAGATTTTACAACTGTAAATGCCGCAGCGCAAGCCTTGCCTTTAGGAAATACATTAATTGTAAGTATTACACTTTTCTTATTTATAGGAGCAATGGGTAAGAGTGCGCAACTTCCTTTGTATACTTGGCTTCCAGATGCTATGGCGGGTCCTACACCTGTATCGGCATTAATACATGCTGCAACAATGGTTACCGCAGGTATTTATATGATTGCGCGTTCTAATATTTTATATGCAATGGCGCCATTTACCATGGAAGTGGTAATGTGGGTAGGAGTGGCAACATCCATTTTTGCCGCCATCATTGGCATGAAACAAAATGATATCAAAAAGGTATTGGCCTATTCTACAGTTTCGCAATTGGGATTAATGTTTGCCGCATTGGGTATGGGCGCTTTTGAAAGCGGTATGTTCCATGTAGTAACACATGCCTTCTTCAAAGCCTTATTGTTTTTAGGTGCAGGTAGTGTAATTCACGCTATGGGTGGTGCTCAAGATATTCGTCAAATGGGTGGTTTGGCCAAGTATATTAAAATTACGTGGTTCACATTTTTAATTGCTACTTTGGCTATTTCTGGTATTTTTCCTTTTGCGGGTTTCTTCTCTAAGGATGAAATTTTAGCAGTTGCTTTTGCTTCACATAAAGAGGTTTGGATTTTATTGAGCATTAGTTCAATGATTACAGCCTTTTATATGTTCCGTTTATTCTTCTTAACTTTCAATACAAGTTTCAGAGGTACAGAAGAACAAAAACATCATTTACATGAATCGCCAATTACCATGACATTGCCTTTGAGTATTTTGGCCGTATTTGCTGCTATTGCAGGTTTCTGGGGCATGCCAGCTGTATTCGGGCAAACACATTTCTTTGCTGCTTATTTAGCGCCAGTTTTTGAAGGTTCTAAACAATATTTAGGTGAAGCACATGAAGCAAGTCATGCTACAGAATGGATGTTAATGGGAATTGCAACTGTGGCTGCCCTCTTAAGTATTGCGGTAGCGTATGCTTTATATATTAGTAAAAAATCCTTGCCAGAAGCAGATGAAGAAACCACAGGTTTTGCCAAATGGGTTGCCAATAAATTCTACATTGATGAATTATACAATGCCATTATTGTGAAACCTTTATTGGTAATTAGTGATATTTTCTTTGTGCTTATAGACAAATTAATTTTAGACTTAATTGTAATGGCAACAGCTTGGATTATTGGTTTCACTGGAAGAACCATTCGCTTGGTTCAAACCGGAAACACCGGGTTTTATATTTTTGCAATGGTTATAGGAATGATGGTGTTAATGTTTTTTCAATTAGTGTATTAAATGCTTAGTTTAACTTTATTATCAATACCGCTCGCCGCATCGCTTCTTTTGTTATTTACAAGAGGCGGTTTGAGCCGAAATCTGGCACTGGTTTTTACACTGGTTCAGTTAGGAGTAACAGCTTATGCTTATTCTATTTTTAAAGCAGAAGGCGCAGTGCCTTTCGATTTCTTAAGAAATTGGTCGGCAAAGCCTTTCCTAAATGTTCATTTTTCAATGGATGGTATAAGTATGCTAATGATTATTCTTAGCAATTTACTTTTACCACTTATTGTGTTAAGCGGCTATAATAGAAACATAGAACGTCCGCATGTTTTTTATAGTTTAATGCTTTTTATGCAGTTTGCGCTTAATGGCGTTTTCATGGCATTTGATGGCTTTATCTATTATATCTTTTGGGAGTTGGCGCTAATACCAATTTACTTTATCTCCTTTAATTGGGGTGGCGAAAACAGGGCGCAAGTAACGCTTAAGTTTTTCATATATACCTTAGCAGGTAGTTTACTCATGTTGTTCGGCTTCTTGTTTTTATACAATGGCAGCCCAGCACATAGCTTAGATTGGATGTCGTTAAAAAGCAATCCATCTTGCAGCTGCAATCAAACTTGGTTGTTTTGGTTGTTCTTTATTGCCTTTGCCATTAAAATTCCAATTGTACCTTTCCATACTTGGCAGCCAGATACCTACAAAACAGCTCCT
>CANFHJ010000188.1 GCA_947446605.1 Bacteroidota bacterium | reverse complement strand
TTGCGCATAATAAAATTGGCAGGATTTTCTCTTTTGCCGCTTACCTTAAATTCTTTGAGTTCATACAATTGCTTGGCCATTACCAAATTTAACTCCACCCATTCGTTATTAATTTCAATGGTTTTGCTGATGGTTTGGTAATCTATACTTTGAAAAACAACTTGATAAATGCCATTTGCTAGCTTTAAACTGTAAATACCCTCTAAATTAGAATTGGTGCCAATTTTACTTTCTCCAACATAAATGGTTACATAGGGTAAGGCTTCCCCCGCGCTATTGCTAAGTTTCCCCTTAATTCCCTGCGCTTGGCAAAACAGGCCCCAAAGGCATAATATAGCGCATAGAAAGTTGGAGCGAGGCATCACAGCCAAGATGCAAAAAAACTTTTTGTTTTCAAAAGAGTGGAATTCCTTATTTTCGCAGCCTAAAGAAAATTTAAATTTAATATTCATGGCAAATACAGGCGATTTATTTAAAGGTTGTTTCATTAGACATAACAACGAATTATGTCAGGTATTGGAATACCAACACCGCACACCAGGTAACTTAAGAGCTTTTTACCAAGTTGTAGTAAGAAACGTAAAAAGTGGTAAACAAATGGAACACCGTTTCCGTGCTGGCGAATCTGTTGAAATGATTCGTGTAGAATTCAAAGAAATGCAATACCTCTATAAAGATGGCAACAACTTGGTATTAATGGATCCAGAAACTTTTGATCAAATTTATGTAGAAGAAACCTTATTGGGCGATTCTGTTAAATTCCTAAAAGAAGAAATGATTCTTAAAGTTTCTTTTGAAGGTGACCTTTGCCTTACCGCAGAAATGCCAACCTTTGTTGTTTTAACAATTGATTACGCAGAACCAGGCGTTAAAGGAGATACTGCCACCAATACACTTAAACCTGCTAAATTAGACAATGGCGCAGAGGTAATGGTGCCATTATTTGTAAACGTTGGCGATAAAGTAAAAGTAGATACCCGCACCGGCGATTACGTTGAGCGTGTAAAATAAGCTTCGGTTTATTTATAAAAAAAAAGACTGTCCGTTTGGGCAGTCTTTTTTTGTTTATACCAATTTGGGTTTGGCGTAAAAGCCAGTGCCATTATATGCGCGCTTCCCGGGCAATTTTTGACAGCGCTCTGTGCAACAACCTTCCATTTCTTCGGCACATTGCACACACATTACAAATTGCTCATTGCAATTTACATTGGCGCAATTTAAGCTGCGTGCCACAGGGGTATGGCAATGCTTACAAGTGCTTATCACTTTAGGGTTTACCTCGTTTATTGGCACACTTACCCTGCCATCAAATACATATAAAACGCCATCAAAGTCTTTACCGCCCGTTTCTTTGGCATAGCCAATAATCCCATCATACAATTGGTAAACATCCTTAAATCCTTGCTCCAATAAATAAGCAGATGCTTTCTCACATTTAATACCTCCCGTGCAATAAGTTATAACTTTCTTGTCTTTGTATTTTTCTAACTCCGGCAATTTTGAAGGAAATTCTCTAAAGGTTTCCATGTCTAAAGTGAGGGCATTTTTAAATTTACCCAAGCGCGTTTCATAATTAGAGCGCACATCCAAAACAATTACATCATCGCGCTCTTTCATTTCCTGAAACTCTTTGCCATGCAAGTGTTTGCCGGTTCTTCTTATTGGATTTACTTCCTTTAATCCAGAATGAACAATCTCATTTTTTAAACGCACATGCATGCGGTTAAAAGCTGGTTCATCAAATTCATCCAATTTAAAACTAACTCCTTCAAACCTTGGATCAGATTTTAAATCGTCCATATAAATATTTACTTGTTGCCAAGTGCCGCCAATGGTGCCGTTTATGCCTTCTTTGGCAATATATATTCTACCTAATATACCAATTTGTTTGCAATAATTTAGGTGTTGTACCACAAATTCTTCTGCATCAAAAATGGGGGTATAATAATAAAATGCTACTACCCAATATTTACCTTTTTTCTTCATATCCGCCTGCAAAGGTAAGCCTTCCTTTATTTTGGGCAAATCTCTTGCTTTATTTTTATCTTTTTTCGGTTCGAACCAAAATTTGCTTACCCAATTGCCACGCGCAAAGGCCCACGGTGAAATTTGAACAAAATTCCTATCTTTGCCAAGGATGATAAAAGAAGTAAAACCGGATAGTAATCTTAATACCAGTAAGAAAGAACAAGTAGAGGAAATGTTTAACAGCATTGCCCATCGCTACGATTTTTTAAATAGGTTTCTTTCTATGGGTATTGATAAAGGCTGGCGCAAAAAGGCCATTGCCTATTTAAAACCGCTTTCACCTAAGCAAATTTTAGATGTTGCTACAGGTACTGGAGATTTGGCCCTAGAAGCCATGAAACTCAATCCAGACCACATTACCGGTTTAGATATTGCCGAACAAATGTTGGTTTTTGGTAGAGAGAAAATTGCCGCAAAAGGACTCTCAGAAAAAATTTCTATGGTAAAAGGAGATAGCGAAAACCTTCCCTTTGAAGACAATAAATTTGATGCCATTACCGTTGCATTTGGTGTGAGAAATTTTCAAAACCTTGCTTTGGGTCTAAAAGAAATGAACCGGGTATTAAAACCAGGTGGAAGGTTGGTGGTATTAGAGTTTTCTAAACCAGCCTCATTCCCCTTCAAGCAAGTTTATAATTTCTATTTTACTTATATCCTGCCTTTAATGGGTAACCTGGTAAGTAACAGTAAAAATGCCTATACCTATTTACCAGAAAGTGTAAAACACTTTCCTGAAGGTTTAGAATTTGCAGGCTTCTTGCGCAATGCAGGCTACAAAGATATCATTGTTAAACCCTTAACTTTCGGAACTTGTTCGCTGTATATTGCCGACAAATAATCCTTCAAATAGGATTGGTACTTTGTACTGTTTCCGTTTGGGCGCAACCCAACCTGGAACAATACGATTATAAACCTATTCATTTTGGCTTTACCCTTGCCACCAATTCCGGGCGTATGGGAATTTCTATGAAAGACAATTACCAAAATGATACCATTTGGAATATTGCTACCAAAAGTTTTCCTGGTATTGGCTTAGGTGCCATTACAAATATTCGTTTAGGTGATTATTGGGACCTTCGTTTAATGGTGCCGGTAATTTCTTTTGTACAAAGAAATTTAATTTACACCTTCCCAACAGGAAGCAAAGAAGTTAAAATAGAATCTGCTTATTGCGATGCAAGTTTATTGGTAAAATACAAATCTATGCGTCGTAAAAATACGCGTGTATATGTGATTGCAGGTGGTAGAATGAGTTACGATTTTGCCTCAACCATCAAGAAAAATAGAGGATTGCAAAATCCTGTGGTTTC
>CANFHJ010000187.1 GCA_947446605.1 Bacteroidota bacterium | reverse complement strand
TTAAATAATCGCCCACACTACTATTAATGGCATCATTTAGAATTTTACATTTTCTAAAACCTTCATCGGGCTGACATACATGTTTAATGGGGAAAGCAAATTCTTGCTGCCAATTTGCTAAGGCCATGCGCATTTCCTCCCCATTGTTGTCTTCTGCAATAATTACTTCCACATCTTTTAAATAAGATTGAAGGGCAATACTTTGCAAAATTAAGCCAAGGGCTTTAACATTTTTATAAACAGAAATGAGGATGCTTGTTTGAATCAAAACAAAAATATTTGCACCGAAAATACACAATCGGCAGCGTTTTTAATACTGCCTGTTTTTCCAATCCATTTTTACTGGCAGCAAATAAAAAACCATCATGAGCAATTGCACCAAAAAAGTATAGGGTTCGAACAGTAAAAAACTAGGCCAATGGATACGGCGTTTTAAACGCAGGTGAATGAGCAATAAATACAAACTTTGCAGGGCAATTTTCACGAGCCAAATGCCCAAAGCCAATTCCATATTTATAAAACACAAAGTCAATAAACAAGGATAAAACATTGCTTGCAAACCAAACACAAACAACCAATACCAAGGCAAATCTTGTGCGCCAATCATCCAGCGTTTGCGCTGGTGTAAAAGGGCCATCAACTTTTGTTGTGCCGCAGAAATATTGAGCGAATTGGCTTCTATTACATTTAAACTTGCAAAGCCTTTTTTTCTAATGGCACTAAACAATTGAAAATCTTCTGTTACAGAAAAGGGCATGGTTTCATAACCACCGGTTGCCAAATAAGCGCTGCGTGTAAAACCCATATTGTTGCCCACTGCAGTACTTTTCATTCCCAATTGATCGAGGCCAATTAAATAGCCATTGCCCAAGGACCATTCCAAACCTTGCCATTTTTCAAAATAGCTCAAACCATCCACCAAAGTAGTTCCACTTACAATGCCGCTGTTTTTTTCCATGAGTTGGGGTAACAAAGCATTTATCCAATCAGGCGCCACTTCAATATCGGCATCTGTTACAAACACAAATTCTGCTTTGCTTTGCTGCATCAATTGCGCTAAAACATTGCCTTTGGCTCGGGCCGAACCTAAATTGCCCTCCACTTGGTACAAATGAATATAAGGAAAACGCTTGCTAAAATCTTCAACAATGGCAGCTGTTTGGTCTTCCGAGCCATCATTGCCCACCCAAACTTCTAACAAGTCTTTGGGGTAATTTAATTGACCAATGGCCTGTAAACATTTGGCTATATTTTGTTCTTCATTTCTTGCCGGAATTAAAACAGCAACTGGCTGTGCCGCTTGTAAACGCAGTGCTTTGGGTCGATCCGAAGCATAGCCAGCCAATACCATTAATTGCAATAAAACATAGAGCCAAACGAAGAGCAACAGTAAAATTTCCATTTATTTTTTAGGTGGCAAAGCCAATAATTGATAGCCCTGTAAGGTAAAATGTTCTAAGAGCTTGGGCAGTAAATATTGCAAATTTTTAAACGACTTTTCACTATCATGGAAAACTAAAATACTGCCATTTTCAACTTTCTTCATAGCCGCCAAACTCTCTTCCAAAGGCAGCAAGGCATCGTAATCCCTGCTCAAACGATCCCACATTATTATTTGGTAATTTCTTGCAATTACCTTTGCCTGAGAACGTTTAATTCTACCATAGGGCGGCCTAAACAAAGTGCTTTGGATATATTTTTCGGCCAATTCAATGTCGGCAAAATACGCGAGATTGGGTGTATGCCAGCCATTTTTATGGTGGTAGGTATGGTTTCCAGTGGCATGCCCTTCACGTAAAATTTCTGTGTAGGTTTCAGGAAATTTTCTCACATTATCTGCCACACAAAAAAAAGTGGCTTTGGCGGCGTGTAACTTAAGCTGCGCAAGCACCCAGGGTGTAATTTGCGGGTGCGGACCATCATCAAAAGTGAGGAAAATTTGTTTGGTTTTGCTGGCCACCTTCCATGTATAGTTTGGCAATAAGCGTTGCAGAATAGAAGGTATTGTGTATTTAAACATTATTTTTGTGGCTCAACAGAACAATCAAATTTAAGCAATGCTTCAAATATTCAAAAAAATAAAGGTGGTTTTGGCCATTTGTTTGATAAGCATGAGCAGTTTAAAGGCCCAGGATAAAAAGGTGTGGACCTTAAAAGCCTGTGTAGACCAAGCGCTCAGCAAGAACATTACCATTCAACAGCAGGCATTAAGCACCAAAAGTACCCGGGCAGATTATTTCCAAAGCAAAATGGCTACCCTACCCAGTTTCAATGGTAACCTTAGCAATAATTGGCAAACGGGTTTTGCTATTAATCCAGCAACCAATTTAGCCAAAGAAGGGGTTTCGTTTCGAACCAACTCTTTTGGGGTAAATAGCAGCATGCCTTTGTTCAATGGCTTTCAAACAGTAAATACCATTCGTTTGCAGAAATCTAATGTAATGGCAAGCGAAATGGATTTACAACAAACCAAAAACAATATTACTTTAAATGTGTGCAATGCTTATTTACGTGTATTGCTCAATATAGAATTAATGAATGCTGCAAAATCACGCGTTGCATCTTCACAAGCACAAGTAGATCGTCAGAAGAAATTATATGAATTGGGTGGCGTAAATAAAAGTAAGTTCTTGCAATTGAAAGCCCAATTATCAACCGAAGAATTGGCTGCCATTAATGCAGAAAATGCCGTTATGCAAGCCTATTTAGAATTGTGGTTATTAATTGAAGTGAAACCAGACCTCAGCAATACCGTTGAACTACCAAATTTTGAAGCCATAAATATTGAAGACGAACCCCGCACTTTGGATGCCATATACGAAGACTTTAGCAAGGTAAGTCCAGATGTAATTGCCGCAAGCCACCGCAGCCGCAGCGCAGAAATTACCCACCAAGTAGCGCAAGGCGGACGTTCACCACGTTTAACTTTATCTGCAGGATTAAACTCCTTTTACTCAACGCAAAGTCAGACCGGCATAGGCGATATGCAATACCGCAGTGCCCTAATTGGAGCAGGAGAATACAACAGTACCCCTATTCCAATATACACCTTGGCGCCTATAGGTTATTCTTCTTATAAAATAACCAGCTTCAACGACCAATTCAACAGAAATTTAGGTAGCAGTATTGGTTTAAATTTAGCGGTGCCTATCTTTAATGCATGGAATGTAAACACCAATATTCAGAAGACAGAAATTAATTTCCAGAACAGCCGTTTAAATGAAAAATTAATTAGGAATAACCTCTACAGAAATATTGCCCAATCTTATGTTGATTTTAAATCGGCTTACAAAAAATTTGCGGCCAATGAAGAAAATCTAGCTGCCAACAAAGAAGCCTTTGAAGTGGCCGA
>CANFHJ010000186.1 GCA_947446605.1 Bacteroidota bacterium | reverse complement strand
CTGAATAAATAGAGTCTCTTTACCCTCGCTGAGCGCAATTGGGCAAGTACCTGCAAAGCGGTATCATACCTATTAAAGAGGATCAGTAAAACGGCAATATCCATTTAGTTTTTTGTTTATTCGGTTCGAACCAACAGCGCCAAATGGTTTTCAATTGACTGCTTTGGAGCAAACTACTACAAATAGTGGCTCAAGATACCACTTTGTAAATAATTTAAAAACTCAAGGATATTTGCCAATAAAGCCTAAAACCTTTTAAGACGTTTTTTTGCTACCAGCTTTTGGTAAAATTTAGGGAGATAACCCAATAGAAATAATTTCAAAATAAACACCAAAGGACCCGCCTTAAATTTATTGATATAAAAGTTAGCAGGTGCATCAAAATTCAAATAATACGCATGCTTTTCTTCAACGTAATTCCGCAGCATTTGGTAATTGGGACTGGTATCTTTATGAATCATGGATGCACTGTTTACCCTATAAAAATAGGCCGGTTCGGGCATATGGAAAAAACGATGACCCATAAAAGACAAATGCAACCAAAATTCCCAATCTTCAACACCCATAAAAGGCATGTTTTCATCATAACCACCAATTTGCTCCCAAGCACTTCTGCGAAAAATGGCACAGGCATCAATATAATTTCCTGTCATTAATTTTTGAAGGTTAAAATCAGCCACTTTTATGTGTTCCGACTTATCTCCAAAATAAACAAAATCACCGTAAAGAACACTTATTTCTGTGTTTTCTTCTAAGTAATCTATTCCCTTGCTCAAGTATAAGGGCAATAATTTATTATCGGCATCTAAGGGTAAAATGTATTTACCTGTTGCCAATTTAATACCATTGTTCCTGGTTTTTCCTAGACCTTGATTTTGCTGATTTACTACCCAAAATCCTTCGGCCCTTAATGCTGCTAAAACCTCTTGGGTGTAAGCATCTGTTGAGCCATCATTTACAATAATAATTTCAAGCTTTGGATTGTCCTTTAATGGAATGCTATCAATGGTTTCTCTGATATATTTACCATGATTAAAACAAGGAATAACAATTGAAACTATCTTTTCCATTTATTTTTTCCTTCCAATGGCAACATAATTCATGGTATTAATTGGATCAAAATATTTTTGATCTAACCAAGCATAAAACTTGTTGTGAAGCAATTTCAAAATTTTAGGAAAGGTAAGCCAAACTGGCAAAGTTTGAATTATTACTTGGCCCATCAAAGCCCATTTCCCACCATTTGGAATAATTTCAACCACTTCAAAACCTGCTGTGTTTAATGTATGCGCAAAGCCATGTTTGGTAAACCTATGAAAATCGTATGGTTCCTCATGCAATGGCCAATACATAGGACCAGAAACAATAAAATGTCCGCCTGGTTTAAGTAAACGATAAGCCTCATTTACCATTAATTGAAAATCGCCAACATGTTCAATGGTTTGTGTAGAGAAGGCCGTATCAAATGAATTGTCTGGCAGTGGAATTTTGGTAGCCTCACAAATTACATCCACACAATTACTGCTAGACTGAATTATATCGCAACCAATATGCTCTTTTGATTTTTCTTTTAACCATTGCGAATAAGGTTTATTGCCACAACCAATATCAATGAGTTTACCATCTACATATTTATCTATAGCAAATTGCAATGATTTGTATAAATAATGATAGACCAAATATTCTGTACTGTGCAGCGCTATATTGGTTGAGCTCAGCCTATTTAATGATTCTTCTCTAGCTTCTTTCATATTACGTCAAGGAGTACCTGATTAATTTTCCAATTGTATAAATAGGAGCTTGCATAAAACGGCCGAAGGCAGATTTAATTCCTTTCATATGAAAAACCATTTCTGGATGTGTTCTATTATAATTGTCTTTCTGATGTTTCTTATATAAAGCATTCAAAGCTTCATTTGACGCCACTATATCCTTCCTTACATACAAAATCATATTTTGTTTGTACCACCAATCTACCCCTTTTGCATTCCAAATATCCGCCCTCAGTAAATCAATTGGCAAATAATTATTTTTAAGAAACAGGTCGACCCAAAACTGCTGTGGTTGCTCATTGATATGATAAGTACCTCCTTGGCCAGGCGCTGCTGCCGAGAACAAAACTGCTGAAGAATGATTGATTAAAGTTTTTACAAATTGCTCAGAGGTTTCAAAAGGCAGGTGTTCTGCCACTTCTGAACTGATAACCAAATCGTATGACTGCTTAAGCTGAAAAGGTAATTTTAAATCCTTGTCAATAAATTTATCTTGAGGGATAGATAGTTTATTTTTATTTACATAATCACCATCTATACCAAGTATAGTAGATATGCCAGATTCTAAAGCAACGCTGAGCCAAACACCTGTTCCACATCCAACATCAAGAATACTTTTAGGTTGTATCAAAGAAATAATTTTGGGGAGTATTAGCCTAGCCGACCTCAAAGAAATAGGCATTTGAACCTCATAAAAATCATCTGTATATTTTACTTCTTCCATTCCCCAATTATAATATTAGTAGGGCAATAATAATGAATTACCTGCAAGCTTCAAACTGGACAGGTTTTTCTAACTTGTGCATTAAATAAGGATATTTCTATTCCTCACTAATATAATGATTTAAATAAGGAATGATTGTTTAAACTAAAACAACAACAAAGCCTCCCAAGCATCTCTGAGGGCATCTTGATTTTGCAATAGTGCATAATTACGCAGTTTTCCTAAATCAAAATTTCTTTCAAATGGCATCTGCAAACGCAATGTGCTCAGCGCATTTACGCTTTCGCTTATTTTTCCATTTACCGTAATACCTGTTTTAAAAGCTGCTAATAATTTGCCAATCATATCATTTTTAGAACCAACAACGGGCTTATTAAAATAGGCCGCTTTGGTGAGCAATGGATGCGGCATTTGAAAATGTCCATCGTTTAAATAGCACACATCAAAGGTTTGTAATAAATCATTAATATCCTCGCTTGATTCCAATTGATGTAAAATGAAATAATTGTTATTTTTATCAGAGCTCAACAAGGTGTTTAAGGATTGCTTGACTTTTTCACTTAAAAATTCTGGTTCAATACTTCCAGCACAAACAAAAAAATAACTGTCGGAAGGGGCCGTATTTGCAAGGTCTAGGAAGTTTTCTGGATTTTCATTTTCCAACAAAATGGTACCAACTACCATTCTATCCTTTGCCATTTTTCTAATTTGTTCGGCAATTTTCTGAGGTTTTGTAGGCAAACCATACTCACTAACATCAGGCATTACCACCACCTTTTTATAAACCCTACTTCTCAATGCTTCACTTTTAAATCGATCCAAAGTGCATACACCCACACAATTTTTTGAGGTTAATAAATAATCTGGCTCTCCAAATTTAGGGTCGACATT
>CANFHJ010000185.1 GCA_947446605.1 Bacteroidota bacterium | reverse complement strand
TAATGAGCGCCATAGCGGCATTACTGGTAGGCATTGTTATTTTCTTGCCAAAAATTTGGGCAATTTGTTGCTAGTTATTTCTTAGCGTTTTTCTTGTACGGACAATGTCTACAGCCGCTTCCACAGCAGCTTCCGCGCTTTAAATGGTAGGCCTCTGTAAAAACTACATAACCATTTTCTACATAATATTCTTTGGATGCTTGGGCATTTTTATTTGCTTGCTCCTCCAATTTTTCTTTGTGATTTTTGAAAAACATTTATCGTGCTAAAAAATAATTGGCATTGGTGCCTGCTTTAAAACTTCCTAGGTTCAAGCCTAAGGTATCAAAACGGTACACTTCACTTTTTTGAACATAATCTTTGGCATCTGATGCTAAAATTTCACCTTGAATGCCATTGAAGCCTAAACCATAAAAATTTCTACCTGCCGCTTGTACTAAGGGATTTTGCGGCAATTGCTTGGCATCAATAGCCATGGCGTAAATATGTGTATTGATCCAATAAATGGTTGTCTTTGCAGTGTTGCAAACCAAGCGTGAAGGATTACTGCCAGCGGGTAATGAAAAACTTTTTTCAATTCCAGTAATTGGATGAATGCAATGCAATTGTGCTGGTATAGGATTTTGGCCTACACACAAAACCCATATTTTTCCTTCCTTGTCTGTCAGCATATTTTGCGCACCATAGCCTATGGCAATGCTATCCATTAAGGCATCTGTTTGCACATTTACCACATATACAAATGCCGAAGTTCGGCCACAAATAAACGCCTTGTTGCCACTTACAACCATTTCTTCTGTCCAACTAGGAATGGCAATTTTGCCACTAATTTTCTGTTGGTTGAGGTCCAAAATCCAAATGGCTTTTTCATACAAATCACTTACATAAGCCTTTTGGTTTGAAATAGGCAACATATACCTAGGCGAATTAAAACCAGTAATAGTTGCTGTACTTTTAAAAGTTTTGCTGTCTATCACTTCAATTTTTTGCGAATTATTTACCAATAAATAGGCTTTGTTTTCCAATAGACAGATAGACTGCAGCACATCCCCTAAGCTGCGTTGGTTATTGCTTTTAAAAATATCATCCTGCATGTTTCCCGTGCTGGTATTGTAAAAGCCTAAGCTTGCATTGGCCCATTGAAAATTGCCTTCATTGCATATAAAAATACCATGCGCCATGGAGTCAATAGTGCCTGTATTTTTAGGTCCAAGCACAGGGGTCTTGTCACATGATGATAAGACCCCTGTGATGGCAATGAACAATGAAAATAGGTGTAGCTTACGCATGTATAAAAGCAAGTAATTATTCCTTAACAATTTTTTGTTGGCTAATTCCGTTTTCGCCCTCAACCCTAACGCAATATATACCTAAAGGCAATTCAGAAATATTGATTTTGCTTTCTGTACTTCTAATTACTTCTTTTCCATTCATGTCAATAATAGAAATATTTTCGAAAGGCATTTCACTAATTACATTTACAAATTCAGTACTTGGATTTGGGTACACTTTTAAGCCTGGGGTATAATTGTAATTTGCTAAGCCTTCAAATTTGGTATTGAAAACATCTATACAAAAATACAGAGGGGTATTGATACCAAATGCGCCTGTGTCTGATGATTGAATGACATAAGCAAAACTATCTACCACACCAAACGGGCGTAAATCAACCCATTTCCAGGTATCCAAAATAAAGTCTTTGCTATTGTCTACATCTCTAAAATCTGCCAAATATACCATAAGGCTTGTATCTGCTGGCAATCCGCCTGGTTTCCATGCGTTGATCAAAACCCTAAAATAATCTGGATCATTGCCGCTTGTTCCACCAAATTTTTTGGAAAACTGACTGCCTTCTACCATATCAAAATAAGCATAGGTAGAATTGGTTATAAAAAAACCATTCACCGTTTTTCCTAATGCATCGCCTGTTAAACGAACTGTTCCATCCATGTAAAATACGCCATAATTATTGGATGAGTTTAAACCTCCTCCTGTTACAGCACTGTATTGATTGCCATAGCCATGTGTGGTATCGTCTTTTACATCAGATACTGCAAAGCCTTCCCAATAGGGGCCAAAGGTGGTATCATACACATTGTCGAACCAAGCACTGCCACTTTTAAAATCGCCCTTAAAATCGCTGCCATTGTAATAAGAATTTGGCGCCAAAATAAACTCCTCAAAGGAAGAACTGGTTTGGGCTTTTGAAATGCTACTTGCACAAATTAAAGTGCTTAGAAAAATAAATTGTAGAAATTGTTTCATGAGATATTAAATTTTGATTTTTAAACTGAGTTGGTAATTGGCCAATGGCATAGGCGCATTGGCCATTATTTGATAGCTTTGGTTAAATAAATTTTGAACAAATAATTGAATTTGAATAGATGTTTTATTCAAATTAAAATTATGACTAAGGCTCAAACTGCTGTAATGGTAGGGGTTTAGCCAAGTGCTGGCGTCCGATGCAATAAAACGTGTACCAATATAATGAAAGCCATATTGAAGGGTACTTGTCTTGTATTGAACAGTAAATTGTAGGTGGTGTTTGATGCGTGGGGTATATATTAATTGTTGGTGTAAGCTGGCATCATTTTGCATATTGGATGTTTCATTGCTTGCCAAGGTAAAATCATGTAATCCCCCCCAGGCAAGTATGATGTTTTTGGTTTTCCATTTGCATTTCCAGTCTGCTTCTAAACCTCTGCTCCAAACTTGGTAAATATTTTTTGGTGTACTTAAGGTACTGCCATTAGGTACCCAAATAATCCAATTCTGAATATTTTTATTGAATGCTGTTAAACTACTTTTTGCTGTAAAATTCTTTATGGTAAAATTGTTAGTGATACTCAATTCTTCATTCCATCCTTCCTCGGGTAATAAGGCAGCATTTCCCATTGCCGGCCAATACAAATCATTGAAACTGGGTAAGCGGTAACTTCTTGCCACATTGCCTTGCAAAGCCCAATTTTTCTTGAGGTTCCAAGTAATTCCATAGCTAGGCATTAGCGGTATGAGTTTCATGCCAAGCACCTCTTGGCGTAAAGAAATTTGTTGTTGAATTTGCTTCTTATTATTTGCCCATTTGAGGGTTGAAAATACTGCCCCGCTTTGTTGTAAATAATTGCTGAAACCTTGATTCAATTGTGCCCTTGTTTGTTGCCACATGGCGCTAATTTGCCATTGGTATTTTTCCAAATAAACAAATTGGTCAATATAAATTTGGTGTTTGTTAGCCTCTCCAATGCTAGCAGGTGTATTGATATCTTGGTACTGCAAAAAATCGTAGAAATAACCATACCTGGCCTGCAATTCGTAAATGCCTTTTTTGAATTGGTAGTCAACAATTCCTTTGGCGGTTTTATCTGCTTGTGTGGCAAATTTTTCTGCAGTATG
>CANFHJ010000184.1 GCA_947446605.1 Bacteroidota bacterium | reverse complement strand
TTAAAACACGTGCTTTGTTTTCAGCAATTTGAATAGTGAAACCACCTGAATTACGTTTTCTTTTGGCATCAATATCATCAACCTCTTTCCATTGTTCTTCTTTTTTTCCATCTAACGAATAAGTACAAGCGTATAAACTGTTTTTGTCTTGTTTTTTGTCGTAGCGCGATCCAAAAACAATAATATTGGAGTTAGTTAACACGGTTCCTTCATATTCAACTTCATCTTTTAAAAATGGAACCTCAAAGTCTATTTCTTTAGAAAATACAACTTCATGCGCATTGTTACATTTTTCAATAAAACTTTTAGTAGATGTAAATAGGCCTCCTACCTTAACTTTAAATAGGTAATAGCCATCAGTGGTAGTTCCAATTACGCCATTAACTGTAGACTCTTTTAAATTAGACATTTCAGGACTTCCCCAATCTACTTTAACTTTTTGTGCTGTAGTATTGGATGAAATAAGCAATATACTTAGGAGGGAGGCCAAAAAACGTAATTTCATTTTATTTTTTTCAAACATATTAAAAAACTAGGAGAGAACAAGGTTATTTCATCCTTAATTTATCTCCAAATACTTTTTCAAACTTTTCAATTTTAGGGGCAATCACCATGCGGCAATAGCCTTGTTCACTGTTGTTATTATAATAGGTTTGGTGGTAATCTTCCGCAGCATAGAAATTGGAATAGGCCGTAATTTCTGTAACAATAGGATCTTTAAATGCCCCACTTTCACTCAATTCTTTTTTGTATTTAGTGGCCAATTCTTGCTGTTTTTCATTCAAATAAAAAATAGCTGATCTGTATTGTGTGCCAATATCTGCTCCTTGTCTGTTTAAGGTTGTAGGATTATGGGTTTGCCAAAAAACCGACAACAAAGTTTCAAATGATATTTTAGTTGGGTCGAAATAAATTTTGCAAACCTCTGCATGGCCCGTATTTCCCTCACACACTTCCTTGTAAGTAGGATTGATGGTTTCGCCACCAGCATAGCCAGAAATTACTTTTTCTACGCCATCTAATCTTTGAAAAATGGCTTCCACACACCAAAAACACCCTGAGGCAAAAATGGCCGAGTCTAAATTTTGTTCGTTTGTTATATTCATTTGCGTATTTGTATTTTCTTGTTTTTTAGGTTCGTTGGGTGTTTGGCAAGCACCAAAGTTCAAAAGTGCAAAAATCGTTGCGATAATCCATACAACTAGCTGGGCTTTTAATTTATTTTCCATGAGCATAAATGGTAATTATTTGGCAAATTTTGCATAAGGCAAAGTGGCCATTTTTTCTACTTTGTAATAAGTGTCTAATCCTTGAACAACCAATGTATTTAGCTTACTCAAGTCTGGGATGTTTTCGTTTTCCGCATATTGGTTTTCAATAAAAACCTCTTGAATACTGCCAATTAATAGAATGGTTTGGTTTGATTTAATTTCTATTTCCTCCTCTAATGTAAGGCCAATTCTCAATGGACTTTCAGCTACATATGGTGCATTAAAATTTGCTGCGTATGCAGGAGTAAAACCACAAGCCTCAAATTCACTGCTTTCTCTTGGATACCTTGCCGAAGTTTGGTGTGCCGACTCATAAAACGAAACAGGAACTTGGTTTATTGTGAAAACGCCTGTTGCTTTTATATTCTCATAGGTATGTCGTTCAACGCTTGCGGGCCTTTGAATAATTCCCATCAAAGGAGGATTGGCACCTATATGTACTACGGATGAAAATATTGCTAAATTTTTTAATCCCTCCTTGTTTTGGGTACCAATTAACACAGCCGATTTATAACCAGAAAGGGAGTTCACCAATTTGGTTCGATCCAATTTTTCTAAGGCTAAAATATCCGCTTTTGAAATACGAATCATCTTTTTATAAATTACTTAAACCACCATCGATGCCAATAATTTGTCCGCTTACCCATTTTGCCTGTAGCAAGAAATGCGCTGCTTCGCTGATGTCTGATGCCTGGCCTATTCTTTTCAATGGATGTCTTTCTGCTGCTGCGCTTACCTTAATATCTGTATCGGTTAATTTAGTAGATAATGGCGTTTGAACCAAAGAGGGCGCAATGGCATTGACCCTAATTTTTGGAGCAAATTCAGCGGCTAAGGCCCTTGTTAAACCTTCAATTGCGCCCTTAGCACCAGCAATACTTGCATGGTAAGGCATTCCTTTTTGAACAGCTACCGTGCTAAATAAGATAATATTTGGGTCCTTACCCTGTTGCAAATTGGGCAGGTATTTTTGTATCACCTTAATTGCTCCAAGGTAATTTACTTGTAAATCGTGTATGAAATCATTTTCCTTTAATGCCCTAAATGGCTTTAGGTTAATGCTACCAGGGCAATAAATAATGCCATCTAAAGCACCTTCCATGCTTGGAAATAAACTTTGGTCTTGGGTAGTATCACAAGCCAGAAAGCTAGCGCCAGAGAGTAAATCAGCGTTTTTTTCAATACGACTCATTACACAAACTTCTTCTGATTTATGAAGTAAGTCCTGTGCAATTTGCAAGCCAATGCCGCTGTTGCCACCAATAATTAGGTATTTATTCATACCTAAATAACAAACAGTTTGGGTGTTTTGTTTCTAAAAAAATAGAATTTACAAGCTGCTTTTTTTCAAAGCTAAAATACTGAAATCGGTATTTTCTTTTTTGATGGTATTGCTTAATCGGCCCAATCCCTCAATTTCCATTTCTACTACATCTCCATCTTGCAACCATTGTGGCTTAAAGCTTGGGTCGTTTAATAGGCCTGTTCCGTTTAATTCCAAGAAGCAACCTGTTCCAACTGTTCCCGAACCAATCACATCACCAGGCAAAATATCTACCCCATAGGCGCAGCGTTCAACAATTTCTGCAAAGGTCCAATCCATATCGACCATATTTCCTTCACTCACCAAAACGCCATTTACCCAGCATTTCATGCTTAATTTATAGCTGTTTCCAACATGTCCAGCTTTTGGTTCTACTTTAAAAGGAGCTAATTCATCTGGGGTTACAAAATAGGGTCCAATTACCGTAGAAAAATCTTTTCCTTTTGCAGGACCAAGGTTCAACAACATTTCTTCCATTTGCAAGGTTCTCGCACTCATGTCGTTCATAATCATGTAACCTGCAATATATTCGTCGGCCTCTGCCGCTTTCATATTTCTTCCTTTTTTGCCAATAACTATTGCAGCTTCCAATTCAAAATCGAGTTTTTGAAAATGATCGGGCATGCATAAAATTTCACCAGGACCTTGAATAGCATTGTGGTTGGTGAAATAGAAAATTGGGTATTGGTCGAACTCAGGAATCATTGGAACCCCACGGTTTCTTCTTGCCGCAGCCACATGTTGTCTGAAGGCATAGCCATCTCTGCAAGAACTTGGTTGAGGAACTGGCGCAACAATGGCCACAGCACTTTCCTGTATGCTTGGTGCTAAATTTGGATTGTTTTTCAAAGCTGCATCCAATTCCATGGCAGCCTTCATGGT
>CANFHJ010000183.1 GCA_947446605.1 Bacteroidota bacterium | reverse complement strand
GTTTGTATCCCAATCTCAAAGCGGAACAAGCCTTTGGGCACTTTCTCTTTTACAAACTTTACAATATCAGGGTGCACAATATCGGCTGTAATTTCAAATTGAAAAACATTGCCAGGTAAATGATTGTCTAATATAAATTGAAAGATTTCTAAGGTAAAATCTTTCTTCACATTAAAGGTTCTATCTAAGAACTTTATTACCTTTCCATGTTGCATTAAATACAACAAATTTTCTTTGATAGAAGGTGTTGGCAAGTAACGTACTTTATTGTCTAAACTGGCCAAACAAAACTCGCACTTATACGGGCAACCGCGTGAGGTTTCTAAATACGCTACTTTGGTTTTGATATCTTCAACAGGCTCAAATTTGTATGGGTTGAGCTCGGCCAATTCTAGTAAATCAAAGGACTTATTACCTGGTACAAATTGAACTTTATTGTCTTTTTTGTAAACTAAATTGTCTACATTTTCTATATGGGGATAGGCCTTTAAAAAATCGCTGAAAGGAATTTCTCCTTCACCCGGAATAATAAAATCTACCTCGGGCAAAACAATGGTTTCTTGCCAATCGTAGCTCACTTCTGGTCCGCCTAAAAGTATTTTTGTTTGCGGATTTAATTCTTTGATACGCCTTGCAACGGCTAGTGTTTGCGTAATATTCCAGATATAACAACTGAAGGCCACCACTTCAAAATCTTTGCAAAATTGCGCAATGCCATCGGGTGTTTCTTTAATAGCAAATTCTTTCCATTCCAATCCCTCGTGGTCTTGGTTCAACCCATACAGTAAACGTACTGCAAGGTTCATGTGAATATATTTTGCGTTGAGGGTAGTAAGTAAAATACGCATTAATGTGCAGGGGCTAAACGGCGGTAAAAATCTAATTTACGCGCTATTATTTTGTGGTTATCGTATTGCGCGCAAGCCAATTTTGCGGCATTGTTTCCTATGCGTAAAATCTCACTTGGGTTGTTAACCAGGTAAGCAATTTTAGATTTGAATTCTTCGGCAGAATTTGCTTTTACAATATGCTCTCCATCTATGGCATCAATGCCTTGTGCACCCAAATCTGTGGAGATAATGCACTTGCCAAGGGCCATTCCTTCTAGTATCTTCACGCGTATGCCACTGCCAGAAAACAAGGGAACAATCATAATGGCTTTCTCGTTCATAAAGCCAATGGCATCTTCAATTTCGCCCAAAACACGGATATTGTTTTGGTTATTAAAATCAAAAAAAGAGAGGGGAATATTTCTTCCTGCCAAGTAAAAATGCAGGTTCGGAAAACGTTCATTGATATCGAACCAAACTTGCTGAATAAACCATTTCATGGCCTCTTGGTTCGGCATCCAATCCATAGAGCCTAAATGGAACAAACTTGGCATTTCTACATTGGAATTGTTTCGAACCAATTTATCAATGTGAATGCCAAATGGGAATACTTCTATAGGTTTTTGGCAGCCACTTTCTACTAAAATACTTTTATCTATTTCTGTAATTGCCGAAATGCCATCAAATTGGTTGAGCATAGACAGCTCATAGTTCTTAAGCCTTTCGCTGAGTAGGTGCAGGTACCAACTTTTAAGGGTTCCTGTTTCTAACTTAGCCAATGTTTCCCAAATAAGGTATTCAATATTATGCTGACGCAGCACGCAAATTGCTTTTGAGTTTTTTCTAATAATATCCAAGTAGGGTGCTACAAAAATACTTTCGAACACCACCACATCAAATTGTTTTTCCTTGCACAATTGTTCCAATTGCACTTCAAAATCTTTGCTAATAAAGCGTTCAATATGGTAAGATTTCTTGGTAAACAAATTCAGCAAAGCTTTCCAAGGCTTTACCCTATTGTCTATATAGCACAAGCGGATATCTGCCATTTCGCGCACATGGGCAGGAATTTCTTCAAAGGGAATATAATGTTTTTCGGTATTGAGGGAGGCCAGGGTAAGGTTTACGCCGGCTTGGTAATATCCTTTGGTAAAATTAAAATAGCCCAAAGCGCCACCATCTTTAAGTGGCCAAGGAAAGCGGTTGGTTATTTGAAGAATATTCATTCTTTGGCGAAGGTAGGGGAAAGAAGCGAGAGACGAGAAGCGAGAAGCGAGTTTTTTTTGGAGAGTCCAGAATCCAGAGTACAGAGTACAGATTTTCTTTGAAGAAGCGAGTCCACCTGCGCTGAAGCTTCGGCGGATGAGATTTTCTGGCGCTGCTATACTAGGTTCGTCATGCTGAGCTTGCCGAAGCACCTTTCTTTTTGAGGCGAATTAAATTGTCCAATCTTCTAACTTAATGTTTTTAAGACGTTTAAAGTGATCAACATTATTGGTTACCATCACTAAATGATGCGTAATTGAAGTCACGCCAATTAATATATCAAAATCATCAACAATCTTTCCCTCCTTGCGCAATCGGGTTTTCTCAAGTGCATATAAATCTAATGAATGAAAAATAGGAATTACATTTATGCCACTTAAAAAATGGTCTAATGCCTTTTGGTTTTTTTCTTTTTGATCGCTATTCTGAACACCAAATTTTAATTCGGCCAAGGTGATTTCAGAAATAAAGCAATTTCTCGGATCAATTTCTTCGAATTTTTGCTTCAGGTTAAATTTACCTTTTATGAAGTAAATACAAATATTTGTATCTAATAAGTACTTTTTCAAAGCTGTTCAATTTCTCGGCTAAACGACCTGCTACCTTTAATTGAAAGAATAATTTCATCGGCAGATTGTTTGGAATCCCAAGCACCAAAAGCCTTATAGAAAGTGGACTTTTTTTCAGAAAAATCAGCATTAACAGATTTGGTAAGCTTTGAAATGAGGTCGAGTTTATTGCTTGGACTTAAATTTTCCAACAATTTCAAATACCCATCAATTAAACTCAAATTTATATCTGTTGTTTTCATCTTAAACGTAACTCATACAAATGTAGCATATTTTTTATTTTTTTAAAACAGCACAAAATGAGACGCGTTTTTTATTGAAGAAGCGATAGACGAGTTTCTTTGAGAGTCCAGAATCCAGAGTCCAGAATCCAGATTTTTTTTAATTAGTCTATTATTAAATATTACCTTCCTCGTAAGCCTCCCGAGACGTCATGCTGAGCTTGTCGGGACGTCATGGTGAGCTTGTCGAACCACCTTTCTCTTTTAGGTAAATTTGCCTAAGAAAGACCAACTTCCACCAATCAAAAAACCCATGAACCTTGGACCATCGACCATGGACTTTCCCCTAATAAGCACCAAACAAAAACGCCTCACAAATCGCGTGAGAGGCGAGAAACGAGAAGCGAGAGACGAGTTTTTTTTGAGAGTCCAGAATCCAGAGTCCAGAGACCAGATTTATTTTAAGAAGCGCGTTTTTTTGAGAGTCTAGAGTCTAGAATCTAGAGCCTAGATTTTTTTAATTATTTATCATTTATCCGTCGTGGTGAGCTTGCCGGGACGTCATGGTGAGCTTGTCGGGACGTCATGGTGAGCTTGTCGAACCACCTTTCTCTTT
>CANFHJ010000182.1 GCA_947446605.1 Bacteroidota bacterium | reverse complement strand
CCTTGTACTTTCTTAGTTCCTATGACTGCTAACTTAGGTGCAACACGATTACGTATTGTTTATGTTGAAGGTACTTCTGCTCCTGCTTGTGGTACTTATACATGGGGTGAAACTGAAGATTATACTGTAACTATTGGTAACCCTACTTATGATACCTACACTTGGACTGGTACTACCAGTACAGTAGCTGGAGTTTCAACTAACTGGTCTCCTAACCGTGTAACTCCGAACATGACAGACAAATTGATCTTTAACAGTACTTCTCCAATAAGTGTAACTGCAGTTCCATCTGCTATCTCACGTGTTGTTCAATTAACAGCTAACACAAACCTTACTGTTTCTGGTACTGCTGCCAATGTAATTACTGTAAGTGATACATTAAACTTAGGTACTGGTAGTAAATTTACAACTGGTTCTTTGGTTCTTGCCACAGGAACAGATGCTGCTAAAACTGGTGTAATTGCTGGTTCTGGTAAAGTTTATGGTTCATTACAAAGATGGTTCAATAGCACAAGTGGTTCGGTTAGTTTCCCATTAACTGATACTGGTTATGCAAACAGAACCGTTACTGTTAACTATACTACCTTCCCAATAGCTGCTGGTACTGTAACTGCAAACTTTATTGTAGGTGCTCCTGGTAACTTAGGTTTGCCATATACAGATTTAGCTGCAGGTAAAACTGCAAACAAAGTTGGTCAAAACGGTTACTGGTCTATGACTACAGACATGGGTGCAGGTACTTACACAGGTACTTACAATGCAACTGGCTTTAAAGGTGTAAACAACTATGCTCAATTAATGTTAATTAACAGAGCTAACGCAACTACTGGTTGGACATCAAATGGTACCCATGTTACTACTACTGGAACTAATGCTGCTCCTGTATTAAGCAGAAGTGCTGCAACAGTATTTGGTGATTTTGGTGTAGGTGGTGATAGTACTACTAATCCATTACCAGTTAACATGTTGTTCTTTACTGCTAACAATGTAAATGGTGATGTTCAATTGAAATGGGCTACTGCAAACGAAATCAACAATAAAGGTTTCGCAGTTGAACGTTCAATTGATGGTGCAAACTTCAAAGAAATTGGTTTTGTAAAAGGTAATGGTACTACAAATACCACTAACGCTTACGCTTCAATGGATGAAAAAGCATTTGTACAAAACGCTTCAACTACTTTATACTACAGATTACGTCAAGTTGATTTTGATGGTAACTACGACTATTCTAATATAGTTATGGTGAACGAAAGCAATATGAATGGTGATGTGGTTAGTGTATATCCTAATCCATTTGTAAACACAGTTAATGTTTCAATTCAAACTACTGAAGCTACTACAGCTAAAGTTGAATTGGTTGATATGCAAGGACGTGTTATTACAACTGAAGTAGTGAAAGTAGCTAATGGTGGTGCATACCATGAAGTTAAAGGAACAAATAACCTTAGTAGCGGAATCTACTTTGTTAATGTAACTGTTAACGGTGTAAGCCAAACAACTAAAGTGACTAAAGTAGATTAATCTACAATCTCACATACTAAAAAGGCTGCTTGGGTTTTCCAAGCAGCCTTTTTTTTGCCTCCTATTTGAAGCATTTTTAATCAATAAAAAAGGCGTAACAGAAATTTCTGTTACGCCTTTTTTGTTTTAGGATTTGCTGGGTCCTTAGTTCTTATGTCCTATTAAAACAATATCCCAGGTTGCATCTAAATTATCTTGTGTCATAAAGAAATCGCTGGTTTCAATGGCTAAGGTATCTGTGTTTTTTTCTTTTAAATCCTTGCGCATAATGCTGGTTAGGAAATTATAAGGAGCCACTAGCCAAGCTGCTGGTAAAATTTTATGCAAGCCTAATGGATCTAAGCGAAGTATTTTCTTAGCCCATTTGGCATTCTCTTGGTAATAGAGGTTTACTTTGTTGTTTCCTTGAACACCCCAAAGCGCTATGCTATCAAATACATCTGATGCTTCTTTGTGCATTTCCTCAAATGTATATTCATGCACGTGAAAAGGGTTTCTAGCGATGCTCATTTTAATATTTGGTGTTGTACAAAGAAATACACCACCTGGCTGTAAAACGCGCTTTACATCTTGCATAAAGGCTTTTCTTTCTGCAATATGTTCTATGAATTGAAAAGCACTTACCACTTCTTTGCTTTCGCTTTCCAAAGGAATAGGTGGAACCTTGCCAGACACAAAAGATAAATTCTTTTTATCTGCATGTTTTTTACGTGCATCTGCAATAGTTGCTTCGCTGTAATCTACCCCAACAGTTGTTTTGGTGTAATTGGCTAGGAATTGCGTTCCGTAACCATCTGCGCATCCTATATCTGCAGTGTGTTTGTCTTTTAAGAAGCTAATAGCCCATTCATAGGCAAAAAAACATCTTTTTACAGTAACATTATTACTGTCTTCAAAACTTGGTCTTTCTCTATCGAACATGTTATTTTTTTGAATGCTTGTATTTGAACAGGCTTGGCAAAAATAAGGAAATGAATAACTTTGGTAAAATTATTTATATAGAATGGACTTCAAAGCCTTAATTAAATTTCTAAATGCGCTTGAAAAGAACAATAATAAAGATTGGTTCGACGCGAATAGGCCTATTTATGAGGCACTTAGAAAAGAATGGATAGTTTTTTTAGACATTTTAATTTCTGAGTTGCAAAAGATTGATGCAGGTTTAAATGGCCTTGAGGCAAAGGCGTGCATTTTTAGAATTAATAAGGATGTAAGATTTAGCAAGGATAAATCTCCTTATAAAACCAATTTTGGTGCATTGATGAATAGGGGTGGCAAAAAATCAAATTATGCGGGGTATTATTTGCATATAGATCCAAAAGAGATTTTTTTAGCTGGCGGATCTTATCAACCTACACCAGAATTATTGGCCTCGGTTAGGCAAGAAATAGATTATAATTTAGAAGAATGGAAAAGTATAATTGAAGCTAAACCGGCTTTAAAACATTTTGGAGGTTTAAGTGGTTCGAGCTTGGTAAGACCACCTAAGGGATATGAAATAGACAATCCTGCAATTGATTATTTAAAGCGCAAAAACTTTGTTTATATGCAACAACTTGAAGTAGCAGATTTGTATTCAGAAAAATTCCTGAAATCTATTTTAGAAGCTTATGCAGCAATGAAACCTATGAACGATTTTATTAATCGTTGTGTAGATTAATAAGTGCCTCCATGGTTATCATTTTGTTTTGTGTTTCTTCCCACTCCCTTTGAGGATTGGAATCCTTTGTAATTCCTGCACCAGCAAATAGCGTAAGGGTTTCTCCTTGCCATTCCATACAACGAATATTAACAAAAAGCTGTGCTTCATTATTTTGTTTAATGCCAATAAAGCCAGCATATAAATTGCGTTTAAAGCCTTCTTCCTTTTCAATAAATTGAATGGCTTCTTCTTTGGGTATTCCTGCAACAGCTGGTGTTGGATTTATTTCTTCAATAAATTTGGCCATGCTGTTATTACTTGGCATGCCCTCACAAAAATATTCTGTTCTTAAATGCGTAAGTGCACCTGCTGCATAATTAAATGGCCCATTTTTTATAAAGGGTAGGGATGCAGCACTTAATTTGTCTTCTAAGT
>CANFHJ010000181.1 GCA_947446605.1 Bacteroidota bacterium | reverse complement strand
TGGATCAAAAGAAGGAAGTAAAATTCCATAAAACTAAAGCCGTAGGATGTTTTATCAATTAAGTAAAATTACATTGATTTGCCTGTTGCTTGCGGCTTGCCAGCAACAAAACTCTTTACCGAAGGAAGGTGAACCTGTTTTGTTTACAGAACATATTGCCCCTATTGTGCACGCCAATTGCAGCAAATGCCATAATGCCGCTGGCGCGGCGCCCTTTCAATTGATTACCTATGAAGATTTGGCTAGTAAATCAAAATTGCTTGCTTATGTTACTGAAAAAAGAATTATGCCGCCTTGGCCTGCCGATCCTGAATACACGCATTTTGCCAATGAAACGTATTTGAGTGATGCCCAAATTAATCTCATTGCACGTTGGGTAGAAGGTGGCTGCCTTCCGGGAGATACCGCTAATTTGGTTCGACCCGAAATATTGGAAAAGCAATGGCAAACAGCAGAACCAGATTTAATTGTAAGGATGCCTAAACCAATTCAAGTTAAAGGCAACAATACCGATTTGTTTTTAGTGGTAAAAATCCCTTTTGAATTACCAAGAGATACTTTTATTAGAGCTATTGAATTTGTGCCAGGAAATAAACGTTTGGTACACCACATGAATGCACACATTATTCAGTTTGAACCTGGCAAAAAGAAATTATTAGACACATCGATTTTTTGGGTGAACCAAGACCAAACTAAAAGTCAGACCATACACAGAGAATTGGGCTTACTTAATGATGATGGCAGCTACGCCCCAATGACACCAAGTGTTTGCAATTATTTGCCAGGGGCACAGTTTAGTTTTTACCCCAATGAAATTGGTTCGTATAAAATTGGAAAGAAAAATGCCTTTTATTTAAACGATATGCATTTTGGACCTAGTCCGGTGAATGAATTGGACAGCTCTTATTTTAAAATATATTTTACAGACAAAGCGCCAACACGCCCTGTTTCAGAATTTCAAATTGGCACTTTAGGATTGGCACCAGTGGTGCCCAAATTAGAAGTAAAACCGAATGAGGTAAAGATTTTTCATATTACTTTTCCCGTGGTTCAAGATATTTCTATTTTAACTCTAGTTCCACACATGCATTTGATTGGAAAGAAATTTTGGGCCTATGCCATCAAACCCAGTGGTGACACTATTCGCCTGATTCGTATTAACAATTGGGATTTTAGGTGGCAATATTTCTATCAACCCAAAACCTTGATAAAAATTCCAAGGGGATCTGTTATTTATGTGGAAGGAGTATATGACAATACGGCTTCAAACCCCAATAATCCGTTTAACCCACCAAGAACCATTGCCGAAAGAAATGGCAGCATGAAAACCACGGATGAGATGTTTCAATTGATTGTAACGTATGTGCCTTATAAAAAAGGGGATGAAACGATTTCCATAAAATAACGTAGGGACGGGTCGCGATGTAGGGACAGGTCGCGATGTAGGGACAGGTCGCGACCTGTCCGTACGCAAAAGACGACCTGTCCCTATGCAATAGACGACCTGTCCTTACATTAACAATATTCTTCGAAGGCGGCTTGTAGGTTTTGCGAGATCATTTCTGCGCTGCGACCTTCAATCATGTGACGCTCGATAAAATGCACCAAGTTGCCATCTTTAAACAATGCGATTGATGGAGATGAAGGTGGGTAAGGCAAGGTAAACTCGCGTGCTTTAGCAACGGCATCAGCTTCTTGACCAGCGAAAACGGTAAGTAATTCGCTTGGTTTTTTATCTGTAGATGTAACAGCATTGATTACACCTGGCCTGCAAGTACCAGCAGCACAGCCACAAACACTATTAAAAACAAGCAATTGTGTGCCTTGTTTGCTGTTCAATTTATTTTCAACTTCTGAGGCGTTCATTAGTGAAGTGAAGCCAACTGATTCTAATTGTTGTCTCATTGGAGCAACTAACATTTCTGGGTATGCCATACGATTTATTTAGGTTTAATATTTTTACAAAAATGGAATAATTCTTACTATTTCTCAATAATACGTCCAAATCTTACAAATCGGTATAATTGGCAGATTGGCTTTAAAATAAGGACAAAAGTTTGACCAAATTTTATTTTTATTATCAAGGACTTAGCGCTAGATTTGCAGACTTAAAAATTTTAAAAGTAATTATATGTCAGATGCAACAACTGCCCTTCCTTACAAGGTAAAGGACATTACCCTAGCAGAATGGGGACGTAAAGAAATTCGTTTAGCTGAAGCAGAAATGCCAGGTCTTATGTCTATTCGTAAAGAATATGGCCCAGATCAACCTTTAAAAGGTGCACGTATTGCTGGATGTTTACACATGACTATCCAAACTGCGGTATTAATTGAAACATTAAAACACTTAGGTGCTGAAGTAACCTGGAGTTCATGTAATATTTTCTCAACCCAAGACCATGCTGCTGCTGCTATTGCTGCTGCAGGTATTCCTGTTTATGCTTGGAAAGGCCAAAATGAGGAAGAATTTGACTGGTGTATTGAGCAAACTTTACGTGCATTTGAAGGTGGTAAGCCTTTAAACATGATTTTGGACGATGGTGGAGATTTAACCAATATGGTTTTTGATCGTTACCCAGAATTAACTGCTGAAATTAAAGGTTTATCTGAAGAGACTACAACTGGTGTTCACCGTTTGTACGAGCGCATGAAAAAAGGCACTTTAGTAATGCCTGCAATCAACGTAAACGATTCAGTTACCAAATCAAAATTTGACAACAAATACGGTTGTAAAGAATCATTGGTAGATGCTATCCGCAGAGCTACTGATATTATGATGGCTGGTAAAGTTGCTGTAGTTGCGGGTTATGGTGATGTTGGAAAAGGTTCTGCAGAATCTTTACGTGGTGCTGGTGCACGCGTATTGGTTACTGAAATAGATCCAATTTGTGCATTACAAGCTGCAATGGACGGATTTGAAGTTGTGACAATGGAAGAAGCATGTTCACGTGCTAACATTTTTGTTACAGCAACTGGAAATTTAAAAATCATTGGCGAGCGTCATTTCAAAGCAATGCGCGATAAATCTATCGTTTGTAACATTGGTCACTTCGACAATGAAATTGACATGGCTTGGTTAAATGGCAATTATGGTTCAACCAAAAACACTTTAAAACCACAAGTTGATATTTACAATGTAGATGGCAATGAAATTATCATTTTAGCTGAAGGCCGTTTAGTTAACTTAGGTTGTGCAATGGGACATCCTAGTTTTGTAATGAGTAATTCATTCTCGAACCAAACTTTGGCTCAAATTGAATTGTGGAACCACAGTGCAAACTATGAGAATAAAGTTTACGTTTTACCTAAGCATTTAGATGAAAAAGTAGCTTTCTTACACTTAGCTCATATTGGTGCAAACCTTACTATTTTGGATAAAGAACAAGCTGATTATATTGGCGTGAAAGTGGAAGGTCCATTTAAAGCAGAAATGTACAGATACTAATCTGTAAGAGATTCAATAACAGAAAAGGCTAACCAAATGGTTAGCCTTTTCTGTTATAAGCTGATTTGCCAATTTCAAAAGAACTTTTGAGCCCCTATTGCATTTTAACAATTATAAACTCTGTACGTCTATTTAAAGCATGCATTTCATTGCTGCATG
>CANFHJ010000180.1 GCA_947446605.1 Bacteroidota bacterium | reverse complement strand
TAAACAAAAATGATTCTTCGTAAAGTTGACAATTCTAAATTAATACCCTTTAAGATACTAATTAGGGCAAAAGCGGCAGGAATTTCGTGCAAAATAATTCCAAACAACAAAGAATAATAACTGTTATTTTCTTCAATCCATAAAGCTCCTAAGGGAATGCCTTCTGTAAAAGAATGAAGACTCATGGAAGCAACAATACCAATAGGGATAATATTTGATTTTAACTTATGGTGCACATGCATATGACCATGCTCTATACCTTCTGAATATCTTTCTAAAAATATTTGAAAGAAAAACCCCGCTAATACCAATAAACCTTTATAAGGATCAAAGCTTTGAAATACCTCAGGAATAAGGTTAAGCAATGTTATTCCCAATAAATAAGCCCCAGCAAATGCCAAAAACCAATTGAGTTGTGCCTGGTATTTTTTACTACTTTTAATAGCCAAAAATCCGCCAAGCAATGGACCAATTGGTAACAATAAAAACCAAAAATAACTCATATAGAAAGTTTGATAAACTTATTTACATACCTAGAAAAACTAATGCCAAACAAACTGCCAACTGCAGCGCCAACCGTAACATCCAAAGGATAATGAACCCCAACATATACTTGTGAAAAGGCAATCATAAATGCCCAGCATAAAAGTAATGGCAAAACCCATTTCTGTGTTTTAAAGAAAAAAGAAATAAATACAGCCAAGGCAAAATGATTGGTAGCATGGGCCGAAATAAAACTATAACCAGCACAACTGCCTATTAAATGCCTAGTGATCCCAATAAGATTAGGTTCAACACAAGGACGTAAACGCATAAAAGTATTCTTAATTAAATTGGCGCTAAATTGATCACTGACCAATACCATTAAGCTAATTGCTAAAATAATTTTCCAGGATTCTTTTTTGTATTTTTTAATGATTACAAAAAGAAAGAAAGCATATAAGGGATACCAAATTTCTTGCGTTCTAATGAAAGGGCAAATAAGATCGAAAAACGAATTTGCCAAGCCATTGTTTATGGCTATAAAAGCACTTCTATCCCAATCTAACAAGCTACTTAACATGTATATTTTGGGCAATTAATATTAAACGATCGCTGCTATTTAAATCAAATGGGCTAAAATCATAAGCACCGTAGGTATGCAATAATTCAAAGCCTGTTTGAGCCAATAAAGTTTCAAAGTCTTGCAAACGCAAAGCCTGAACCTTTTCTTCAAAATAATAATTTTCTTGATTGTGATTTACTTCAATAGATTTCACAATTTTTCCATCTTCAAAGCGCCTATTCAGTTTAAACAAAACACCTTCATTTTCCTTTTCTTCCGCTAGCACCAATGTTTCCAATACTTTTTGGGCATTAAAAAAATCAATAAGCAGCATCCCATTTGGCTTAAGCACTTTTTTAATTTCTAATAATACCTGCTCATCAGTTTCAAAATTATCAAAATAGGCAAAGCTGGTAAACAGGTTTAAGGCATAATCAAAAGGCCCTTCTACGGATAGGGAACGTAAATCTGATACTTCAAATTTTAGGCTTTCATTTTCAAATTCCTTGGCCAATGAAATACTGTGTTTGGAAAGATCAACTCCAGTAACATCAAAGCCCAAGGAGTTCATAAAAATGCTGTGACGACCTTTACCGCAAGCCAAATCAATCATTGTAGATTGAGCTGGAGGATTAAATTGATGGACAAAATTACGCAAAAAGAATTCTGCCTCCTGCATGTCCCTATGCCCATATAATATATGATAATAGGGAGAATCGAACCAATCCTCGAACCATTCTTTTTGCTTCTCCATCTTGAGCTACAAATTTAGCCAATTAAGCCATATAGACAAAAGAGTTTTAAAGCGCTCCAGGAGCAATAAAATATAGATATAAATGTAAAAAATGGATAGCATAGGCAATAAATACTCAAAATGCACGTATTTCGCATTGATGCCTAAACTACTCAAAATACTATTCCTATTACTTATATGCCAAATTACGGCTAATGCACAAACTGGGCGAATTTACGGTACTTTAATAGATACAGTAAATTACAAATCAATGGCCTATTCAAGTGTGAGCCTAATTAGAAAAGATTCAGTTTTGGTTCGAACCCAATTTACCAACCAAAAAAGCAGTTTTAATTTAGAAGCTATTCCTGCAGATACCTATAGAATTTTAATTACGCGTCCCAGTTTTGCAGATTATGAAGAAGATATAATTCTCCATGAAATGGAAGAAAAGAACTTAGGTAATATTGCCTTAATTTCTAAGGAAAATCTATTAAAGGAAGTATTAATAAAAGACAGAACAGCCATTAAAATTAAAGGTGATACCACAGAGTTTTTGGTCGACTCCTTTTTAACAAATAAAAATTCAAACATAGAAGACTTACTTAAAAAACTACCTGGAATTCAGGTTGACAAAAACGGAAAAATAACGGCACAGGGTCAGGAAGTAAAAAAGGTTTTAGTAGATGGAGAGGAGTTTTTTGGAAACGACCCAACCGTTGCCACACGCAACCTAAAGGCTGAAAACGTAGAAACAGTGCAGGTTTTCGACAAAAAAAGTGAGCAAGCGGCCTTCACAGGAATTGAAGATGGCACCAAAGAAAAAACCATTAACCTCACCCTCAAAGAGGCTGCAAAAAAAGGTTATTTCGGCAAAGTAAAAGGAGGAATAGGCTCTAAACTCGATAACCAAATAAGTGGTGTGAAGAGCAATATTGGGCAAGAAAATAGGTTCGAAAACGAATTCATGTTTAATAATTTTAAAGGCAAGAGAAAGGTATCTGTATTTTCAACTTTTAGCAATACAAATAAATCTGGTTTAGACTGGCAAGACCGTGAAAAATACATGGGTGGCAACAATGTAGAATTTGATGAAGCCAATGGCTATATGTATTCTTATTTTAATTCCGACCCAAATGATTTTAATGGAAATGGAATACCACAAACCAATTACCTAGGGGGCTTTTTTACCAATAAATTTAACAAGGAAAAAGACCAAGTTAATTTTACAGCAACACGCCGCCAATCATTAATAAAGGGCATCGACAAGAATTACACGCAATACATTTTGCCTGATACGGAGTATTTTAACAACCAAATAAATACAGCTACCAATAATAAAATTAGCAATACTATTAGCAGCAAACTTGACTTCAAATTAGACTCACTTAGCAACCTTTTAATCAAAGCCGATTTGGTTCAAAATATATTTGATAAACAAAATGAATTTTCTTCAGAGAATTATAATGGTAACAAGCAATTGGTGAACAAAAATAAACGGACCAATAACAGCAAAGGCGAATCGCTTCAGTTTACTTATTCTATTTTATATAATAAGAAATTTAAAAAAACGGGCAGAACTATTTCGGCCAAATGGGACCAGAAAATAAACCAAAGTTTTAGCAAAAGCTTTTTACTATCCAATACAAGCTACTATAATGGCGACTCCAGTATTAACAGTGAACAAGCATTGGATCAATTTAAAAACATTGAAGAAAATGGCAATAGTTTTGGGGGTAGTTTAACCTATACAGAACCCTTAACAAAGAAATGGTTTGTTATTACAGATTATGATTTACATATCACAAATAATAAGAGTTTAATAGGCACCTTTAACAAATCATT
>CANFHJ010000179.1 GCA_947446605.1 Bacteroidota bacterium | reverse complement strand
GTATTCCATCTTGTATACACAGAATCTGCAGTACGCACAATAAATACAGTTGCGTAGTAATCTATTCCAGATATTAAATTGGTAATGTTTACTGTATTGGTATTTCCTCTAAAAACACAAAACGATTGTGTATCATTTTGGTATTTGGTACCTGCACCAAAGTTAGCGCTTGCAGTATATCTGTTTACAGTACGGGTTGGCGTTCCAACATTGGTGGCACTGCCCGCTTTAACAAATACCATGGTGGTATATTGTGCACTAAAATTAGCAGGATTGGTCCAACTAATGGTTGCCGTTGTTGAAGTTGTTCCAGTAAATTTAAGTTGGGTTGCAGAATCCACCATTGTTCTGCCATTGCGCATAGTAGACAATGAATACAAGCCAGAATCTGTTTTAGCAATATAAAACAAGAAATAATAATTGGTATTAATTGTTAAATTGGTAATTCCCATGCTGGTTCCATCGCCATTATAAATACATTTTGCAGCTGTATCATTTTCAAAACGTGATGGATTGTGTGCAAAATTAGAATCAGCCAAATAACTAATTGGATTTAAAACAGGTGAAGGGAAAACTTGATTAATAGTATCTTTTCGCATAAAAATTAATACGGTATATGTTGAATCAACATAACCAGTAGGTTTAACCCAAGTTAGCGTTGAGTTATTTTCCAATTTACCTGTAAACCTTGGATTTACTATTACAGCAGGGCCACCGGTTGGTGTTGTGCCATTAGCTATAGATGCCGCAGAATAAGCAGAATCAAAAACATTTACACCCAAAACCATAATATAATAGCGCGTTCCAGCTTTTAATCCAGATACATTAACGGTAGTTAAATCACCATTATAAATGCAACGCGCAGCGGTATCAAATTGGTAACGCGTACTGATACCATTAAAATTAGTATCTGCAAATATTAAATTAGGATTCATGTTATTAATTCCCGTTGTAATGGGAAGCAATTCCTTAATAAATACAACCTGCGTATGATTGATTGGATCATAGTTTGTACCTTTCACCCAACTAACGCGTGCAGAATATTTTGAAGTGGCTACAAAACTTGCTCCAAATGCAGCAGATGGCGCGGTTGAAAGCGTAGTAAAGGAGGTGGTGGTTGCAGCACTATATAATGAATCTGATTCACTTACGGCAAATCCCAAAACAGTATAACGCGTAAGCGGTGTTAAGCCTCCCACTGTTACAAATGTAGTATCACCATTAAAAACACATTTTGCTGTATCAAATTGGTATGGCGTTCCAGCGCCTGTAAAAATTGTATCAGCTAAATATGAACTCGCATTTGCTGTGGGCGTTCCTGGCGCAATTGTAGCTCCCTTTTTAAGAAAAACTAAAATGGTATGCAAGCTACTGTTATAATTAGCAGGCTTTACAAAATTAATTTTAGCGCTTGTAGTGGTAATTGTGTTTACAAATAAAAATTGCAATTTACCTGGCATATTTACGGTTGCTGTATTTAAATCATTCCAATTTTGAGCCATGCGAATACCATCTATCGCAAAATTTGGTGAAGTGGTTGCAGTTCCTTGTCTCAAAGCAAAACGCCCCACATCAGTGGCATCTTGAGATCCTTTACCATTTGTTTTTAACAAAGCAATTGGTTCGGAACTAGGAAAACCACTTGTAAAATGAAACAATGAAACTGAATCATTGGTTGCTGAACCTGGCGCAAAAGAATATTTTACTACTATTAACGCAACATTTCTAACAGGAAAAGAATCAGCTGAGTATACAGTGGTATCGGTTGATTTTGAAATTCCAATGCGGTAGAAACCAGCAGCTGAAGTTTTAATATAAACCCTTCCAAAATAAGTATTGGGATTTATTGAACTTAATAAACCAACGCAATAATCTCCGGTTCGGGCAGTATCAATTCTTGTCATAAAAGAAGCATATACACTTCCACTGGAAACATTGGTTAATGTTGGTTGGTAAACATCCATCCCGGTAGCGTTAACATAAGCGGCATTTCCCACATTTGACAAAACATAGCCAGTATATCCTAATCCCGGTGTAACAACATTAATTGGATTTTGGGGCGGAAAGCCATTTAAGGTCCAGCCATTGGCGGTTAGGGCCTGACCACTGGTATAATTAAAGTTTTCGGTAAGAATTTGTTGGGCAAAAGCTTTATTAAACCCAATTAAGACTACTAAAAGGAGGAAAATTTTTCTCATTTTTCTGATTTTATGAAAATGCAAGTTAATAAGTTGACTGACAAGTAAAAGTCAAATTTGAAGATTTTAACTCTTTTTTAATTCATTTTAATGCGATTGCCTGTAAACATTGGCCTTTACATCAATTTACTTGAATAATTTTACACTAATCTGATGTTAAATAGATTTATAGTTTCCAACAACATTATGTTAAGCCGTGTTTTTTAACCCAATTTGAATTAATTTGGCAAACTATTTCATATTACGCAATTCCAAAGCAGCAGAAAATATTAATGAAAAAAATATTTCTATACTTATTTATATTTTTCCCTTTTACCCTTTTGGCGCAAAACACAGCACAGATAACGGGCAAAGTTTTCGATAAAAAAGACCAAAGTGAGCTCATTGGCGTTACTGTACTTGTAAAAGGTACGGCTTTGGGAACCGCTACTGATGGTAATGGCCAATTCACTATTAGGGGAATTAAGCCCGGGGAATATTCAATTGAGTTGTCCTATATTGGCTATAAAAAAATTATTCAAACGGGTGTTAAATTAAAAGCAGGTGAACAAAGAGATTTGGGCACCTTCCAAATGCAAGAAGCCACCGCAAATATTGATGAAGTAGTTGTTCTTGGTAAAAAGCCTCTGATTGATATTGAAAAAGGGCAAAGCGTAAATACCATTTCTCAAGAAAATATTGAATTAGCACCTGCTAGACAATTGCAAAAAATTATCAATACCCAACCAGGTGTTATACAATCTCCCGCAGGCGTTAGTATTAGGGGTAGTCGTACTTATGAAACCGGAACCTATATTGATGGTGTTTCTGTTACCGACCCAATGGCTGGAACAGGTTTTGGTTTAGATATTGGTGCAAATGCTATTGGAGAAATTGAAATTACAACAGGTGGTATTGGTGCAGAAATTGGTGATGCCACAGCAGGGGTAGTTAGTGCAAAAACAAAAACAGCAGGAAATAAATTTGATATAGGTATCAATTATAAAAGAGACAATTTTGGCTTCAACAAAAATTGGATCAGCTCATGGAACAGCCAATTGATTGAAATGAATATTGGTTCGCCCATATTTAAAGAAAAATTAGGCGGTAGGTTAAAAGTAAATGTGGCCTTAAGAGCGGCCTTCACAGATGAATTTTATAAAAACCCAGCAAACCAAGTTAGTTCATCCCTTTTAAGAGAGCAAGGATTAGGAGCTACATCATTAACTCCCTTTCAAGACAATCGTTGGAGTGGTTTTTTTAAAATCAGTTACGATTTTAAAAAAGGAAAGATGCTTACTGCAACTATGCTCAGAAGTATTACAGTTAACCAGGATGTAAACATGCTGCGCATATTTGGAAACGATGCCCCATATCAACCGGGATACCAATACAATTTTAGCCAGCAAATGGACAATGCAAATTCTTTTACGCATGAGTCGTTTTTGCAAATGAT
>CANFHJ010000178.1 GCA_947446605.1 Bacteroidota bacterium | reverse complement strand
TTATGAAGCACGTCGCAAACTCATCAATACCTTAGAAATGAAACGTGGTCAATTAAACAATTTTATCTTGGAGCATGAGACCATTCTACGCCAAGAAATGAACCCAGAACAAATAACGCAATTGGATAGGTTTATGAAGGGGTAGGGGGTGAATTCATATTCTTTAAGTATGATTTTTCCTCTTGATTTATAGGGGTTTAAATCTCTATGTGCTCGTATGTTGAAATTTCGTCAAAAAATTTGTTGACCTATTTACGCTTTTCATAACTAATGTTTTTAACAAAAACTTAAATTATGAAAACGCAAAAAATCATTTTCGGATTATTCGTTATTGCAGCCCTTTTTTCAAGTTGTGCTACCCACATGGGTAATTTTATTTCATCTGCTTCATTAAGTTCTCCAAATTTCAAATATATCTCTTTGGTAAAAGGGGAGGCTGAAACCAGCAAATTTTTGGGTTTTGGTGGTATGAAAAACGAAGCACTGGTTGCAGAGGCAAAAACAAATATGTTTCAAAATTATCCCCTTAAGGATAATCAAGCTTATGCAAATATTTGTGTTGATTTTAAATACAGCTTTTTGTTATTAGCTTCTAAAACAAAGGTTACCATAACTGCAGATATTGTTGAATTTACAAAATAATAATATATGAAAAGATTACTCATTGCCCTTTTTGCCTTGTTTTTTGTATTTATGGCAAAAGCACAGCAAGTAAATAATGCCGTGAAGGTGCATTTGAAAAATGGTTATACCATCAATGGTATTGTAATAGATATAAAGCCCAATAATTATATTAAGGTTAAACTTAAGAATGACAATATAGTAGAGTTTAAGTATGCTGAAATAGTTTCTGTAGAAGTTGATAAAGTTGAAAGCCAAAAAAATGATAATGCAATTCAACAAGAAAAGAATAAAAAAGCACATGAGGAGCTTAAGCAAAAGGAGAAACTGGAATTAGAGCAATCACTAAAAAAGAAGGACGACGAATACCAGGCTAATAAAGTAAAATATAAAGAAGATTTAGCCAATAGAAAAAAACAGTTAGAGGAGGAGAAAAAGCGGAAAAATGATTTACGTGCGAATGAATTAAAAGAAATCACAGCTAATGATTTATTGTTTTTTAGTGGGAATTATGGCAAATCATTTTTTGGGGCAAGTGCCTTAAATAATCTGCTCGACTCTTATAAATACATGAGTGTAACACGTCCTGCCGCAAATGGTACTTATTCAAATTATGGTTTAAGTTTTGAATATCAAAAAAACATCAACTCAAGAAAAAACTTCCTCTTTTCTTTTAATTACAATATGGGCAATAGTGTTGTGGTTAATGATGGAATTGATTTGAATTTCAAAAACAATGTCTTTTCATTTACAATTGGAAATTGTTTCTATCAAAACAGGAAAATTAATGCATCTATTGGAACGGGCTATTCATTCATTATGAGCAATGTTATAACAAATTTGGATGGACGCAATAACGTTTTATGTGATAAATTGAATTATTCAAATGTGCCAGTTTTCTTGAATTTTAAGATACTTCATAAAAACACATTTGCCTTTGTTCGACCAGCTATTCAAATTAATTTGTTAAGTCAGGCTACTACTAACTTCAGTATTTCAGCAGGTTTAGGATATTTAATTAAAAAATAGTGTTAGCAGTTTTTACCATATCAAAATTAAACATGAAAAAATTTAAAAGTATACTTAGCATTTCATTTGTATTTATTTTACTTTTTGCTTGTAATAAGTACGATCAACTTCCAATTGTGAAATCAGGTACAGATGTATTAACAGTTAGTCCAAGTTCGGTTGTTTTTGGAGGAAATGTAATTGCATCTGGAGGCGCAGAAATAACGGCTCGTGGTTTATGTTACGGAATAAATCCAGATCCTAAATTGGAGGATAACAAAACAATTAACAAAGGAGGCTTGGGTATTTTTACTGATACCCTTCAAGGCTTGCTGCCTAATACTGCTTATTATGCACGGGCATATGCATCCAATGCTAATGGGACCAGTTATGGTGATGTAAAGAAATTTACAACTCAAATTGGAAATAGTTCTATAAGTACATCAGCCGTTACAAATATTTCTTCAACTACTGCCACTTGTGGTGGAGAAATTTTATCGGATGGAGGTTCAAGTATTTCGGCTCGCGGTGTATGTTGGAGTACCACAAATAACCCAACAGTAAATGATAATAAAACTTCAGATGGAACTGGAATTGGCGTGTTTGTGAGCAGTATAACTGGGTTGTCACCTAATGTAACCTATTTTGTTAGGTCTTATGCAATTAATTTGAAAGGTGTAAACTATGGTGATGTGAAAACCTTTACCACCACTAAGTCAAATGCCATTTTGAGTACTTTGTCTATTACAAATATTACAAATGTTTCTGCTTCTTGTGGCGGTAATATTACCTCCGATGGAGGAAGTACAATTACTGGAAGAGGTATTTGTTGGAGCACAAATGCGATTCCAACAATTTCAGATAGTAAAACTTCGGATGGTAATGGAACTGGTTCTTTTGTAAGCGCTTTGACAAACTTAGCTCCATTTACTACCTATTATGCTTGTGCCTATGCTGTCAATTCGATAGGTGTAAGCTATGGCAATATTGTAAGTTTTACTACCCAAAAGGGTTTCGCAACTGTAAATATTATCTCGATTTCTAATATTGGAGCTGGTGTTGCCACTTCTGGAGGAACAATTGTTTCTGATGGAGGTGATCCAATAACGGCTCGCGGACTTTGTTGGGGTATTTCTCCGAATCCAACCATCGCAAACAATAAAACTTCTGATGGAGCAGGCACTTCAAACTTTGTTAGTACTATCAGTGACCTAAATTACAGTACTACCTATTATGTTAGAGCTTATGTTACTAATTTTTTTGGAACTAACTACAGTAATTCTATTTCTTTTACTACAACAACCCTTCATATAGGGGATGTCTATAAAGGAGGGAAAGTTGCATATATTCTTCAATCAGGTGATCCTGGATACAGTGCAAGTGTAATGCATGGGTTAATTGTTTCGCCAAATAACTTAGGACCAAATAAATATGGTTGTTATCCAAACTTAATGAATACTAGTATTAATTTGGGAACTGGTGCTGCAAATACAAATACCATTGTTAGTAAATGTTCAGAATTAGATTGCGCCGCAAAAGTTTGTTACGATTTAGTAGTTGGTCTATATTCGGATTGGTATTTACCAAGTAAGGATGAGTTAAATAAACTTTATTTAAATAGAATTGCAATAGGTGGATTTACCAATGATACATACCATTCATCTTCAGAATATAATGATTCTTTTAATTGGTGTCAAAATCTTACAAATGGCAGTATAGGGTATTCTAATGGTAAATTATCTTCTAGTTATTTTAGAGCAGTTCGTTCGTTTTAAATTTAACTAAAACTTTACCCACAAAAAAAGCCCAACATTACTGTTGAGCTTTTTTTTGTCGGGGTGGCAGGATTCGAACCTACGACCTCCACATCCCAAATGTGGCGCGATACCAGGCTACGCTACACCCCGATTCCTATTGTATTAGGAGGGGCAAAAATAAGAATTCTTGGGAATTATGCAATAAATACAAGCATTTTATTGAAATATTTTTTCAATAGTGCTGATTGTTTGGGTATTGAGGGGAGTTTTGAATCAGCATACAGTTGAGTCAGCATACA
>CANFHJ010000177.1 GCA_947446605.1 Bacteroidota bacterium | reverse complement strand
TTTGGTCCCGACCAAACATAACTGGCCCCTGAAATTAAACTGGCCGTTAAACCCAATGTTTGTCCTGAACACAATGGTCCATTGTTGCCTGCGGAAGGCGCTGTTGGAATAGAATTGATAACAACAATTGTACTTGCAGGCGCACTGCTGCATCCATTTTGTGTTAATACAACCGAATAAGATCCTGCATAAGTTGCACTAACGCCTGTTCTAACAGGATTTTGCTGTGTTGCGTTATAATTGTTAGGGCCCGACCAATTATAGACTCCTGCAACAGGACCTGATGCTGTTAAATTTAAGGATTGTCCAACACAAAGTGGGCCATTGTTCCCTGCAGTAGGCGAAATTGGATTATCATTAATTACGGCCAAAGTATTAAATGGACCTAGTATGCCGCAGCCTGCCAAAGAAATGGTAACTTGGTAATTTCCAGAATCTGCTTTGCTAATGGTATTACGTATTGGATTTCTTAAAGAGGATGTAAAACTATTTGGCCCAACCCAAGCGTATGTTGCACCAGTAATTGGAGTTGCATTTAAACTTAAATTTTGCCCAACGCATAATGGTCCATTGCTACTTGCCGAATAACTATTTGTAACAGAAACATAAGTGGTGGCAACGCTTGAAGAACATTGTGCAATAACGGTTTGAACCGAATATAATCCCGAAGCAGCTAAGCCCGCAGAAGGTATTTCAGGATTGCGAAGGGTAGAGGTAAATCCATTTGGTCCTGTCCAATAATAACCCGCGCCAGGTACACTGTCTGCAAATAATTTTAGGGTTCCACCAGCACAAATTGGACTGTTGTTATTTGCATTTGTTGGGTCGGGACTTTGATAAATATCTTTGTAATAAGTATCGCCACAGCCATTTGTCCATCCATACAAGGTGTCTTGTAGTCTCACCCTATAAGTAGTATTGTAATTATAGGTTTTGGCTCCATTTACAGCGTAGGAAATTCCGGTGGTGTCGCCATAATCCCAGATACAACTAAATTGTGGAATATTAAAAAAGGCACGAACACTATAAAATTTATTAAACAATACCGGACTAGAAGTATTGGTAAATGTCATGGGAATTCCCGTTGCCATACAATTTGCCGAAGAGGTAAAGGCGGCATTTAAATTGTAATTTACAAATGGCTGCATAATGAAATCTGCATTGAAAATAATGCCGCTGATATTAATATTGTAGGAACGAATAAAGCTAGTGCCAATCCTTACTGAGCTAAGCCATTCGGCTCTTCCATTGGGTGGAGTAGCCGTCCAAGAATTTGTAACTACCGCCACATTTATTCCAGAAGAAGTTTCTACAGTTAAAACATATCCATTGCTATTGGATGTGGTTATTGGTGCAGGAAAAATTGCTTTCTTTCTAAGTGTGGTTAAGGTTCCACCACCAAATGTTGAATCTACATTTACAGTAACACTTGCCAGCGGAGTACCAACTGGCATGGAATCAATTCCGGCATTGTACATGCGGCATGTAAGTGTAACCACCGCGCTGCTCATAGCGGTTTGCCAGGCAAAAAATTCAAAGCCAGAAACTGTAATTGCCTGTGGTGCTGGATACCATTGCGCAAATGAATTGGCACTGGAAACATTGTTTAAAGAAACAGTATTTAAAATAGTGGTTTTATTAAAGGTGTAATTCACCGTATCACCTCCACATGAACTCGATTTTTTTAGGCCATTTGCTCCTGTAAATACGGGTATTCGCGGTGCTAAGTTGTTAATTAAATTAGCGCCGTAACCTTGTAATGTCTGACCCTTTATTTGCGCTGAAAAGCAAAATGAAAAAAGGGTAAATGCAATAAATTGAAGCGTAAAAGATTTTCTCATGAATTAGGTGTTTTATCAAAACTAACACATAATTATTTGAAAATCAAAGTAAAATTATTGGAAAAACTACTTTGCTAGGGTATCCTACCGATCTAATTACGGTAAGCATTAAGCTAATTTTTAATGGTGAATTTGAAATCCAATCGGCTCCTTTTTGTCTTTGTTAAAATGATACCCAACAATATCGGCACCACTAAATTGTCCTACAATAAAACCTTGTTCTTGGTTAATATTATTGTATTCGGTGAATTGTAATTTGTTGTCAATAAACTTTCCGCGCAATTGAAAATTTCTACCTGTAGCTAGGTTGAAGTAAATACCACTGATGTTTTCTTTGCCCAAGAAATTTAGAATAAAAACAATTTGATGCGAACCAATTGTACCTTCAAATAATTGTGGTAATTGATTTGATTGGTAAATTTTCATAAAGCCCTTTCTATTTAACATTACTTTTAAGCCATATTCGTTGAGAAATTCCTTTAGTTCTTTACACGGAATTGCGGTAAGTGGGTTAATTTCACTGGTACTTAGGCTTTTGGCAAAACACAAACTTCTGTCTAAAAACAAAGTATCATTTGAAATATAATAATCGCGCATGGGGTCTGTTTTATAGCAGGCAGGTACTGCTTCAAAATCTGCCTTTTGGTTGCTGTCTAATTTCTTTTTTTCATCCGAAAAGCTGGCCATTCTTTTTTCAAATACCTTTTGGGTAAATGTGGCATATCCTTTTTCAGTAAAGAGGTCTTTTAAATAAATTACTTCCCCCGTAGCTGGGTTAAAATTATAATAACTACACCAATAAGTACATCCTGCTCCACAATAGGATTGCGCAAATGAAATTGAAAGTAAATTGCTGTCGTTTCTTTGTACCTTGTAATTTATCATTTCCTTTCCAGGTATTGGATTTACAGGGTCTATGGCAACTCTTTCAAATGGATTTTTCTTTTCATAGCCATGCAGCAATTCCAATTCAGATAATTGCAAAAACTGATTAATTTTTTTACATGAAACAGAATCTTTTTTTGAGCTAAAAACTGGAAAGGAAAAATTATTTTCCATTTGCAAACTAATTACTTGGAAGTAATTTCCTTGCGCAAATACAAATGAATGAAACATTATTGCCAAAAAGGCAATGGTCAATTTTTTAAAATACATGATATGGAATTTCATCAAAAGCCAAATTTAACCTAAAGCAAGTTATTTGCAAATTCTTTAAAGATAATAAGGTTTATGGCTTTGGCTCGGCGTTACAAACAAAACCTAAAACCTAAAATGAACCCTCGCAGAAATAATATTTACAGGTCCTTTTCTGTCTGCATTGTATCCTGGGTTCAATAAAAATTGATATGTGCCTGTTAAATACATGCGGTCTGCAACCATTTCTTTGGAATAGAAGCATTCTAACATTTTTTCATTGGCATAATTTAATTTTCCATCGCCCAACATAAAGCCACTTCCACCTGCATTTAAATAATCTCGGTGTAATTTGGATAGGCCAGAAACTACTATTGCCAATCCTAAATTATCCTGCTCCCTTTCCCAATGGTAGCCTCTAATGAGCACACCTGTGCTAAACGATTGGTCTATTTCAGTAAAGCACCAAGTTTCATTTTTCCCATCATTCCAACCTGCTCGCATAAACCAACCTATATGTTTTGAGAATTCATATTCACTGTTTAAACAAAATCCATATTTGTGGTTTTGGTAACTTCTACTTAAGCTAATATCACCACTTATGATTCCTTGCTGGTAACTACCCATATTTGCCAAATTGTAATAGGCCAATAAACGCACAGCACCCTTTTGTTCCTTGTGTTTAAATTTGAGGGTATATTCAAGGGTATGTGCAC
>CANFHJ010000176.1 GCA_947446605.1 Bacteroidota bacterium | reverse complement strand
TTCTTTAAATGCAGTAGAAAACAAACGCGTAATAGCAATGGCCTGAACCAAAGCGAAAACAAAAACACCAAGCGGTAAAATATAATAGGAATTTATAAGCAATTGACTGTATAAAGCATCATTAATAGCAGCAATAAAAACAAATATAAAGGTACCTCCTACATAATAAACAAGAGCCCGTTTTTGGATAAATAATTGGATAATTAACACCAATATATAAGCCAAAACAAAAGTACAAAATATTAAAAAATAGGGGATAATTTCTGATGAAATTGAAACAGGAGCAAAAATATAAAACAAACCAAGAATGGATTGAATGATTATGATGAATCTGGCTATTTTTTTATTTGCATCAAGGGAAAAGAAATTAATCAAGTATAAATAGCCAAAAAGCAGCATCATGGCTATAGAAAGGTATTCAAGCTTAACCAATATTTCCCAAGGTAAAGAAACGCCCATTTGTCTAAATAAAACTTCACCAGTTGTAGCAATTCTTATGGCAGCAAACAAACACAATATGGCAAACATGAGGGATGTTTTTTGGTCTTTTTTAACAAAATAAAAAGCTAAAAAATAAACAAACATTATTAATAATGCTCCGCATAAAAACGAATCAAGGAAAATCGCTTTCAAATAATTTAATTCAACTGCATTATGTTTTCCAATACTTGGCGGAAACCATATACCGCCTGTTCTATACTCATAATTTGAAACTTGCAAAACAATTTCAACGGTGTCTTTTACTATTTCAAACGAATGCAAGCCTGGTTTAAAATCAGAAATGGCCTTGTTTGCATCTACAGAAAACTTGCCAACAGAATTAAATTTAGTGCCATTAATAAATAAATCAAAATTACTGCCAATGGTTAAAAGATGAAGCGTAACAAGTTCATTCAAGGGCAAATCATGCCTAAATTTTAAAATATATGTACCATAACCTTTAGCGGGACAACCATGCTTCTTCCATGAATCTGGAAGCAAAACATCCTGTCCCACCAGGGATTTATCCTTGCAAATATCTTCATAGGTATGCCCAAAATAAAACTTCCATGCATCTTTATTTAAAAGTATGCTCTCATTTTTTGACAATTGCAAAAATGGAATACCAGCGTTTGCATTGTTGTTTAAACCTACAAACAATAACAGAACCAGTAATAGGGTTAATTTTACTTTCAAATTGGGCGATTTTTATAGTAACTTAACCGAAGGTATATAAAATTTATTAATTCTCTTTTTTTTTCTTACTTCGTGCCGTGGCTAAAACTTTTCCTTCTGAGGTATTAAATTTTATAAATGATTGTCTAAAGATTTCTCCAAAGGTAATTTCCATAAAAACTACTGCAGATAAAATAGAAGGAGAGAATTTTATATTATTCCTGCACCCCTATTCTTCCTATGGAGAAACAATTAATGACGCTCCAAATACGAGTAAAAAAACATTGCATATTTTTGAGGATTTATGGCAAAGCAGAACAGAAATTTATAAAAATAAAATTCAAAGTATTTTAGGTTCGAACCAAACCATTGCTGCACGTGCTTGCCAAATTGTTAAGCTAGATAAAATAAATGCAGATGCATTTTTTAATAAAAACCATTTGCACCAAAGCACAACTGCGGGTCATAAATATGGCTTAATTTACAAAAACAAATTGGTAGCCGCCATAAGTTTTAGCAAATCTAGGGTAATGACAGATGGGCAAATTTACTACCGCTCCTATGAATTGATACGATTTTCTAATCAGCTGGGTTATACTGTAACGGGTGGATTAAACAAGTTATTGAAACATTTTATTGAAGAAAAAAACGTACAACATTTGATGACTTACATAGATTTAAATTGGGGTGATGGCAAGGCCTTTTTAGATTTTGGCTTTAAAGAAAATGGGCAAGTGTTAGAAATTGAAAGCTATGTTGATCCAAGCACACACCAAAGAAGTAAAGAAAATAATTTAGCTTCGAACCAACAATTACTCAAGGTTCCACATTTGGGAAGCAAAAAACTTATTTTAGATTTACGCAACTATTGAACACACAAAAACCATACGATTCCATTTGTATACTAGGCCCAACAGCCAGTGGCAAAACAAACTTGGCCATTCAAATTTGCCAAAAATGGAAGGGTGAATTACTGAGCATAGACTCTCGCATGGTATACAAAAAAATGGATATTGGTACGGGGAAGGATTTACATGAATATTCGCTCACAGAACCTGCTGTTAATTATCATTTAATTGACATCATTGATGCACATGAACCTTATGCCATACACCAATTTCAAGCGGATTTTAAAGTGGCATTTGAGGCTGTAAGGAATAAGAATAAAATACCTGTATTGTGCGGCGGAAGTGGCTTATACCTTGAAGCAGTTATGAAAGATTTTACCTATACCAGCGTTCCAAATTTGCACGAATTAAGAGCGCAGTTAGAGGTAAAAAACGATACTGAAATTCAGAAAATATTTGAGCAGCAAGCAGCACATCCCTTTAAATTATTAGCAGATACCAGCACAAGAAAAAGGACAATTCGTGCCATAGAAATATTGCAGTATTTATTTGTTCATCCTGAGTTTATTCTTAGAACACCACAACCCATCAAACCATTGGTAATTGGACTTAATCCGCCATTAGGAAACAGAAGAGAAAATATTTTATTGCGCCTACAACAAAGGATAAACAATGGCTTAATTGAAGAGGTGGAACAGCTTTTAGCAGACGGAATTACGCACCAAAAGCTTGTGTATTTTGGTTTGGAATACAAATTTGTGAGCGACTATTTACAAGGCAAAATGAGCAGGGAATATATGATTGAACATTTAGGAATTGCCATTCAACAATTTGCAAAAAGGCAAATGACTTATTTTAGAAAAATGGAAAAAGCAGGCATATTTATTCATTGGATCGAAAAGAAAGAAGATGCGTTTCCACTTATCCAATCTTGCTTTTAGAATTGTGATTCTATTTATTTGTAGCCAATGAATCCGCTTTCAAAAATCAGACACTTCGAGAATTTCCATATTTTATTATGGCTTATTAAAGACAGTTGTTGGCTCATGCAATGGAAAATTGCAGGTACCATTGCCTTCTTTCCTGCCATAATAATGGCCATCTATATTTGCTATAAAACCAGAAAGCAGCCCCTGGCTTTTTTGGTAAATCTCTCTGTTTTATGTTGGATCAGCGCCAACTCTTGTTGGATGTTTACAGAGTTTTACAATTTTAATGGAAAGCTTCCAGCCCTTGGTTTATTTGGCATTGGACTGGTTTTTATATTTATTTACCTTTATCAGGTAATTGTCAAGAATTCCATGGAAGATGAAAATGCTTAATTTTCGTCCTATATTTGAATAAAGCATACCTAAAACTAATTTAAACCTATGAAAAAAATATACTTCTTTTTTGTGTTAAGCGCCTTTATTTTAAAAGGATTTGCGCAACCATGTATTCCAGATATTACACTTACAAAACCTGGAATTAAGCCTGCAAATATTGCCGATGCAATTGTGGGCACACCCTATTCTCAAGTAGCAACTATTTTTATCCCAAGAGATACTGTTATTACTTATAATGGAAATGTTTACAATGCGGTAATTGATTCTGCCTCTATTGTTGGCATGAATGGTTTACCAGCAGGTTTTTTATATGAGTGTGATAAAGCAAGTAAAACATGGGCAGGTGGAACAAGAGGATGCGCCAGGTTATTTGGCAACCCAATTGCGGCAAAT
>CANFHJ010000175.1 GCA_947446605.1 Bacteroidota bacterium | reverse complement strand
TAATTAAAGTTGTATATTTATTTTTAGATTTAAATAAGGAAACAAAACTGCCCCAATACAAGCAAGCTTGGGTATATAGGAGAAGGTTTGTTGCTTGTATAAACTAGTTATGCCCAATATTAAGACAAATTGTCATAAATTATATTCGGCAAAGTATTTTTAATTTTAGTGGCAAAAAGAAAAAATGAAAAACAAAACAATAACAGCAATTTCAGCTGGGACGTCTTATTCAATGTTAAAGTTAACTGAATCAAACGTGGACCCTTACACTCGCTCTGCTATAGGGTCAATTTTAGGGTTCACCTTAGCACTGAGCCCCAATAATAACTACCGATTTATTGGTATTGGGACAATGATAGCTGGAGCATTACAATTAATTGATGTTGCAAAAGGAGGTCGGTTAATTAAAAACCAATGCAATCTACAAGTTTATATAATCGGCGAAAACAGCGGTTTATCTGTTCTTGAATATGGTCAAGTTCCATCAGGTAACATAGATGGCTTCTCATTCAAGGGATTAAATGGTGTCTTTAAACTGTCTGATGGTGTATATGCAAATATAAACACAAATAATTCTATTCAATATACTCCTGGACTTGGTCGATTTATTAATCAAAATGTAAGGAATGGAGGATATAAAACAAAACATTGGGTTGATCAACAGACTGACCTTCGATGGAAGGAACTTTATGATAGATCAATTTAAATACTGGGCATAACAGCACATTGGCAATAGGCGGGGTTTCGGCTCCGCTTGACAGTTTTGTAGTAGCAGAAAGTTCAGTTCTCCGAACTAATCCCGATAGCTATCGGGATGCAGAAAAGCCCGCCCATCGCCAATCTGCAAACCGTTATATGCAACCACAAAATAAAACTTGACAAGTTGAAAATTAAAATCTATATTTAATTATGCCTAAAATTGCTATTTATAAATTTCTGACTTTTTTTATTTTCGCCTACGATGCGCTTAATGAGCCACCGCATTTGCATATTGTTAAAGAAAAAGGAAATCGACAACGTTCTGCAAAAATTTGGTTGGAGACTTTTAAAGTTGCTGAAAAAGGTACACTAAACGAGAAGGAATTAAATCAAGCAATTAGTTTGATTAAAAAGAATCAAACAATACTAGTTGAATCATTTAATAAGGTAAAAAATGGTCAAAGAATAACCACTATAAAATTAAAATAAATGATAACTACACTCAAAAATACCAAAATTTGTATCGAAAAATTAAATTTCGATATTGTTGGGAAAATTTCACTGAAACTTGAAGATGGTCGTATGATTATTGTCCCTTTAAAATATTTTCCCGATATACAAAAGTTGCCGGTTGAAAAAAGGAAAAAATACACAATCGTTGATGACCGAACTGTTCTTTTCGCTTATTCCGACTCTGTTTATCATTTGGAGGATTTTATGGGATTAGAAAGCAAATGGCGAGAACGATAAGAAAGGCAGCTTATAACAGCGTGTAAGCAATATTGCCTTGCCGCAGGCGCAACACAAGGCAACATCGCCTAAACGCAAACCGTTAGTAGCACAAGAAACCTAAAAATATTTTGCTAATTTTGAAAAGACATCAGAAATAATTACATTTTTATCATCAAAAAAAAAGCAATTGAAGAAACTCCTTTACGCAACGCTCCTTACCTTGCTTTTAACAGGTGTGTTATTATATGCAAATCGTGTAAGTAAAATTAATACAATACCAATCCCAAAACCACTCACAGCTGCTGAAAAGAATGCAGCCATCAAAGAATGGGAAGCAAGTCCAGAAGGAGCCAACTTTAGAAAATGGGAAGCGTCTCCTGAAGGCCAAAAAGTACATGCCAGTATGGCTAAAATAAGAAAGTCCATCAAGAATTTCTCAAATATGGAGGGCATTGTAAGTTCCATAACCCTTCCCCCAGGGGCAAGATTAGGTTTCGGAATAATGGTAAAAATTAATGGCGAAGAATATATTCTTAGCTTTGGCAGAGAGAATGCCAGCAATAGTATAAAAGATTACGAGCCCTTGCGTAAACTACAAGTAAACGATAAAATAATTATTAGAAGTCATCATCAATCTTATGCTCCCAAGTATGCCTGCCCCATTATTGCGGGCGATTATATAGCGCAGGATGGCAAAGTAATTTTCAAACGTATTCCACGCCAAGGAGCTTGCTAAATAGTTAAATTTACAAAACGTCTTAAGTTATTTGTCTTTTTGCCCTTTATAGGCTTGAAGGCTAAATCCCCAAGCGCAATACTCGGTTCGAACCAAAACAAAAAAGCCTTGCAAATCATACGATTTACAAGGCTTTTGTACTCGGGGCGGGACTTGAACCCGCACGTCTTTAAAGGACACAGGATTTTAAGTCCTGCGTGTCTACCAATTCCACCACCCGAGCAAGAAAAGAACATTTTCTGTGGCTTTATCCGAAAACAAAACCACTTTTTCAAAAAGAAAAAAGTTATAGGATTGCCTATAACTTTTTTTCTTTGGAGCAAGAGACGAGGCTCGAACCCGCGACCTCAACCTTGGCAAGGTTGCGCTCTACCAACTGAGCTACTCTCGCATGTATCTAAATGAGCCAAAACCCAAGTAAATATCCCTTTTGGGGATTACAAATGTACGAAAGAACCTTTTTTTTTGCAAGTCTTTCGCATAAAAAAAGTAAAAAAAGTACTTAGCTGCTGATTTTCAAACCAAAATAGCCTTATTTTTCAAATAGTTTTTTGAGTTCGTTGAGCTTTAGTAAGGCCTCAATGGGCGAAACGGTATTTAAATCGAGGTTTTCCAACTGCTCTTTGATGCCATTTAAAACAGGATCCTCTATTTGAAACATGTTTAATTGGATTGGACTCACTTTTACCTTACCCAATTCTTTTGCATTCATTTGCTCCCTGCCTTTCTCCAATTCTTTAAGCAATTCATCACTTCTGCTTAAAACGGTTTTAGGGATACCCGCCATTCTGGCCACGTGAATACCAAAACTGTGTTCGCTCCCTCCTGGTTTTAACTTGCGTAAGAAAATAACTTTATTGTCTTGCTCCTTCACATTTACATGGAAGTTCTTTATACCATTGCCTGGCTGCTCTAATTCATTCAGTTCATGGTAATGGGTAGCAAACAAAGTTTTAGGCTTATACGGATGCAAATTGAGGTATTCTGTAATAGCCCATGCCAAAGAAATACCATCATAAGTAGAAGTTCCCCTACCTATTTCATCTAATAAAATTAAACTGTGTGGCGAAAGGTTGTTGAGAATACTGGCGGTTTCTGTCATCTCCACCATAAAAGTACTTTCACCCGATGATAAATTATCACTGGCACCCACACGGGTAAAAATTTTATCTACTATTCCCATTTGGGCTTTAGCGGCTGGTACAAAGGATCCAATTTGCGCCATGAGCACACATAAGGCTGTTTGCCTTAATATGGCAGATTTACCGCTCATATTTGGCCCGGTAAGAATAATTATTTGTTGGGTGTCTTTGTCTAAAAAAACATCATTGGCAATATAAGGCTCGCCGGGAGGCAATTGTTTTTCAATAACCGGATGGCGCGCATCTTTGAGCATAAGCTCAAAACCTTCGTGCAATTCTGCTTGGCAATACTTATTGGTTTCGGCCAATTGCGCAAAAGAAAACAGGCAATCTATTCTGCCTATAATTTGCGCATTGCTTTGTATTATACTAACAATTTCTGCCAGGGAGGTTACCAACTCATTGTACAAGCGTTCTTC
>CANFHJ010000174.1 GCA_947446605.1 Bacteroidota bacterium | reverse complement strand
GGTTGGCTTTTATTTTGTAAAGGGTAATGAGCTGGTCTTAGGTCCTTTTCAAGGTCCTGTTGCCTGTACACGTATTTCTTTTGGTAAAGGTGTTTGTGGCAAAGCTTGGGAAAGTAAATCTGCTATTATTGTTCCTGATGTGCATCAATTCCCTGGACATATAGCCTGTAGCAGTGCATCCAATTCGGAAATTGTATTGCCCGTATTTTCGGCACAAAATGAGTTGGTAGCGGTGCTAGATGTAGACAGCCAATTTTTTAATCATTTTGATGAGGTAGATGAAAAATATTTGGCCACCTTTTTAACTTATTTGGCTTTGTAATTTTTTGCTTCAAAATTAATTCTGTTTTCATTTCCAACTGCTTTTCTTATTTTGCTATTGTTTAATAGCTCATATGAATCAAAATAAGAATGTAAATCTTCTCATTGTTGTAGCCGCTCTAGGTTATTTTGTAGATATATACGACCTCATTGTTTTTAATGTGGTGAAAAACCAAAGTCTCCAAGCCCTCGGATTTGTTGGTGAGGCACTCAAAACTAATGAAATATTTTTGTTCAATGTGCAAATGACGGGTATGCTCCTTGGAGGATTACTTTGGGGAATTATGGGCGATAAAAAAGGACGTGTTTCCGTTTTGTTTGGATCTATTTTTATGTATTCCTTAGCCAATATTGGGAATGCCTTTGTAACAGATATCAACCAATATGCCATCATGCGTTTTATTGCAGGAATAGGTTTGGCTGGTGAGTTGGGTGCAGGTATTACTTTGGTGGCAGAAAATATGTCGAAAGAAAACCGCGGCTATGGTACCATGATAATTGTGGCCTTTGGCGCTTTGGGTGCTGTATTTGCGGGTATGATTGGAAAGCACTTTGCCTGGCATACAACCTATTTGGTAGGTGGTGGTTTGGGATTGTTATTGTTGCTTACCCGTGCCGGCGCTTATGAAAGTGGCATGTTTAAAAGCTTAACCCAAAACAAAGAAATAAAAAGAGGTAATTTTTTCTCACTTTTCCAACGCTCAGATTTATTTATAAAATATTTAGCCTGCATTTTAATTGGCTTGCCAATATGGTTTGCCGTTGGAGTATTGGTAAACCTCTCCAATAGGTTTGCAGAAGCACATGGCTTGGTAGAAAAATTAAATATTGCAGACAGTGTAATGTTTGCCTACCTGGGTTTATCTGCTGGAGATATTGGCAGTGGTTTGTTGAGTCAGCTTTTGAAAAGCAGAAAGAAAGTGGTTTATATTTACCTCGCCCTTTCTGTGGTGGTAACCTTGGTGTATTTGTTCAATACCAATGTGAGTGTCAACTATTTTAAATTCATGTGTTTTGCCATTGGCTTTGCAACGGGTTACTGGGCCTTATTTGTAACCATTGCCTCCGAACAATTTGGTACCAATATTCGTTCAACGGTTACCAATACAGTTCCTAATTTTGTGCGTGGTGCAGTAGTTCCAATCACTTTAAGTTTTGCAAGTCTTTCAATTAATTTCGGGGTAATCCAAGCCGCGTTTTGGGTAGGATTGGTTTGTATTTCCTTAGCCTTCATTGCCACCTTTTTTATCAAAGAATCTTTTTCTAAGGATCTTAATTATTTTGAGATAGATTAAGTTGGCAGCTAGCTGCTTGCCTCTGGCTTCTAGCTTCTAGCCTCTAGCTTCTGGCTTCTAGCTTCTGGCTTCTAGCCTCTAGCATTTTTGTTAAAGCATTTTGTTAATTGAAATAATTCAGTCTGATATTTTCTTAATTTTGTTTGGCTCAAGAAAAAAAGCTAGCGGCCAGAAGCTTGCTGCCAGAAGCTTGCCTCTATCATTTTGTTCCAAGCATTTTAATAGTTGAAATAATTCAGTCTGATATTTTCTTGCTTTTTGTTTGGCTCAAGAAAAAAAAGCTAGCGGCCAGAAGCCAGCTGCCAGAAGCTTGCTTCTAGCATTTTTGTTAAAGCATTTTGTTGGTTGAAATAATTCAGTCTGATATTTTCTTAATTTTGTTTGGCTCAAGAAAAAAAAGCTAGCGGCCAGAAGCCAGCTGCCAGAAGCTAGCTACCAATTTTCGCGCCAGCTTTACACCATTCCTTCAAACCACATTCGCCGCATTTTGGATTACGTGCGAGGCAGGTATAACGCCCGTGTAAGATGAGCCAATGGTGCGCAACGGCAATGTATTCGCTTGGGATGTTTTTTACCAATTGCGTTTCTGCAGCCAGTGGTGTTTTGGCATTGGTAGTGAGTCCTAGTCTTGCGCTAACCCTAAATACGTGCGTATCTACCGCCATTGCAGCCTGATTAAAAACAACGCTTACAATTACATTAGCCGTTTTTCTGCCAACGCCAGGTAGTTTAATTAAGCTTTCAATGCTATCTGGAACCTTGCCTTCAAAATCTTGTAATAACATTTGCGCCATGCCCAATAAATGCTTGGCTTTGTTATTGGGATAACTGATACTTCTGATATAAGAAAAAATGGTATCCACATCGCTGTCGGCCATTTTTTGCGGATTGGGAAATGCTTGAAAGAGGGCAGGTGTTACCATGTTTACACGCTTGTCTGTGCATTGCGCAGATAATATTACCGCCACCAACAATTCAAATGGATTGGTATAATGTAATTCAGTCTCTGCAAATGGGGTATGGGTAAGAAAATAATCGATAACCGCTTTGTATCTTTCTGCCTTTTTCATAAGAGCAAAATAAAGCGTTTTGCAGTGATAACAAGAATGCTGATTTTATTTATATTTTTGTTACATGAAGAAAATAGTTTTTGTATTGTTCCTTTTAAATAGCCTGATGGCTATGAGTCAAGACAATGGTGGTAAAGGTAAAACCACACCCGCTTTAAAACGCTTTGTTTATATAGCTAATTCAAGCATTGAGAAAAGAACTTACGATAGTATTTACTTTGATGTGAGCTATGTAAAAGGTAAGAAAATGGTGTTCAAATATGCGTATACCGGACCAGATGTAGAAATGCTTGCCGACGATGAATATTATGAGACTTTTGAGTTTGAAATTAATCCACCAAAAGGAAATACTTTTTCTTTTGGTAGCAATAAATTTGAGGAAAACAAAGTGCTCTTTAAACGCAGTTGTTTTTGCTTAGATGGAGGTATTCGCCAATTGTATGATGGCAAAATTTCTGGCAAGAAAATAAATAGTACAACCTGGTTGGTTGAAATGGATGTAGTAATAGTTCCACGTGATAGCAAAACCCGAAACCCATTGCAGCCAGTTCGTCGCAAGCTAAAAGGCTATTTTCACCCAGGCGGCATTATTTAATTTTTATATGTCGTTTCAAATAAGATTTGCCACTGCTGCCGATTGTGATATTATTTTAAATTTCATACAAGGCATTGCCGAATACGAGAAATTAAGTCACCAAGTAGAGGCTACAACAGCCAAAATAGAAACCCATCTTTTTGGTCCCAAAGCGGTAGCCGAATGTTTGCTAGCTTTTGAAGACAATACACCTATAGGTTTTGCCTTGTTTTTTCATAATTATTCCACCTTTGTTTCAAAGCCCGGTATTTATTTAGAAGATCTTTTTGTTGATCCTACATATAGGGGCAAGGGTTACGGCAAGGCATTGTTAGAAACCCTCATTCAATTGGCCAAAGACAGAGATTGTGGTAGGGTAGAATGGAGCGTATTGGATTGGAATACCTCCGCCATTTCCTTCTACGAAAGCATGGGCGCCAAACCCATGAACGGCTGGACGGTATATAGAATTAGCCTCTAGTTTCTT
>CANFHJ010000173.1 GCA_947446605.1 Bacteroidota bacterium | reverse complement strand
CAGAGTTACATAGCTTTATTAAATTAGGTTCGATCCTAAAAAGCACCTACAATATTGCCACCTTTATGCCCGATTTGGAAACATTTGAATCGCGTCATAAATCTGTTTTGTATGAGTTTGGTGTGCAAAATGAAGTGAAGGTTCCTAAGGCTAAAATGATTTATTCGCCCTCGGAAATTCAGCAAGTTGGATTGGAATTAGGCTACCCTTTGGTAGTAAAAGGAAAATACTACGATGCCAGTATTGCCGCCACGCCAGAGCAAGCCGTCAATTATTTTCATAAGATTGCTAATAAGTGGGGATTGCCCATTATTCTGCAAGAATTTGTTTCGGGCAATGAGGTAAATGTTACCGCCATTGGCGATGGAGAAGGCAATTGTATTGGTGCGGTTCCTATGCGTAAATTATATATTACGGATAAGGGAAAAGCTTGGGCAGGTATCTCTCTTTTGGATGAAGAATTAATAAAAATTACCAATCGTGTAATTGCCAATTCTAAATGGCGCGGTGGTTGCGAATTGGAATTTATTAAATCGCAAAAAGGGGAGTATTACTTACTAGAAATGAATCCGCGTTTTCCTGCTTGGGTATACTTGGCCGTGGGTTGCGGACAAAACCACCCAGAAGCTTTGGTGAAAATGGCCTTGGGTCAGAAAGTAAATCCTTTCCCAACTTATGAGAGCGGAAAATTATTTGTGCGCTACTCTTTTGATCAAATTGTAAGCCTAGCGGAATTTGAAAAAATTTCAACCTTGGGTGAATTATAAATTTTAAAAAATTAAACGTAAAAAAATATGGCTAAGTTAAGTTATGAGCGTCCTGTTATTCAAAAGTTAAATACCGGTAGCATGAATAAATTTGGAACACGCACAGAATATGCGCCGGTTTCGCATATTGAAGGTGTTGCCGTTAAAGAAATAATAGCAGAATATGGTTCGCCTGTTTTTGTGATTAGCGAACCGCAAATTAGAAAGAACTACCAAAACGCGGTGCGTGCCTTTAAAACGCGTTACCCAAAGGTGCAATTTGCCTGGAGCTACAAAACAAATTACCTCAATGCTGTTTGTAAAGTGTTTCACCAAGAAGGTGCTTGGGCAGAAGTGGTATCTATCTTTGAATACAAAAAAGCCTTGGGCAATGGGGTGCCAGGAAATAAAATTATTTTCAATGGTCCAGATAAATCTGAAGAAGATTTAACCATAGCCATAGAAAATAAATCGCTCATTCACATCGATCATTTTGATGAATTGTACATGCTCATTGAAGTGGTGCAAAAGCTGAAACAAAAAGCTTCTGTTGCCATTCGCGTAAACATGGATACCGGCGTTTATCCAATGTGGGATCGTTTTGGATTTAACTATGAAAATGGTCAGGCTTGGAACGCCATTAACAAAATAATGAGCCATCCAGAATTGGAATTAAATGGCTTGCATTGTCATATTGGAACTTATATGCTTACTGCAAGTGCTTACGCAACTGCGGCTTGGAAGCTGTGCGATTTGGCTGTTAACGTAAAAGCAAAATGGAATAAACCTATTCAATACCTAGATTTGGGTGGTGGATTTGCTTCTGCCAATACTTTAAAAGGGAGCTATTTGCAAGGTCCAGATATTATTCCAAGCATGGAAGATTATGCTGAAGCCATTTCTAGCACGATCCTAAATTTTGGTTTCAAACAAAATGAATTGCCAACCTTGTTTTTAGAAACGGGTCGTGCCTTAATAGACGATGCGGGCTATTTATTAGGTTCGGTAATAGCAACCAAACGCCTGAGTGATGGCCGCCGCGCAACCATTATGGATTTTGGTGTGAACCTATTGTTTACCGCTTTTTGGTACAACCATAAAATTTCTCCTGCCCAAGAATTCTCGCACCACACAGAAGATATGGTGGTATACGGACCATTGTGCATGAATATTGATTGTATACGTGAAAGTGTAAACTTGCCATTGTTGAGCAAAGGCGATCAGGTGGTGGTGCACAAAGTAGGCGCTTACAACATGACACAATGGATGCAGTTTATTCAAATGCGTCCAAATGTGGTAATGATTGATGGGCAAAACAAAGTACATTTAATACGCCACAAAGAATCATTGGATACCATGTTGCAATACGAACATTTGCCGCAACACCTTGAGAAGTTTGAATTGTAATTTTGCCTCTTTACTGAAAAAATTGTAAGATGCAGGTCCAAAAATTGTAACATGAAGAAAGAAATAAGCGCTTCCTATCTTGTAGATACACTTCTGCACAGCTATAGCCAAATATTCTTTTCTTTGAATAAGCGCTTTGCTGCCCTTATTTTATTGGTTACTTTTTTCGACCCAAAACTGGGCTTCTTTGGCTTGGCTGCTGTGGCTTTGGTAAATTCTTTGGCCTACGTTTTTGGCTTCGATAGGAAAGAAATACGTGAAGGAATTTTTGGATTCAATGCTTTGCTTTTTGGCTTGGCATTGGCCTATAAATTTGAAGTAAATACTGCCTTTATAGCCTTGTTTATTATTGCCAATATTTGTTTATTGGTAATGACAGCTGTATTCAAAGGCACCCTTGGAAAAGTACATTTACCCTTTTTAAGCTTTCCTTTTTTTGTGAGTTATGGCTTGGTATTTTTGGCAAGTGCAGAATTAAAAAACATTCATGTAAATGTTCCTTTAAGCTACACAGAAAGTGGTATGCCAACGGTAGCTAATTTCTTTCAAAGCTTTACCCATAGCCTCGATACAGTGCCCATGCCTGTTTTGTTGCAGGTGTTTTTTAAAACCCTTTCTGCAACCTTTTTTATTCCTTCTGTTTTAGGTGGATTGCTTATTGCAATAGGACTCTTATATTTTTCACGCATCGCTTTTTCTTTGGCAGCTTTGGGTTTTAGTTTTGCTTTTTTTGTGTACCAAGTTTTTGGTGCAGATATCTTCCAATTGTCGCAAAACATGGTGGGCTCCAACTATATTTTCTTTGCCATTGCCATTGGTGGATTTTACTTAATTCCTAATAAATATTCATACGGCATGAGCCTAGTATTGGTGCCGGTTTTAATGCTTTTGCAAATAGCTTTTGATAAGTTATTTATTGGCTTTCAATTAAAAACATTCACCCTGGCCTTTAGTATTTTAACCACCATCTTTTTATATGCCTTGCACCAACGTTGGCTGCCTCGTTTTTTGCATTTGGTTACAATCCAATATTATTCTGCAGAGAAAACAGTTTACAAATATTTGAATGCCATTTCTAGGTTCAACCAAGCGCATTTAAAGAAAATTGCTTTGCCATTCTGGGGCCAATGGCAAGTTAGTCAGGGATACGACGGAACCATTACGCATTTGGGCGATTGGAGCAAAGCTTTGGATTTTGTGGTGGTTGACGAAAAGGAAAAAACATTCAAAGAACCTGGTCTTCATTTACAAGATTTTTACTGTTACAATAAACCTGTTTTGGCACCTGCAGATGGCTATGTGTTTGCTATTGTTAATCATATAGACGACAATAGCATAGGCAATGTAGACACCGAAAGAAACTGGGGAAATACAATTGTATTAAATCATTTAGATGGTTTGTATTCGCAAATTAGTCACCTCAAACGCGATTCTTTTAAAGTGGCTGTAGGCGATTTTGTAACAAAAGGTACCTTGCTGGCAACCTGCGGTAACAGTGGTCGTTCGCCAGAACCGCACTTGCATTTTCAAATGCAAAACAGTCCTAAATTGGGCGAAAAAACCTTGGAATATCCTTTGGCCTATTTCATGGAAAAAGAGGAATTGAAAATATTT
>CANFHJ010000172.1 GCA_947446605.1 Bacteroidota bacterium | reverse complement strand
TTTTCCCTTGATGCAAATAAAAAAATAGCCAGATTCATCATAATCATTCAATCCATTCTTGGTTTGTTTTATATTTTTGCTCCTGTTTCAATTTCATCAGAAATTATCCCCTATTTTTTAATATTTTGTTCTTTTGTTTTGGCTTATATATTGGTGTTAATTCTCCAATTATTTATCCAAAAACGGGCTCTTGTTTTTTATGTAGGAGGTACCTTTATATTTGTTTTCATTGCCGCTATTAATGATGTTTTATACAGTCAATTGCTTATAAATTCCTATTATATTTTACCGCTTGGTGTTTTTGTTTTCGCTTTGGTTCAGGCCATTGCTATTACGCGTTTGTTTTCTACTGCATTTAAAGAAGTTGAGAATTTATCTGCCGAATTGCTTTATACCAATAAACATCAGCAAGAAATTATACTCGATCGCACCTCAATGCTCAATGCACAAGCAGGTGAATTAATGCGCAGTAATAAAATAAAGGATAAGGTGTTTTCTATCATTGCACACGATTTGCGCACACCCATAAACTCGCTTGGTACACTATTACATTGGGTGGCAGAAGACGATTTGTCCTTAGAGGATACCAAGAAATCCTTGGCCAGTATTGGTAAAAATGTAGATACACTAAATCTTACGCTGGAGAACCTATTAAACTGGTCATTAAACCAACTCAATGATGTTAAAAGTGAGTCGGAATTAATTGATTTACGCACACCACTGCAAGAAATTGCAGAATTGTTTAAGGTGCCATTTGAAGAAAAGTCAGTTCATTTTCAGTCTTTTTTAACCACCAGAGCTGCTGTTTACATGGATAAAAACCATTTAAATTTATTGCTCAGGAATTTAATAAGTAATGCGCTTAAATTTTCCAACATAGGCGGAACCATTGAAGTTGCCGCCATTAATTATGAGCATAATTATACCCTTGTTTCAATAAAAGACAATGGCGTAGGCATGAATGCAGCTGCTATGGCAAAGGTTTTTTCTACAGAAGAGCATCTTACAACTTATGGCACCAATAACGAAAAGGGTACAGGTTTAGGTTTGCTTCTTTGTAAAGAGTATATTGAAAAAAGTAGCGGCAAAATTTGGATTGAAAGTGAAATAGGGAAAGGAACAATTGTGTTTTTTACTTTGCCTAATTTCCCAATTTAGCATTAATTTACAACCAATTGAACAGTATTCCTGGTCTTCTGTTCTATTAATAATTTCTTGTCTTTGATAAACCTACTAAAACCATTTTCGCTGTAATTGGAAATGGTTAATAATTCAACACCTTCATTGGTTTTTATGGTATAATCGCTTTCCAATGTTTTTATCAATTGCGCTATTTTTTTTGCATCACTGTCAATACAAACACTAAAACTAATAGCCGAATTTTGCATGAGATTTATCTTTACTTTATGCTGCGCAAAGGCACTAAAAATCTTGCTCAAATTATCTTCTACAATAAACGAAAAATCTTTACTACTTATAGATAATAACATTTGATTTCCTTTTGAAATAACAGTTGGCAAATGTACCTCTTCCTCTTTGCTTACACCTACTTTAGTGCCTTCTGCGCTTGGGTCAATAAAAGATTTTACAAACAATGGAATATGCTTACTCTGCAAGGGTTGTATGGTTTTTGGATGTATAACTGTAGCGCCGTAATAAGCCATTTCAATAGCTTTTGGATAACTTATTGCATCAATTTTTATGGCATCTGCAAACTTCTTAGGATCGGCATTCATTACCCCAGCAACATCTTTCCAAATGGTTACATTTTCTGCATCTAAACCATAGGCAAAAATTGCTGCAGAATAATCAGATCCTTCTCTGCCCAAAGTAACCGTAAAATTATCCTTATTTTTGCCAATGAATCCTTGCGTTACCACCATTTGTTTCTTAACAATTGGCTTCAATTTGTTAGCAATTAAATTGTTGGTAATATCCCAATCTACCTTACCCTCACGGTAAGTATTATCTGTACATATAAAATTTTGCGCATCCATCCACCTGTTTTTAATGCCTGCTTCATTCAAATACGCACTCAAAATTCTTGAAGAAAAAATCTCGCCATAGCTCACAATTTGGTCGTAAACTTTATCAAAATTCTTATCTGGTATGGTTTCTAAATCGCATTCCAATTCAATAAACAAGTTTTCAATATCGTTGTAGGTATTGGCCGAACCAACACGCAAAAGGTCTTTAATGATTTCGTCGTGAAAGTTTTTTACAACTTTATAAAGTTCATTTTTGTTTTCTTTTTTCTCAAAATAGGCGAGGGCCAATTGCTCTAATGCATTGGTAGTTTTGCCCATTGCACTTACTACAACCAAAAGCTCTTCGCCTTCAAAAGCGTTCAAAACTTCCCCTACATTTCTTACCGCTGCAGCGTTTTTTACCGAAGCACCACCAAATTTAAAAACTTTCATGCTGTACTAAATCAAAGTCAAATATATTGAAAACCCAATTCACTCTTCAATCATGCCCAATAAATTCGCTAAAAACTATCTAATTACCTTCTTTTAGTGCTTATTTTAGCTTTTTTTTATATCTTTCAAAACTATTACTATGGGTTGATCCAATGCTTTTTTAAAATTGGCAATTCCCCAATATTTTCTTAATATAAAATCTTAAGAAAATCTTATGGAATCTGTGTTTTACCTTTGAGTAATCAAGCCCCAAATCTTGTACATTACATGAAACGATATTTACATATAATTGGAATTTTAATTGGCTTTCTGCTTATAAATACTGTAGCTAAGGCAGATCACGTTGTTGGTTCAGACGTTGCATACGTATGCAGTGGTACGCCTGGTATTTATAATGTAACCTTTAAAATTTACCGCGATTGTCAAGGTATTCAACTTTGCTCCAATTGCCCAACATCTTTAAGTCCAGCCTGTACCTTACCCTTAACTATTACTGGTACTACTGTTCCTGCTGGTGCTGGCTTGCCACCTAGCCCTTGTGCAGGTGTGGGCTTTGGTAACCAAGGCATTTCTGTTGTAACTGCGGTGAGTGGTTTTGATGTGGTGCAATTATGCGCTACAGAAAAATCTGTTTGTAGCAATTGTGGAACAAGAACCCCAGGAACTTTTACACCCGGTATTGAGGTATACACTTTTACGGGTAGTGTAAATTTGCAATCCATCCCTGCCAGCTGTTGCCTGGTAAGCGTGGGTTTTCAAACATGTTGTCGTAATACGGCCATCACTACTTTGGCAAATCCTTCTTCTTTAGGTTTCTTTACAGAAGCTATTATCAATCGTTGTGCAACTCCCTGTAATTCTTCGCCAACATTTACAAACGACCCCGTTGCTGTTACCTGTGCGGCGCAAGATTTTACGTATAATTTAGGGGCAATTGACCCAGATGGGGATTCGTTGAGCTATTCATTTGGACAATCTTTAATTTCTCCCGGTGCTTCTGCACCATACGTTTCGCCATATAGTCCAAATGTGCCATTTCCCTATTTAAGTGCGCCAATTCAAAGTCCGCCTGCACTTCCACCTGCAGGTATCAATATTGATGGCGTTACAGGTGATATTCGTTTTAGGCCAATGGGAAACTTTGTGGCAAACCTAATTATTGAAGTAAGGCAATGGAAAACCATAGGTGGTGTGCCTACGCTTATGGGTATTACCCGAAGGGATATTCAGTTTTACAGTAAATTTTGTCCTCCCAATAATCCTCCAGTTTTACGAACCTGGAATGATGATGGTACCTTAACCTCTCCTCAACCAAATTTTTCTTATTCAATTTGTGCTGGTGAGCAATTGTG
>CANFHJ010000171.1 GCA_947446605.1 Bacteroidota bacterium | reverse complement strand
GTAAATTATTTTTTCAAATTCTTGGTTAAACTCAGCTTGTTCTTTCTTGATCACTTCAATAGGTTTATTTGTTGGATTGTCTATTTCGCCATCAAATGAAAGTAAGGTTAAAGGTAAGTGTTGACCTTCATCAAAATTGCCATAAACCCAAGTGGCAATTTGCTGACCAGGGTAAATCACTGCAATGATTCTTACCGAAGAATTTAAATTGGTTTCACTTGGATCAACAGTGATATAAATATTTTTTATGGCAGTAGTTCCGGTATTGGTAATTCTAAAATAGCACTTGTGCTTATCGCCATATTCTACACCACTTACCCAGGTCTGGTATTTGAGGGTGCATTTTTGTTGGTTCAGCCTGTAGGTATGCACAACAGGGTTACTGTAGCTGCTTTGTGCAAATGTGTTTACGCATAAAATTAGCGCAAAAAGGAGTGAAAAAAGTTTTGTTTTCATAGGTTTTGTTTAGTGTTTTATTTGTAAAAATTCGTATGAAAATTTACGCATTTTTAAGCGCATATTTTTGTCATAAAACACCTTGTGAAAACTTTTTACAAAACGCTATTTTTCCTCCAATAGTTTATTTAATTCAGCTAATTGCTGGCTAATTATTGCGAGCTCTTGGTTAATCATAAAAAGCATGGCAGATTTGTCGTCTTGCGAAAATAAATTTGATTCTAATTGTCCTGCCAAAGTGAAAAATGATGCCAACTTGTTTTGCAAATTTTTCCCATTAAATTCTTGAATTTGTTTGAAATTTTCTTCTAAAGTTTTGATTTCATTTTCAAGTTCAGCTTCCCTGTTTATGTTATAGGTTATGCCAACACAGCCGCATGGGTTTCCTTCTGCATCTCTTACGGGATTAAGGCTTAAGCGTACTTTTAGCGGCATATTATTGATAATTCTTGTATCATCAATTATAATTCTTTCACCCTTTACCGCACGCTCATAATAGGGTTTCCATTTTGTGATAGTTTCCTCACTTACATCCTTAAAAAGACTGTCGCCAATTTCTAAATTTGAATTGTACAATGTACTTCGCATATCAAAAAAAGCAGAATTGGCTACTTGTAAAACGTAATCTTTATCAAAGCCCCAAACCATGTCAGGTAAGCTTTCCAATAAGGCTTCATAAAATCTTTCTTTATTCATAATTTAAGATAAAGTTGCTTAAAATTTAACTATTTATCTGTGCTAAAAGCTTAGGTAATTCTTCCAAACTTTTTAGTTGAAAATCTGCAATTGAAAATTTGGGGTCTTTAACTTTCTCTGTTTCAGGAATGGCTACACAGGTCATTTTAGCTGCCTTTGCGGCTATTACGCCATTTACACTATCTTCCAATACAAGGCATTGGTTTGGGTTCGAACCTAATTTATTTGCTGCTGTTAAAAAGATAGCTGGATGTGGTTTTCCATAGCTTTCAAATTCTGCAGAATGCAATACTTTAAAATGCTCTTTTACTCCTAATTTATTTATTACTGCTTCAATTAATCGCATGGAAGAAGAGGATGCTACGGCCAATTTATAACCCTTGTTTATGGCATAATCTAAAGCAATATATAAACCTGGTAATGCAAGGGCTTCGGTTTGCATAAATTCTACCATGCAATCCATGATATCGTTTTCTGTTTTTTCGAAATTTGGGTTCAACCAAGCTTGGTAATTGTACCAATGCTGCACCACTTCGTTTAACCTAAAACCCATTACCTGACGAAGGAGTTCGTCGTTTAGGTTTAATCCCAAATCACCAAAAACCTGCTTCTCGGCAATTTTCCAAAAGGGCTCAGAATCTACCATGAGCCCATCCATATCAAACAGGAGGGTATCTATCACTTAGCTATTCATTAAGTCTTCAATGGCACCTGCTTCTATTGGAATATGCGCCATTAAATCTGTGCAGCCATTTTCAGTTATTAATATTTCATTTTCCAAACGAATACCAATGGCTTCTTCTGCAATGTAAATTCCAGGTTCGCAACTGAAGGTCATACCAGCCTGCATTGGCTCATAGCGCATGCCAACATCATGCACATCTATACCCAAAAAGTGACTGGTTCCGTGCATAAAATATTTTTTATAGGCAGGCCATTTTGGATTTTGTTTGGCAATATCTTGTAGGGTAATTAGGCCTAAATCTACCAATTCTTTTTCCATTAATTCACCCACTTGCACATGGTATTCCATCAGCAATGTGCCTGGTTTCAATAATTTCTTAGCAGCTTCCATTACGCGCAAAACAGCATTGTATACAGCTTTTTGTCGTGGTGTAAATTTACCATTTACTGGCATGGTACGGGTCATATCGCTGGCATAATTTGCATAATCTGCCCCACTGTCTAAGAGCAATAAATCACCATCTTTACATTGTTGGTTATTGTCTACGTAGTGCAGTATGCAAGAGTTTGCACCGCTTGCCACTATAGGACTAAATGAATGCCCGCGTGCCCTGTTGCTTAAATAAGTATGAATAACTTCTGCTTCAATTTCGTATTCCCATACACCTGGTTTTACAAATTTTGCTACACGGCGAATCATTTTTTCACTGATGCTAACTGCCACTTTCATTAAGTCTAATTCTATACTCGATTTTACTGAACGCAAGCGTTGCAAAATGGGAGCAGCTCTTTCAAATTCATGCAATGGATATTTTTCTTTGATTTCTTTGGCAAAGCGTAAATCCTTGTAGGGGGTGGCAATTACCGCCCTGTCGTTTTCATTTAAATTTAAATAAATGTTATGTGCATAGTTGATGGCCGAATGGGCTTTTACCTTAAACTCATCGTACCAAAACACATTGCTAATGCCACTCACCGCGCTGGCTTCTTCTAAAGTAAGTTTATAGCCATTCCACACTATCATCATTTCGCTTGTGCGTTTAATAAACAAAGCTTCACGGTATTCTGCCACCGGACAATCGGGCGACAACATTAAAATAGTTTCTTCTTGGTCGATCCCACTCAGCCAAAACAAATCTGAATTTTGTTTAAAGGCATGTGTGGCATCACCATTCCAAGGATGTTCTTCATTTGAATGAAATATACCAATGCTATTGGGTTTTAATTGGGCAGTAAATTTCTTTCTGTTTTCAATAAACAAGGTATTTGGAATGGGCGCGTATTTATTACTGGTTCTCATCTCGTAAAATTTAGACTTGCAAACTACTAAAAATAAATAAAATGGGAGGTATTTGTTTGATTTAGCTTTTTGCCCACTTGTAAAGCCTTCAATACGAGGATGTCCAATGCTATTGCTTAGAATAGCCTATATTTGCAGCTTTCAAAAATCAGCCAATACCTTATGGATTACCAAAAAATACTTTCGCATTTTAATATCAGCGAACTCAATGAAATGCAAAAAGCCAGTTTGGAGGCTGTTTCTCAAGCCAAAGATATTACCCTTATTTCACCAACTGGATCGGGTAAAACCTTGGCTTTTCTATTGCCATTATTGCCTTTATTGCGTCCAGAGATTCCAAATGTTCAAGCATTAATTTTAGTTCCATCACGTGAATTGGGATTGCAAATTGAAAAAGTTTTCAAACAAATGGGTACCAATTATAAGGTGAATTGCTTTTATGGCGGTCACTCGGTTCGGATCGAAGAAAACAGTTTAACAGAACCTGCTGCAGTGCTTATTGGAACGCCAGGTAGAATAGCGCATCATATACGCACCAAAAGTTTGAATTTACGCAAAGTACATACCCTTATTTTAGACGAATTTGACAAATCCTTGGAATTTGGTTTCAAAGATGAAATGTCGTTTATCATTAGTACTTG
>CANFHJ010000170.1 GCA_947446605.1 Bacteroidota bacterium | reverse complement strand
GAACGCCTAGATTGGGAAACAGAAAACGATTGTATCAAACGCTTTAAAGAATGGATTGTTAAAAACAATATAGCCACTGAAGCTGATTTAGATGCCATTGAAAACGATGCAAAAATTCAGGTAAATGTTTCTAAGAAAAATGCTTGGGAAGCTTACCTCAATCCAATAAAAATAGAGGTACAAGCATTGGCTAACCACCTAGAGCAATTGGCTGAAGGCAGTGCACAAAAGGATGCCCTCTTAAAAATTAAAGAAAATATTGTAGCCATTGCCGAACCAATTAGAAAAGATATTGGGATAGCCATGCATGCAGCATTGCGTTTAACCAGCAAAGAAAATTCTTCGGCTAAAACAGCATTGTTGGCTTGGAAAAACCAATTCAGTGAGGAGAATGCAGAACGCTATAATTCCAGCCTTTACAGTGAATCAAGCAGCAATGCACTGCGCGTAAATGAAATTAAGCCTAGCTTTTCTGAGGATTCTAAAATAGTGGATGGCAGGGAAGTTTTAGTTGCCTATTTTGATCAATTATTGGCCAAAGACCCACGTGTAATGGCATTTGGCGAAGACGTTGGAAAAATTGGTGATGTAAACCAAGGCTTCGCTGGCTTGCAAGAAAAACATGGCGAAGGCAGGGTTTTTGATACCGGTATCCGTGAATTAACCATTGTAGGACAAGGCTTAGGAACTGCCTTGAGAGGCTTACGCCCAATTGCCGAAATACAATACCTAGATTATTTATTATATGCCCTTCAACCCCTTAGCGATGATGTGGCTACTTTGCAATACAGAACAAAAGGTGGCCAAAAAGCTCCTTTGATTATTAGAACCAGAGGTCATCGCTTAGAAGGTATTTGGCATTCTGGCTCGCCAATGGGTATGATATTAAATGCCTTAAGAGGAATGTACGTGCTAACGCCAAGAAACATGGTTCAAGCAGCTGGTATGTACCAAACCTTGATGCAAAGTGATGAACCAGCCTTGTTAATTGAATGCCTAAATGGATACCGCCTGAAAGAAAAAATGCCAGATAATATTGGTAGCTATACTGTTCCTTTGGGTATCCCTGAAATACTTCAAACAGGTAAAGATATTACAGTAGTTTCTTATGGCTCGACCCTACGCGTGGTGCAAGAAGCCGCAGTTTTACTCAACGAAATTGGCATTGAACTAGAAATTATTGATGCACAAACCTTACTGCCTTTTGATATACATAACAGCATTGCAGAATCATTGAAGAAAACCAATAAATTGGTGGTAGTTGATGAGGATGTGCCAGGTGGGGCCAGTGCTTATATCATGCAACAAATTTTAGAAAAACAAAGTGGGTATTTCCAACTGGATGCTAAACCATTAACCATTACCGCAAAAGCACATAGACCTGCTTACGGAACAGATGGCGATTATTTTAGCAAACCAAACGTAGAGGAAATTTACGATGCCATCTATCAAATGATGTTCGAATACGACCCGAATAGGTTTTAATAAACTACCCTAATATTTCTAAAAAAGCCGCAAATGCGGCTTTTTTAGTTTAATGAGTAAAATCATTTTATTTTTATTTAGACTAATTATAAATAATTATAGATTTGTAGTAAATTTACTTTGCATGAAATACTACAAGCTACTTTTTATTCTCCTATTTGTTTGCACGGCAACAGCATTTGGTCAAATTAAAGGTGTATTGCTCGATGAATACCAGCAACCCTTAATGAATATTCCTTTGTTTTTAAACAATGGTGCTCAAACAAACAGCAATGCCAAAGGTGAGTTTGGTTTTAAAAACGTGTTACCGGGTAATTACCAATTGAGCATTCAGCTGCAAGAGCAGCTCATTTTGGTAAAATCATTTTCAGTAGATAAAGAGCAAATCGAAATCAATTTGGGTAATATCACTATTGCCAAAAACATTCAACTAAAGGAGTTTTCCATCAGCGAAAATGCAATTATCAAAACCATTGAACGCATGCCCGAAATTAGGGACAATGTAATTTACGCAGGAAAGAAAAATGAAGTGCTCAGGCTCAATAGTGGAACTGCCAATTTAGCGCAGAACAACAGTCGCCAAATATTTGCCAAAGTACCCGGCGTGCAAGTTTGGGAAAGCGATGGCAGCGGTGTACAAATGGGCATAGCTACAAGAGGATTAAGTCCAAACAGGATGTGGGAATTTAATACCCGCCAAAATGGATACGATATTGCTTCCGACCCTTTTGGTTATCCAGAAGCATATTATACCCCATCTGTAGAATCTTTAGACCGAATAGAAATAATAAGAGGTGCCGCCTCTATACAATATGGCGCTCAATTTGGAGGTGTAGTGAACTATATCAAAAAACAATCTATCACGCAGAAAAAAATTGGTTTAGAAAGCACCCAAACCTTTGGAAGTAATAACATGTATAGTTCATTCAATGCCATTGGCGGACAAAGCGGCAAATGGAGTTATTATGCCAATATCAATTACAGAAGAAGTGATGGTTGGCGCAAAAACAACGATTATACTACCGTGAATGCCTACATACATTTAAGCTACCAACTAAATAAGAAAATAAAAATAAGCACAGAATTTAGCAAAATGAATCAATTGGTGCATCAACCAGGAGGCTTAACAGATTCTCTATTTCGGGTCGATCCAAAAATGTCTTTAAGGGCTAGAAATTGGTTCAACCTTGATTGGAATTTACCAGCGGTAATAATGGATTATTACATCAATCCAAAACACCAAATGAACATCAAAGTTTTTGGTTTGCTAGGATTCAGAAACAGCATTGGAAATTTAAACGCCATTACCCAAGCAGACTCCATCAACGGCAGCACCGGCCAATACAACGAACGAAGAATAGATGTGGATGTATACAAAAATATGGGGTTAGAATTGCGCCATTTGTACTCATACACCATAGGCAAACAAAAACAAAACCTAGCCATTGGCATGCGCTTATTTAAAGGCAATACCAGTCGTTATAGAAACTTACATGGAAATACTGGCATAGATTATAATTTATCAGTAACCAATGAAGAAAGGTTACTAGACCAAGAATTTAGTACAATGAACGCCGCTGTTTTTGCAGAACAATTATTTAGACTAACCAACAAATGGACGCTTTCACCTGGCTTTAGATTAGAACACCTAGAAAATACTTCAGAAGGAAAATATACCAGTACCCTCAGCAATCCACTGAGCAAAAGTAATAGAAATTTTATGCTCTTAGGTATTGGATCGGAATATAAACTAAACAGCAATAACCAAGTATACGCAAATGCCACACAAGCATACAGGCCAGTGCAATTCTCAGATTTAACCCCAGGCTCTAGTACAGATTCTATTGACCAAAATTTAAAAGATGCCAAAGGATATAATTTAGACTTAGGAGCACGTGGTAACATTAAAAAAATTGTCCAATACGATATCAGTTTGTTCTACCTATTATATGACAACAGAATAGGATCCTACGCTATAAACAACAAGGTATATAGGTCAAATATTGGTTCATCCATTAATAAAGGTATAGAAGCCTATATTGAAATTTCCATGAACCAAATTATTAAAAATAAAGCATGGAGCAATTGGTCGATATATGTTTCTTCCACCTTACAAAACCCCATATACAATAAATGGATTAATCCCGATCCCACAAAAAATCTCAGCAATAAAAAAGTAGAAAATGCTCCTCAACAAATTCATCGGTTCGGCATTAATTACCAATATAAAAAAATTGCTATGAGTTTGCAAGGTAGTTATGTAGGCGGAACCTATTCCGATGCACTCAATACCTACCT
>CANFHJ010000169.1 GCA_947446605.1 Bacteroidota bacterium | reverse complement strand
GGTGAGCTTGCCGAACCATTTTTGTATTGAGGTAAATTGTTATTGATGGTTCCCAAGTATACCATGACGTTTTTTTGTACCCTCCGGCTATTTTCCTAACCGTCATGGTGAGCTTGCCGAACCATTTTTGTATTGAGGTAAATTGTTATTGATGGTTCCCAAGTATACCATGACGTTTTTTTGTACCCTCCGGCTGTTTTCCTAACCGTCATGGTGAGCTTGCCGAACCATTTTTGTTATTAAGATAAATTATCAAATCTTGGTTTGATTAGCTCCATTTGATAGCTCTTTAAGTTTTTCTATATTACCCGATATTAATGCCTCCTTTTTTGCTCTGGACCATTTTTTTAATTGTGTTTCCCTCAAAAATGCAGATTCGAAGTTTGGGTGAAATTCATAATAAACCAATTGTAATGGTCTTTTTTTTAATGTGTAACAACGCGGATCTGCACCTTCTTGATGCTCAATAAATCTGCGGTCAAGGTTGTTGGTGACTCCAATATAAAATGAATTGTCTTTGCATATTAAAATGTAAATGCATGGTGTTTTTTTGCGTGTTCATTTTATAATTTATTGAAATAATTTTGTTGTGCAAAACATGGTGGGATTAGGGGTTTAGTGCTAACTATCATGAATGGTTCGGCAAGCTCACCATGACGGTTTTTATGAATGGTTCGGCAAGCTCACCATGACGGTTTTTGTGAATGGTTCGGCAAGTTCACGATGAGTACTTCGGCAGGTACTCTCGAATGGCGCTTGCTGTACAATAAGGTTGTTTGGCTTTTTTTCAAAAAATGCGTTGCAAATTTCAGATATTTGTGGAAATTAGTTTTTGATACCATGTTAACATTACAATACCTGCGCGAGCAAAGCCAAGAGGCTAAAGACCGATTGAGTAAAAAAAATCCCAAACACGCTGAAACCGTAGATGCGGTATTGTCTATTGATGAAGAAAGTAGAAAGGCTAAAGGCGAAATGGAACGCAACCAATCTGAAGCTAATTTGTTGGCAAAGAAAATTGGTGAGTTAATGAAAAGCGGCGATAAAACTGGTGCCGAAGAACTCAAAGCCCAAACAGCTATCTTGAAAGAAAATGGCAAAAGCTTTGAAGAAAAATCGAAACAATTGGATCAAGAATTATTTGATTTGTTGGTTACGCTTCCCAATGTGCCGCATGAATCTGTTCCTGTAGGACAAACAGCTGAAGAAAATATTAATGTTTATCAAAATGGTACCATTCCAGAATTGGGTGAAAATGCTTTGCCGCATTGGGAATTGATAAAAAAATACGACCTGATTGATTTTGAATTGGGTGCAAAAATTACTGGAGCTGGTTTTCCAGTCTATAAAGGTAAAGGTGCCAGAATTCAACGCGCCATGATCAATTTCTTTTTGGATCAGGCCATTGCTGCCGGTTACCAAGAAGTAATGCCGCCGCTTTTGGTAAATGCTGATAGCGGCTTTGGTACCGGACAGTTGCCAGATAAAGAAGGGCAGATGTACCATTCAACGGTAGATGATTTGTATTTAATTCCAACTGCTGAAGTTCCTATTACCAATATTTACAGAGATGTAATTTTAAAAGAAGAAGAACTTCCAATTAAAAATGTTGGATATACGCCATGCTTTAGAAGAGAAGCAGGTGCCTGGGGCGCACATGTGCGTGGCCTAAATCGTTTGCACCAATTTGATAAGGTAGAGATAGTACAAATAGCACATCCAGATCAATCTTATGCTTTGTTAGACGAAATGGTAATTCACGTAAAAGGTTTATTAGAGAAATTAGAATTGCCTTATAGGATTTTACACCTCTGCGGTGGCGACATGAGTTTTTCTTCTGCCCTTACCTATGATTTTGAAACGTATAGTGCAGCACAAGGTCGTTGGTTAGAGGTAAGTTCAACTTCAAACTTTGAAAACTTCCAAGCAAACAGGTTAAAATGTAGGTTCAAAAACAAAGAAGGTAAAAACCAATTGGTACATACCTTAAATGGCAGTGCATTGGCTTTGCCAAGAATCTTAGCAACCCTATTGGAAAACAACCAAACCCCTGAAGGAATTAGAATTCCTGCAGCTTTGGTGCCTTACTGTGGCTTTGATATCATCAATTAGGTTCGAACCGAACCTAGTTGCTATAAATTATGGGAAGCTTCTTCAATTGTTGGTTCAGCAATAGAAGAAGCTTCTTTAGTTTTGGCACTGGCCAATTCTTCTTCTTTGGTAACCGCTTTTTGAAGCAATAGAATAATTACAAAGCCAATGCTAATGGCAGCATCCGCAATATTGAATACAGGTCTAAAGAATTCAAAATCTTCGCCAGCCCAAAAAGGCCAGTTTTCTGGGATGGTGGTTTCAATTAATGGGAAGTAGAGCATGTCTACCACACGCCCGTGAAACCAGGCATCATAGCCAAAGTAAACACCATAAAAAATACTGTCAATGATATTACCCAAGGCACCTGCAATAATAAGCGCCCAGCCATAAACATACCATTTATTGGTTTGCTTGTCGATGAGCGTTTTTACATAATAGCCAATTACGCCCACAAAAATCATTCGAAATACAGTTAAGAAAATTTTGCCAGCTTTTCCGCCAAATTCAAGTCCAAAGGCCATTCCATAGTTTTCGGTAAAATGCAATTTGAACCAATTGCCAAAAATGGGTAGTTCTTCACCTAAGAAAAAATGGTTCTTGATATAGAACTTAAAATATTGATCGATGGCAAGTATGAACAATAAGATGCCAAATGGGGCGCTGTATTTTTTAAAATTCATGTGTTTTATTCTAAGGCAAAAGTAAAGAATATGGAAGGCTTATCCATATAAAATAGTAATAACGCAAAAAAAACGAAACCAGTGTTTGGGTAAAAAAAAATCCCCACCGAGCAAAAGCAAGGCAGGGATTTAATGGGATAAGAAACTACTTATTTATATTGTTGAAGTTTAGCTTCCATGCTCAAAGTTGTATGAGGCACGGCGCGTAAACGCTCTTTTGAAATTAATTTACCAGTAACTTTACAGATACCATAAGTTTTGTTTTCTATTCTAATAAGGGCATTTTCTAAGTTTTCAATGAATTTACGTTGACGGGCAGCTAACTGACTCAAATATTCTTTTTCTGAGGTAGAAGCACCATCATCTAATTTGTTATAAGAGTTGTCGGTTTCAGAACCACCATTCATGCCTGGGCTTTGCATTTGTTGCAAAAGGTTATTCAATTCTTCTTTGGCAACAACCAATTTTTTATTGATAAGGTCTTTAAATTCGGCCAAATCTGCATCACTGTATCTTTGTGTTTCTGCTGTAGCTGCATTGGTATCATCGTGCTTTTCTTCAAATACAGGCGTTTTACTAACCACTGGTTTCAATGGTTTAGGCGCAACATTTATTTTCTTAGGCGCAACTACTACCGCTTTTTTAACAACTGGCTTGGCTACTGGTTTAACAACTGTTTTTACAGCAGGTTTCACTACAACTTTTACAGCTGCTTTTTTAACTATAGGCTTAGCAACTGGCTTGGCTACTGCTTTTTTAGCAATAGGTTTAACTACAACTTTCTTTGCAACAGGTTTAACAGGCGCTTTTTTACTAAGGGGTTTAGCTACTGGCTTTTTGGCAATTGGTTTTTTAACGATTGCTTTCTTAGCTACTGGCTTTTTAGCAACAGCTTTCTTAGCAACAGCTTTCTTAGCAACAGCTTTCTTAGCAACAGCTTTCTTAGCAACAGCTTTCTTAGCAACAGCTTTCTTAGCAACAGCTTTCTTAGCAACAGCTTTCTTAGCAACAGGCTTTTTAGCAACAG
>CANFHJ010000168.1 GCA_947446605.1 Bacteroidota bacterium | reverse complement strand
AGGGCTGCAAATATATCAAATTCCCTTTTTGAAAAAAATATTTTTGAATATTACGCGAATTTCAATATTTATGCGTTGATACTTAAATCTCTAGCATTTGTGCAAGTGTCTAGTTTTAGCCCCTATGCACAGAGATTCCCACATGAGAAGCGCACATTTTATGAACATTTTTTAAAATTGCGCTAACTTTGTAAAAGTCAATGTTAAATATAATGAAGCGTAAAAAAGTATTATTTGGAGGCATCACCTTAGCGATTGTAACCGCCGTTACCCTGCTATTTATTGGGTATCCGCCTTTTAATGCGAATGGCTTTTCATGTAATAAATCTAAGAAAATTGGGTTTCCTGGCTTTGGCATTTGGCTTCCGCCAGATTATGAAGTACATGGTATCGACGTATCTCGTCACCAAGGGAAAATTAACTGGGAATCTGTAAGTGAGCATACTTCCAACGATATTGATATCAGTTTTGCCTTTATAAAAGCTTGTGAAGGGCGTTCTGTGAGAGACAATTACTTTCAAGAAAATTGGCGCCTTGCAAAAGAAAATAACATGCTGCGTGGTGCTTACCAATTCTTTCGCCCGCATTTAACTGCCGACGAACAATTTAATTTGTTTAAGAATATAGTTAAAATTCAAAAGGAAGACCTCCCACCTGTTTTAGATATTGAAATGAGAGGCAGTTGCCCTCCTGCGCGCTTAAAGAAAAGTGTGAAGCGTTGGTTGGTTTTAGCAGAAAAACATTACGGTGTGAAGCCTATCCTTTATACCAGCTATTCATTCTATCGCCACTATTTTAGCGGACCAGAATTTGCTCAATATCCACTTTGGATTGCACATTATGCTACCGATGATTTAAACCGCCTTACTAAAAAATGGAACTTCTGGCAGCACAATGAAGACGGGCATGTTAAAGGAATCAGAGGAGATGTGGATTTCAATGTATTTAAAGGAGATTTCCACGACCTTTTGGATCTTTGTAAGAAGTAATTATTTCCGCTTTGCAATTGCCACCAAATAGGTGAAAACTGCTGCTCCTACTACAAAAAATGGAATGTATCCATATTTCTCTTTGAGGTAAAAATCATAACTCAAATAGCCCATCATTCCATAAAACAGGAACAATTTAAAGGTTTTCTCTGCAGAATAATTCTTGATGGTTTTGGGTAATATCACATAGATCAATAGTAAGGCAAATAGGATCAAACCTATTATTACAAACCAAGTATTATTTCCTTCTTTTAGTAGTTCCATTGTTAAACATTAATTGGTATAATTTATCATAAATAGCGGTATTCTCATAAATACCCGCAAAGGCTTCTGCGCCTGGCCCGTATGCAAATACTGGCACCATAATTCCACTATGACCTTTGGTGGCATAATTTACCAAATAGGTATTTATATTTTCTTTGTTTTCAATCATGCTTAATCCGCCGGTTTCATGATCTGCCGTTACAATAACCAAAGTATTGCCATCTGCTTTTGCAGCATCCAATACAGCATTAATTACTGAATTAAAATCCAATAATTCAGCGCGCATGTATTGAAAATTGTTTTCATGTCCACCCCAGTCAATTTGCGAACCTTCAATCATGAGAAAATAATTGCCATAATATTTCTCTAAATTCTGTTGCGCCAATAGAGAGGCTTTTAATAAATAATCGCCCCTACCTTGTTCCATGGTTTTCATGCCATTTTCGGCCAAAGTATAAACCAGTTTTTTAGCATCAATATTCAAGAAACTTGAATCTGCTGCAATGGTAAAACCCAATTCATTGAGCTCACTAAATAAATTTCTTTGGTCTTTTCTTTGGGTAAAAAATTTCTTACCACCACCAATGGCAATATCACAATTTCTACGAATAAGAAATTCTGCAATTTCCTCTTCCGATTTTCTTGAAGCTACATGCGCATAAAAAGCGGCTGGCGTTGCATGGGTAATGGATGAAGTAACTACCACACCGGTTCCCCAATTTTGCATTTTTGCCTTTTCAAATAAACTTAGGTTTTCTTTGCCTGCACTATCAACGCCAATGGCACCATTTTTTGTTTTTTTTCCAATCGAAAAAACCGTAGCGCCTGCACCACTATCTGTAACATAATTATCTGCTGAGGAGGTTTTGCTCAAACCAATTACCTCAAACCGGGCAAAGGCATTCCTACCTTCATATCCAACCATTACAGCACTTATCTGCGCCAAACCCATGCCATCTCCAATTAGAAGAATAACGTGTTTAGGCTTTTTAGGTTTTTTATCTCCCGCATTTACAAAGGAGAATTGACAAACAAAAAGCAGCAAAAGGAAACTAAATTTAACTTTCATAGAAAATTGTTTTTTTGATAGCACCACAAAGATGGCTTTTTAAACAGCAAGTAAAAATTAATCTTAGGTTAACTCATATTGCTTGCCCGGTAAGGTTCTCACAAAACCTGCAAATTCGAGCTCTAATAATTTAAGCGCCATTGTGCCTGGGTCGGCATTGAGTTCAAAGGCCATATCATCAAGTGATACGCGTGTTTTGGCGCGAATAAAATTCACCAATACCAATTCATCTGCATTCAATTGTTGAAATAAATCAATGCTTGGTTTGCTGTTTTTGGTTTGATCCCAATTCATCCATTTGATGAGGTCTTGCGAACTGGTGAGCATGGCGGCTTTGTGTTCTTGGATCAAACAATTACAGCCTTGTGAAAAATAATCGCCTACCCTACCAGGCACGGCCATTACCTCTTTGTTGTATGAATTTGCAATCTCTGCGGTAATGCGTGCCCCACCTTTGATGGCAGTTTCTACCAGCACCAACACATCACTTAAGCCTGCCACAATTCTGTTTCTTTTAGGAAAATTCTCTCTATCGGGATTGCTTAAACTTGGAAACTCAGTTAACAATCCGCCACAACTCAACATTTTTTTTGCCAATGCCTCATGCTGACTGGGATAAATTCTATCTAATCCATGCGCTAAAACGCCTATGGAAGGAACTTCATTTTGCAATGCGGCTTTATGTGCAATGCCATCTATTCCTATTGCTAGGCCGCTTACCACTTGAATATTTTGTTCCTTTAATTCTGCTATCAAATTTTGGGTGAACTGCTTGCCGTATTCACTGGCTCGGCGTGTTCCCACAATGCCTACCATGCGCTGTGGGTTCGTATCAAAATTACCTAAACCAAATAAAAGACAGGGGGCATCTTGCAAATCTTTAAGTCTAAATGGATAGGCTCCATCCAAATAAAAATAGGTTTTGATTTTATGTTTTTCAATAAAAAGCAATTCCTTTTCGGCCCTGTCAAATTGCTTATAGGAAACAATATTATTGGCCAACACATCTCCAATTCCTGGGATGCGGAGTAGTTTCGTTTTTTTTTCTTTGAATACCGCCTCAACGCTACCGCAATAGCTGATGAGGTTTTTCATTAATACATCTCCAATTCCTGGAATGAGCTTCAATGAAATTTGATACAATAGGTCTGGGGTAGACGACATATCAGCTTAAAATTAGTTTATTTTTTCAATAAGGTTTCTACAGTATATTGTATTGTTTTGTCAATAGTGGCTTGACCATTTGAGCTAAATTGATGGGTAATTCTATTGGCTACAATGGCATTTACAGCAATGGCCTTAAAGCCAAACAATTTACTTAGTCCTAAAATGGCAGCAGTTTCCATTTCAAAATTAGTGACACGCAACCCATCAATTCTTAAAGCAGATAAGCGCTCCACCAATCCCATAGACTTAATACCTGCGCGTAAATAACGACCTTGCGGTGCATAAAAACCACTGCAAGTTGCGGTTATTCCTTTGATACTTTGCTGGTCAAATTTTGCCAATAAATCTGCATT
>CANFHJ010000167.1 GCA_947446605.1 Bacteroidota bacterium | reverse complement strand
AATACTTCATCTCCCGCAAACAAAAAACAACCCAAAACAGTTCTTAATTCCATCTCGGTTCTGTCTGTAGCAAAATTGGATAGTTCTTCTAAAATCTCATACGACATATTAAGAGACTCTAACTGGTGCTGGGCATAAAATGCTTTTCTTACATTATGTCCCAATACAATTTCACCTTCATAGGTATCGGTTTGAGCCAATAGTCTTAGAATGGTTGATTTTCCTCTGCCATTGGCACCTATTAGCGCAATTTTATCGCCTTTTTCTATGCGGGCATCTGTATGGTTAATAATTCTAACGCCAGGATAGTTTTTGCTAACATTATGGAATTCTGCCAAATTTCTACCTGGTTGAACGCCCACACGGAATTGAATATTAATTTCTCTGTTATCGTCGTCTGGTGCTTCAATGCGTTCTATTCTGTCTAACATTTTAACACGACTCTGAGCCATGGAGGCCTTGCTGGCTTTAGCTTTGAATCGGTTAATCAACTTCTCTTGTTCTTTTATGAATTGTTGTTGGTTATCAAAAGAACGTTGTTGTAAATCCATGCGCTCTTCTTTTGATTCCAAGTAAAAGCTATAATTACCCGTATATTCAAAAATCTTCTGCATGCTTACTTCAACAATTTTGCTCACCATTTTATCTAAGAAAAACCTGTCGTGGCTAACCACAATAACAGTTCCTTTGTAGGAGCGTAAGTATTCTTCTAACCATTCAATACTTGGCAAATCCAAGTGATTGGTAGGTTCGTCCAACATTAATAAATTAGGTTCTTGCAAAAGCATTTTGGCCAGCAAAACCCGCATGCGCCAACCTCCAGAAAATTTGTTAAATGGCTTAGTAAGTTGTTCGGTTGTAAAACCTAATCCTTCTAAAATCTTTTCTGTCTTATGGTGAATATTGTATCCGTCTAAGCGTTCAAACTCTTCTTGCTTATCACTTAATTTTTGAATGGTGCCTTCACTATGATCCGTTTCAAGCAATTCAATAATTTCATTTATTTCCTTTTCAATTTGAAGCTGTCTCTCAAAAGCGGTTAAAGCAACTTCCAAAATGCTATCCTCGCTGTCAAAACTCAATTGGTCTTGGTTCAAAAAGCCAATTGACAAATCTCGGGGTTTCGACATGGTACCCTCGGTTAGGGTATATTCATTGGTAATTATGCGCAACAAGGTTGATTTACCTGTTCCGTTAAGCCCAATGAGGCCAATACGTTCGTTAGGTTTAATATGCCAATTGGCATTGCGGTAGAGGAATCTTCCTCCAAATTCAAATCCGATATTCGTTAAAGCAATCATAAAATGGGTGGCAAAGATAAGGAATCGAACTTGAAGTTTTAGGCATCATTTTCAAGTATTTATTAAGCTTTTCTATTAGGTAAAATATGATAAAATTCACCTGATTTAAGCCTAGAAAAAGAATTTTTAAGTTTGAAAATAAGTATGTTTGACCCTCAATTAATTTAATACTTATGCGCAATGTTTCTTTGAAGGCTGATACTTTGGTAGGGTCAGAAATTATTAAACTCGGTAATGAAATTAACCAAAAAATTAAAGAAGGGCAATCTATATATAACCTTACCATTGGCGACTTTAACCCTCAATTGTTCCAATTCCTAGCTTACTAAAAGAGCATATTGTTGCGGCTTATAAAAATAACCAAACCAATTATCCACCTGCAGATGGTATTCCAGAATTAAAGAAGGCGGTAAAAGCATTTTTATTAAAAAACGAAGGAATAGCTTTTGGTGATGATGAATTGATGATTGCTAGCGGGGGACGACCAATTATTCATGCCATTTATAATGCTATTGTTGATCCAAATGATACTGTGCTGTATCCAATACCTTCATGGAACAATAACCATTATTGCCATCTTACAGATGCGCAAAGGATAGAAGTTCAAACAACTGCAGAAGAAGGTTTTATGCCTTCTGCCAAAAGTTTGGCACCCTATCTAAAAGATGTAGTATTATTGGCTTTGTGTTCGCCCTTAAATCCAACTGGAACAACGTTTAGAAGGGCCGAGTTAGAAAAAATATGTGATTTAGTTATTGAAGAGAATAAACGTCGGGCAGGAAAAAGTAAACCCTTATATGTCTTGTTCGACCAAATGTATTGGATGCTCATGGCAGATGGGATAGAACATTTTAATCCTTTGAGCATACGTCCAGATATGAAACCGTATACCTTATTTGTTGATGGTATCTCAAAATCGTTTGCGGCAACTGGCGTAAGAGTAGGATGGGGAATGGGCCCTGCAGAAGTTATTGGAAAAATGAAGAGTATCATTGGTCATATTGGCGCTTGGGCTCCTAAGGCAGAGCAAGTTGCCACAGCTCATTTCCTAAACGATGAAGTTGGTGTAAACACTTTCTTAAATGAATTAAAGTTAAAGATTAATAGTCGTTTTGATAAATTATACACCGGTATTGAGGCAATGCGTGCAGAAGGATTTCCAATTCAAATTATTAAACCTGAAGGTGCAATTTATTTATCGGTGCAAATTTCAATTTTAGGCAAGAAGGATAAACAGGGTAAATTAATTGAATCTACAGCAGATATAACTCAGTTTTTATTAGAGGAAGCGCAGTTGGCATTGGTGCCATTTACGGCTTTCGGATGTGCTTCGGGTACAGATTGGTATAGAATTTCAATTGGTACTTTAAATGAAGATGATATACCTGAGCTATTGGCAAAATTAAAACATGCGCTTTCCCAATTAAATTAGCAAAAAAAAACACGATTGAATTTCAATCGTGTTTTTTTTGCTTGTTATATGAATTAGAACAATTTGGTCCTAGCACTTTCATTAGTAGGTTGCAAGAAAAATGCATCCGATGAAGCTGTTTCATTTCCCATTCTAATTGAAATACCAATTCCATGCGACTGTTTACTTGCCTTAGCAATGTCTGATATTGGCAAATTGTAATTATAGAATATGTTTAATTTATTGGTTGCTTTAATATAGGTAAATACCCCAACCTGGTTGTTTGGAGAATAATTAAAGCCTGCACCAATTTTATGTTGAAACGACCCCATAATGCCTAAATTGGTATTCATTGGTGTATTGATGGAGGTGGTTACCATTGCGAAACCTTCTAAAGACATATCTCCAAAATTTTGGTTATACCAGCCTTGTAAGCTTAAAATTGGGTCGACCAAAGTATTGGTAAAACGGAAACGAGGTTGTGGAATTAAATTTCTATAACTGAAACCAATCATAAATTTACTCGGGTTCATCCAAGCAATAGAAGCATCAAAATTATTTACTGGAACACCCGTTTGATCTGCTACCAATAATGGATCCGACAAATCAATGAGATTAGCAGTATTTAAATTTAATGTGCTTTGTGTTAAATGATGTCTCAAACCAAATGACAATTTTGTTTCAGCAGAGGTGTTTATCATAAACGAAAATGAATTGGCCAATGTAATACTGCTAATTGGACCGATCCTATCGCTAATGATAGAAACATTATAACCCGTATTGCCATTAAACATTCTATCGTAATTGATATAACCTGTTTGCGGCGCGCCATTAATTCCTAACCATCTGGCATCATAACCCAAACGAACTTGGTTGTTATGCATACCAGCAACTGATGGATTTACCATCACTGGATTAAAAAGAAATTGTTCGTTTCCAAAAGTTAATTGAGCTTTTGTTTGACTTGCAAGCAAGGCTACAATTAGAAGCGTATAAAATTTATTTAATTTCATGTTCTTTTACTTTACAATATTATTTGGTGATATACACATAACCAGAATAGCTCTTATTGTTATCCTTGGTTACAAAAATGTAGAAATAGGTGTCGTTTGGAACGATGCCATCATTTCCACCCAATAAAGTTGATTTGTTTGGTTT
>CANFHJ010000166.1 GCA_947446605.1 Bacteroidota bacterium | reverse complement strand
TCACCGCTATGGCAAAAACAGTTGGATTGCCTATGGCTATAGCCACTAAACTAATTCTTCAAAATAAAATAAAATCACGCGGGGTTCAAATTCCATTGAGCAGAGAGTTTTACGAACCCATTTTGAAAGAATTAGAAAAATACGGTATTGCATTTAAATAATATAGTGCAAGCTACCTGGATTTCTGCTGGTCTAAATAAAAATCTTTGGTCAAATTAAAATAAGAACTTGTTTTTTCTTTGTCCTTATTGAGCAAAACAAGATCTTCTTCTATAAGCGCATTTTGTATTTTACCATATGCCTGTACTTTACGCCTAATAAGGCTTTCGGCATTTGGGTAAATGGAAAAATCAAAGTTTAAAAACAAGCCTTGACGCGCTGCAATGGTTTGAAAATTGCTAGCTTCATGAGGGGGCAATACCAACCAAAATGATCCTGCTTCGTTTAATAATTTAGCAACTGCAAGCGCCAAATCTTCAAAGGGCAAATTTGCATCCTGTCTTGCTAATTTGCGCTGTTCATCTTCAATATTAAAATTACGAGCACTATCGAAATACGGTGGATTGCTAACTATACAATCGTATTTTATTTGTGTCTCCTGAGCAAAAAGTTGAATGGAAATGTTTTTAGCCTGCAACCTAGTTGCCCAGATTGAATTGCTAAAATTTGCACTAGCTTCTTGGAATGCCAATTCATCTATTTCAATTGCATCTATTTCTGCCTCTCCTCTTTGGGCCATAATTAAGGCTAAAATACCGCAGCCAGTACCAATATCTAAAACATGTTTATCTGAGGCAAAAATATTCACCAAACAGCCCAAAAGCACACTATCTGTGCCCACTTTCATAGCAGATAGTTTATGAAACACCCTGAATTCCTTAAAATCAAAAAAATCTGACGCCATATTAATTCAAAATAAAACAAAGCAGCTCGTATAATTGCTTTATTTGTATAAAATAATTTCTATGGCCGAACACAAATTTACCAATGCACTAATAAGCGCTCAAAGTCCTTACTTATTGCAACATGCGCATAACCCTGTTAATTGGGTAGAATGGAATGATGCTATTTTGGTTAGAGCCAAGTTAGAAGACAAATTAATATTAGTTAGCATAGGCTATAGCAGCTGCCATTGGTGTCATGTAATGGCACATGAATGTTTTGAAAATGAGGAAACGGCAGCCATTATGAATGCACATTTTATTTGCGTTAAAATAGACAGAGAAGAGCGTCCGGATATAGATCAAATATACATGGATGCGCTTCAATTGATAACAGGACAAGGTGGCTGGCCATTAAATATGATTACCCTCCCAGATGGTCGTCCTTTGCATGGTGGCACCTATTTCCCAAAAGAAAAATGGGAAAGTGTTTTACTTAGTTTACACCATTTTTATGAAGATAAAAAAGAAGAAGCTTTTCAATTTGCTACTCAATTAAGCAATGGCATTCGTAAACTCGACCAGTTTGAAAAAAGTGATTTAGACAACAACAATTTTCAAATAATGATGGGGCTTTTAAATAAATGGAAGCTTCAATTCGACCTCAATTGGGGTGGCTATAATTGGTCGCCCAAATTTCCTTTGCCCAACCAATGGGAATTATTTATGGGCATCCATCATTTAAGTAAAGAGCCCATTTTTGCAGAGGCCGTTAAAACCACTTTGCACAAAATGTATGAAGGAGGTATTTTCGATCATTTGGCTGGAGGCTTTGCCAGGTATAGTACAGACAGCTTTTGGAAAGTTCCTCATTTTGAAAAAATGTTATATGACAATGCCCAATTATTAGGCACTTATGCCATGGCAGCAAAGTATTTCAACGAACCAATTTTTGAAAAAGTAGTTGCACACACCCATCAATTTATTTGCAATTTCATGACAACGCCAAATGGCGGTTTTTACTCGGCATTGGATGCCGACAGTGAAGGCATAGAAGGGAAATATTATGTATGGGAATTTGATGAATTGCATGAATTATTAGAGGAGAACGCGCCGTTATTCTACGACTATTTTTCTGTTACAAAAGAGGCCAATTGGGAAGAAGGAAATATTTTATTCCGAACCAAAACCATGGAAGAACTCACTGCCAATTACCAATTGACAACAAATGAAATTGAACAAAAAATAAATCAATGTCGTAAATTATTATTATTAGAAAGAGGCAAACGGATTGCCCCTGGATTAGATGATAAAATCATTTGCAGCTGGAATGCTTTGATGATTAAAGGATATGCACAAGCGCATATTTATTTGCCCAAAGAAAATTACCTAGAGCAAGCCACAAATGCCATGGAATCCTTACTATACTGGTGTTTAGAAGAAAAACAGGTTTTTAGAATTTGTAAAAATAACCAAAAAAGTATTCCTGGATTTGCAGAAGATTATGCCTGTTTAATTGAGGCATTGCTTACTTTATTTGAAGCAGGTGCATCAGAAAAATATTGTTTGCTGGCACAAGAATTAATGGATGAATGTATCAAACAATTTATGGATGAAAATACAGGTTTATTTTTCTTTACTTCTGCAAAACAGCAAATACTCATTACAAGAAAAATTGAGATTAATGACGATGTAATCCCTGCATCCAATAGCATATTAGCAAAATGCTTAAATCGATTATCCTATTATTTTGAACGCAATGATTACGCACAAATTCAAGCAAATATGATTGGAAGTATTTTGCCAAAAATGCAGAAATTTCCAAATGGATACAGCAATTGGATGCAGCTTATTGCTCAAGAGGAAATGGGATTCAAGCAAGTTATTGTAAAGGGAAAAGAAGCAATTAATTGGAAAAATAATTTAAGTAAATCATTTCAATTCAATACTGTCATCCTAATTCACACAGAAGAAACTAAAATACCTTTAATGGCTTCAAAAAATGGAACAGTTGAAAAAACCACAGCTTGGTTGTGCACTAATAAAACATGTAGCGCCCCAATTTATACAATTGAGGCGCTACAAAAAATCTTAGTTTAGGCTTTACCGAACAATAGCTACAGTACCAGTAAATTCGTACGATTTACCTTTTTTATCTCTAGCTTCTATATGGTAAGTAAAAATACCTGGAGGCTCAGGAGTTCCATTAATTTTTCCATCCCACCAAGTTCCACCAGGCATTTTAGTTTCAAAGACCTGTACACCCCAACGGTTGAAAAGAGTAAGTTCTAAAAACTCAAATCGACCAATACTAAATATAGGTACAAATTGGTCATTCAAACCATCGCCATTTGGCGTGAAGGCATTAGGAACAAAAATGGTATCCTTTATAATTACATGTATGGTCAATGAAGTAGTATCTATACAACCCATGCTATCTTTTACAGTAAATAAAGCATTGTAATATCCTTCATCTGTATAAGTGTGTGTGGTGTTTTCGTCGTTTGAAATAGCACTTAAATCACCAAAGTTCCATTCATAGAAATTGCCATTTGTACTTTGGTTCGTAAAATTTACAATCATTGGTGCTAAGCCAAAACTAGGGTCGGCAGAGAATTTTGCAGTAATTTTAGGACTCATGTCAACCATTACAGTATCACTCTTATAGCAGTATCCATTCCATGCATTTAATACATACATGGTTTTACCATTAACAGATGCGGTAGGTTGCATTAACAACTTATCGTTTAATCCTAACGCAGGCGCCCAATTAAAACGTGTGTAATCAATTACATTTCCATTCAAGGTTACAAAATCACCAGGGCAGTGCTTTTGGTCATTACCCGCACTTACAATTGGAAATTTATTTACTTTCACAAATACAGAATCTAAAATGGCACAAGAACCATCTGAGATTTTAACAATATAGGTAGTATCTTTTGCTGGTGTTGCTATTGGATTTGAAATATTTGGATCACTTAAATTGTAATTATTCATCCATTGGTAAGAAACACCACCGCTTGCATTTAAGTATACAAAATAACCATAACACAT
>CANFHJ010000165.1 GCA_947446605.1 Bacteroidota bacterium | reverse complement strand
CTAAACAAACCAGGCAATGCGGTTTCCACATGGGCATTTCGGGAGAATTTATTTCCAAGAAATTCTGAATTTACTATTGGCATATTGGAATGAATGGCAGCGTAACTATTACCTGCGTTTGTGTTTAGAGCCTTTCGCTTTTTTATCTCGGTGTCCTTTGCTTCCGCCTCTACTCTCTCTTCTGTCGGCACCTTTGGCACTTCTTCCATCCCAGGTGCTTCCGCCATCTACCAGTTGCAAATCAATTTGACGCTTAAAAATATCTGCTGCTGCAACGCGCACTTTCATCAAATCTCCTAATTGGTATTTTTTTCTATTTCTACGTCCAATAATCCATTGGTTATTTTCATCGTAATCGTAAAAATCGTCGCCCATGTTATTGAGGCGCAACATACCTTCACATTTATACATAGAAATTTCTACGTAAATACCCCATTCTGTAACGCCAGAAATAATTCCATCAAACTCATCGCCAATAAATCCGCTGATGTATTCAACTTGTTTAAACCTCACAGAAGCACGCTCTGCCTCGGCAGCTTTCACTTCCATTTGCGAAGATTGTTTACTCATGTCTTCATAGTGTGCTTCGTTTGCATTGACACCATTTTGAAGGTAATTAAACAATAAACGGTGTACCATTAAATCTGGGTACCTGCGAATGGGAGAAGTAAAATGCGTATAATGATCAAAAGCCAAACCATAGTGCATAGATTTTTTGCAACCATAGTAGGCTTTGCTCATGGTACGTATGGCCTGACTTTGAATTAAATTTTGTTCTGGTTTACCTTCTACATCTTCCAATAATTGATTAAAAGATTGCGCAATACTTTTTTGGCTTTGCGTTTCAATTTTATGTCCGAACCGAGCCGCAAAAATATTGAACATGCGAATTTTATTTTCGTTAGGTTCTTCGTGGATGCGGTAAACAAAGGTTTTCTTATGATCTCCTTTACCAAGGCCATTGCCATATTCTGCTACTTTTCTATTTGCCAACAACATAAATTCCTCAATTAATTTATGTGCATCCTTTCTAATTTTTACAAATAAATCAATTGGTTTGTTATCGGCATCTAAGCGAAACTTTACTTCTTCCGTTTCAAAACTAATGGCACCTTTTTTGAATCTTTTTTCTTTCAAGATTTTTGCCAAATCGTTCATGATATTTAACTCTGAGGCCAAATCACCCGTTTTGCTTTCCAAACGTTCTTGTGCCTCTTCGTAGGTAAATCTTCTTTGCGAATGAATGATGGTTTTTCCGAACCAAGTATCTGTAACTTCTGCCTTTTGGTTGATTTGCACCACTACCGAAAAAGTTAATTTATCTTCATTGGGCCTGAGCGAACAAAGTCCATTACTCAATTTTTCTGGCAACATGGGAATGGTTCTGTCTACCAAATAAACAGAGGTAGCACGCTTAAGCGCTTCCACATCCAATTTGCTGTTTTCTGGAATATAATGACTCACATCTGCAATGTGAATACCTATTTCGTAGTTGCCATTATCCAAAACTTGAAAAGAAAGTGCATCGTCAAAATCTTTGGCATCTTCCGGATCAATGGTAAAGGTGAGGGTCTTTCTAAAATCGCGGCGTTTGGCTATTTCCTCTTTGCTAATTTTCTCTGGAATTTTCTCTGCTTCCTTCTCAACTTCTTCTGGAAAACGCGTGGCAAAACCATATTCCACCACTATCGAATTCATCTCCGTTTCGTGGTTTCCTGGTCGACCCAAAACTTCAATAATTTCACCAAATGGATTTTCTTCATCGGCTGTCCAAGAAGTAATTTTAGCAATGGCTTTATCTCCTTGTTTGGCTTCACCTATTTTATCTTTAGGGATAAAAATAGAGATTGGCATTTTCTTGTCGTCTGGTTTTAGAAAGGCATAATTAAAATGCACTTGTACCACACCTACAAATTGCGATTTACTGCGTGCCAACACTTCAACTATTTCGCCACTTTGACGCCCATTCATGTGGTGTGCAAAGAGAGAAACTTTTACCTTATCGCCATTGAGGGCGGTATTTCTAAATTCTGAAGCAATAAAAATATCTTCTTCCCCATCATCGCGTTTAACGTAGGCGGTGCCTTGTTGGGTCATGTCTACTTTACCCGTAACAAACTGATGAATAAATAAGGTTACATATCTACCTGCATCAATTTCTTCTATTATTTTCTCAGCGGCCAATTGTTTCATGGCTAGTAGCACATCATTTTTTCCTTCAGTGCTATCAATATCGAGCTTACGTGCAACTTGTTTGTAATTAAGAATTTTTCTGCCTGCTTCGGCAAAAACACGCTGCACTTGCTTTTTCAATTTATCATTTAACTTCTTTGCCATATTTATCTAACTGTGCTTGCAAGTTAGCGCTTTATATGTATTATTTCATGCGGGTTTAGTTGGCCACATTTTTAAATAGATCTGGCACGGCCATGGTTTTTCTGTTTACATAATCATAACATACCATTCCTGTTTTAGCCTCGCAAACCAAGCTCCCATCTTGTTTGGTAAAACGGTACAATAAATCAAAACTACGTTCGCCAAAATCGGCTGCTGTTACTGCTATTTGGAGTATATCGCCATAGAAAGTTTCTTGCTTGTATACAATGGCAGTATCGCCCATAATGAGACTGATTCCTGCAAATTCTTTTTCGGAAAAACCAAACTGTGCCAAATAGCGCATCCGAGCTTCTTGCATCATTTCGAGGTAAACATGATTTGCCATGTGATTGCCATAATTGATATCCGAAACACGCACAGGAATTGTTGTAGAAAAAACAAAAGTTTCAGGTAATTGAAGTTTGATTCGCGCCATCTGTCATTATTTTTGATGCCTCAAAGTAATAGTAAAAAGGGAAATATTTCCTATTTTTGGCAAACCTATGCAAAAAATACTTTTCCTATTTTTTAGTGTCTTAGTTCTTCTCAATCAAAGCGCAAAAGCGCAAAACCAAGTTTCACTCCTAGATAGTTCTAGAATTGAACATGCCGACAGCATTAGGCTTTCCAGCATTTCCTTTAGGGGCTTATCTGTTGTTAACGATAAAATTATTTGGGTAAGTGGCAGTAAAGGCTGTTTTGCCAGAAGTATGGATGGAGGCAAGACTTTTCAATTAAAAAGAATAGCAGGTTTTGATAGTGCTGATTTTAGAGACATAGAAGCCTTTGATGCCAATACCGCCATTATGATGAGTAGTGGTCATCCCTCTTATATATTAAAAACTTTTGATGGAGGCGCGCATTGGAATAAAGTTTTTGAGCACCAAGGCAATGAATTGTTTTTGGATGCTATGGATTTTTGGGATGCACAAAACGGCATTGTTATTGGCGATCCAATTGCAGCACGATTTGTTTTTTATAGAACCAGTGATGGCGGAAACACTTGGCAAGCTTTAGATGTTAAAACTTGTCCATGGGCAGTAGAAGGAGAATCACTGTTTGCGGCCTCTGGCACCTGTATGCGCTGTATGCCCAACAACAGTGTTGCCTTTGTTACCGGTGGTTCAAAAGCAACATTTCATTGGTTACAAATTGGCAAGAAATACCAGCATTTTGAATTAAAATCTTTGCCACAAGGACAAGCAAGCATGGGTGCATTCTCTTTTGCATTTACAAAAGATAGATTGCTCATTGTTGGTGGAGATTACAACCAAGATACAGCTTTAACCAAACAAGGAATTTATACCTATACCTATACCAAAGACGGTTTGGCCTTATTGAATCCAAAACCATTCTATACCAATTATAGATCAAGTGTAGAATTCATGCAAGATGGCGAACACTTTATCAGTTGTGGCACAAAAGGTGCAGATATAAATAGCACAGAACTTACCCTTACCAGGCAAAACACCAACAATTCATTAAGCAATCTTTCTTTTAATGTAATTAGAAAAGCAAAAAAAGGAAAGCTATTAGTAATGGCAGGCAACAAAGGAAAGATTGCAAT
>CANFHJ010000164.1 GCA_947446605.1 Bacteroidota bacterium | reverse complement strand
AAGAAGCCATAGATGCACACAGGGCTCGTTCTTTATCGCCAGCGCATCCTGTAATTAAAGGTACCGCACAAAATCCAGATGTATATTTTCAAAACAGAGAAGCTGCCAATCCTTACTACGCAGCCGTGCCAGCCATTGTAAAACAAAAAATGGAAATCCTTGCGCGCCTCACTGGAAGAAAATATGATTTGTTTGAATACTATGGTCACCCAGAAGCAGAACGTATCATCATTATCATGGGATCGGCCGTGGGTACAGTGCAAGAAACCGTAGATTACCTCAATGCCAATGGCCAAAAAACAGGTGTATTGGCTATTCGTTTGTTTAGGCCATTTGCCATCGACGATTTTATTTCTGCCATTCCAACTACTGTAAAACACATTGCCGTTTTAGACCGTTGCAAAGAACCCAATAGCATTGGCGAACCCTTGTACATGGATGTAGTAAATGCCTACAACGAAAATGGCGAAGACCTGCATCCAAAAATTATTGGTGGCCGCTACGGCTTGTCTAGCAAGGAGTTTACCCCTGCCATGGTAAGAGCCGTGTTTGAAGAACTGAAAAAAGACCATCCTAAAAACCACTTTACGGTAGGTATAGAAGATGATGTAACCCACTTAAGTTTAAGCTACGATCATTATTTTAATTTAGATGAACAACATGCTTTCCGTGGTTTGTTTTTTGGCTTGGGCGCAGATGGAACAGTAAGTGCCAACAAAAACTCTATTAAAATTATTGGCGAAAAAACGCCCAATGAAGTGCAAGGGTATTTTGTATACGATTCTAAAAAATCTGGCTCACTTACTTCTTCGCATTTGCGTTTTGGTAAAAACCCCATTAGAGGTTCTTACTTGGTTGCCTCTGCCAACTTTGTGGCTTGCCACCATTTTAATTACCTCTTTAAATTTGATGTATTAAAAGATGCTGCGCCAGGCGCTGTATTCTTGCTCAATGCGCCCTATGAACAAGACGAAGTTTGGGGCAAATTACCTGCTAAAATTCAGGAAGAAATTAAGCACAAAAAATTACGCTTCTATGCCATCAATGCCTATACCGTAGCCAAAGCAACGGGCATGGGAAATAGGATCAATACCATTTTGCAAACCTGCTTCTTTGCCATTTCAAACATTCTTCCAAGAGAAGAAGCCATTGCAAAAATTAAAGAGTCTATTTACGAAACCTATTGGAAAAAAGGCGAAGCCATTGTAAACAAAAACTACGAAGCCGTTGACCAAACTTTGGCCAATTTATATGAAATAGATTACAGCAAAGAAGTTATTGGTAATACCCCATTGGACCAGACCGTACCCAATGCAGCGCCAGATTTTGTAAGAGAAGTTTTAGGCAAAATAATTGCGGGCGAAGGCGATGATTTACCTGTAAGTGCATTTCCTGTAGACGGCACTTTCCCTAGCGGTACCACCCAATGGGAAAAAAGAAATATTGCAGATACCGTGCCTGTTTGGGATACCGATTTGTGTACCCAATGTGGCAAGTGTTTCTTCATTTGCCCACATGCTGCCATTCGTCCAAAGGTATATCCTAAAGCCCTTTTAGAAAATGCACCAGATGGTTTTAAAACCATGGATCCTATTGGCAAAGAATTTGATAAAACTACCGAAGCTTATACCCTACAAGTTTCTACAGAAGATTGCACCGGTTGTACCTTGTGCGTAGAGTTTTGTCCTATTAGCAGCAAAACAGAACCTACACATAAAGCCATTAACATGGTAGACAAAACTGCCTTGCAAGAAAAAGAAATTAAAAACTGGGATTACTTCTTAAGCCTGCCAGAATTAGACAGAAGCAGGATTAACAAAAACACCATAAAAGGTTCACAGTTCTTTCAACCATTGTTTGAATTTTCTGGCGCTTGTGCGGGTTGTGGCGAAACACCGTATATTAAATTGCTTACCCAATTGTTTGGCGAACGCATGATTGTAGCCAATGCCACAGGTTGCTCCAGTATTTTTGGGGGCAATTTGCCAACCACGCCTTGGAGCATGAACAATGAAGGACGCGGACCAGCTTGGGCCAATTCTTTATTTGAAGACAATGCAGAATTTGGTTTGGGTATTAAAATGGCCAACGACCAAAAGCGGGTTCGAGCCCAATATTTATTAAATGAATTGCGCTATGAAGTTGGTGAAGATTTAGCCACCTCTATTTTAAATGCACCCGAAAGCAACGAAGCAGAAATTCACCACAAGCACGATTTAATAAAATTGTTGCAAATAAAATTAAAGAACATTCATACCGTAATGGCGCAAAACCTTTACCATTTGGCCGATTTCTTGGCAGATAAATCTGTTTGGATAATTGGTGGCGATGGTTGGGCATACGATATTGGTTACGGTGGTTTAGACCATATTTTAAGCACCGGCGAAAATGTAAATATTTTGGTATTGGATACAGAGGTTTATTCTAATACGGGTGGACAAAAATCTAAAGCTACGCCAATTGGTGCAAGTGCCAAATTTGCAGTAAACGGAAAAGCTACTGGCAAAAAAGATTTGGCCATGCAAGCCATTGCACATGGCACTGCTTACGTAGCACAAATTGCCATGGGCGGAAACGATGTACATACCTTAAGAACCATTTTGGAGGCAGAAGCCTTTCCTGGTCCGTCTTTAATTTTGGCATACAGCCATTGTATAGCACATGGAATAGACATGGTCCACGGAGCAGAGGAGCAAGATTTTGCCGTTAAATCTGGTTACTGGCCATTGTTCCATTACAACCCATTGAAACCAAAAGGCGAGCGCATGGTAATAGATTCTAAAGAAGCCACGGTACCCTTAAGTGAGTTTATGTACCACGAAAACAGGTTTAAGGTAATTAAGGCCAAAGACCCCGTTTTGGCAGAACATTTCTTAGCGCAAGCAGAAACTGCCCGCGCAAGCAAATGGGACAGACTACAAACCTTAAAAGGCTTGTAAAAAAAACTGCAGCGGGTATTGGTTCGAACCAATGCCAGCTGCTGACTATTTTTTAATGCAGATGCTCCAAAAATGATGACTTGCTAAACCAATTTTACAAAGTTTTCTTCTAGCTTAACATTAAAATTTATCTCGGCTTTTAAGGCTTTAAAAACCTTTAAAACAGTATCTATAGTTGCACTGTTGGCACTGCTTTCCAATTTAGAAATTTGCGCTTTTTGCACGCCAACCAATTTTCCAAGTTCTTCTTGCGTTAAGTGACGTTCTTGGCGAGCTGTTTTTATCATTTTTCCAAGAACATCCATACGCAATTCATACTCGTATTCGTCACGGTTGATTGTACCAATTTTTCCAATATACTTATCCTTCATTTCACCGAGAGAATAAGTTTTTACTTCTTTAGTTGCCATTTACTTTGACTATTTCTTTGTGTTGAAAATATTTTTGTTTCAATTTTTCTGCCCGAATAATTTCATTTGAAGGAACCTTATCAACTTTTTTAATGAAACCATGAGTTGCAATTACTAAGGTTTCCTTATTATCTGTTTTATCCCAAAAGGCAAGTAATCTAATTTGAAGTCCTGCGTATTTTGTTCTAAGCTCCCAAATATCATTTTGCAATTTTTTAAATAACCTTGGGTCATTTGTTTGTTCTGCCAGATCAATATTATAAAATATCTTTTTTATAGTTTTTGAATCAAGTTCTGCAATAAACTCATTTGCTTCTTCCATAAACCTAGTTTCAAAATACCTCATTTTTAATAGTATAGATTAACAATTACAAAGTTAATAAAAGTTTCCATATTTAGAAACAAATTGGTCAAAAATAATTTTGTTTAATTATTACTAAAAAGATAAATCTTGTAAATGCCCTTTGGCATTAGAACTAAAAGGTGACTGCGATAATTATTCCGTCTTCCCTTTAAACGCAGCGTAGATGGCCATGGCGTGCCCGTGACCCAATTCAAATTCTTCTTTGAGCCAATTGGTAATTTCGGTGGCTTTAACTGTTTTTACCAATACGCCTTTTTGCATGAAACCTTTTGCTTCGGCAAGTTTT
>CANFHJ010000163.1 GCA_947446605.1 Bacteroidota bacterium | reverse complement strand
CCAAGGATATTGTTGGAATCAAATTGAAATTTTGAGCCACCTACCACCATTAATGCGCCTAATGCAGCAATAATGATTCCTGTAATTTTTTGCCAACTCAATTTTTCTTTGAGCAGGATTACAGCAAAAATAAGCACAAAAATGGGGGTGTTGAGCATAAGCACTGCACCATTGATTGGTTGTGTAATGGCTAGTCCGGCAAAGAACAAAAGCATATTTGCCGATACCCCAAAGATGGCAGAAATGAGCAAGGGGAATAAATCTTTTTTATCTGTGATGGCCCCTTTAACATAGTGCCTGTGGAAGAAAAAAATACAAACAGTGGCAACAATAATGCGCAGTAAAATAAAGCCAAATGGTTTAATAAATTCTGGCATTACCATTTTTGCAATGGTAAAAGTTGCCCCATAAATAAGGCTCACAATAAAGAGGGCGAGGTGAACTTTTACTTTAGTGTGCATGCAGGTTAAATTCTGTAAGGTCTAATTCTGCTACATTAATATTTTTGCTTTCTCTTAAAAAGCGAATACTTAAAAATAAGGCTGAGAAAGTGAGGCCAAATAGGAGTGCCCACCAAACGCCATACAAACTCCAATTGAGTTGGAAGCATAAATAATAACCCAGTGGAATGCCTATTACCCAATAAGAAATGATGGTAATTACTGTGGGAATTTTTGTATCGCCTATGCCACGCAATACACCTAAACTTACACATTGAATGCCATCACTTAATTGGAAGAAGGCTGCAATGTATAAGAGTTTTTGTGCCATGTCAATAACCACCCTATCATTGGTATAAAACGCTAAAATGAAAGGTGCAAAGCCTGCTATGAGTAAAGCGCAACAGCCCATAAAGCTTGCGCCTAAAAGTATTGCGGCTCTGCCAGCATCTTGCAAATCTTGTTGGTTTTTTCGGCCTACGGCATCGCCTACTAAAATAGAACCACCTGCAGAAATTCCAGTTGCAAGCATATAGGTAATGGAAGCAATACTAATGGCAACTTGATGGGCAGCCATGGCAGATTCGCTTATCCAACCAATCATTATAGCTGCAAAGGCAAATGCACCTACTTCAAAGAAATATTGTAGGCCAGAAGGAAATCCAATATTGAAAATTTGTATTAAGAATCGGCCTTCTTTTTCTTTTGATTTTTCTTGTAAATAGGGTTTGTAAATAGCAGCTTTTTTTACGTAAAAATAAATGGCAATTCCCATAAAGACCCTGCTAATGGTAGTGGCCAAACCTGTGCCATACAAACCTAAGGCAGGCGCTCCCCAATTGCCGTAAATTAGTATCCAGTTTAAAATAATATTTATGCCCAAGGCAATTAAAGTTAATACAGCCGACACCTTTGTGAATCCCAATCCATCGCTGTATTGTTTAATGGCAATAAATATTAATAAGGGCAGCGTGCCCAAATTTAAGAGGTGCAAATAGTTTTTAGTAAGCGCAATTAGTTTTTCTGATTGTCCGAACCAATGCAGGTTTTGCGTAAGCACATAAACAATTCCACAAATAAAAATACTGAGGATACATGCTGCAACAATTGCTTGTTTAAAAAGGCTGCCACATTCTGCCGGTTTTTCTGCGCCTTTGCTTTGTGCCACCAGGGGAGAAACTGCACTTAAAGTGCCTATGCCTAAAATACAAATAACAAAGTAAATAGAGTTGGCCAGCGAAACTGCTGCCAAGTTAATAGACTCTAATTTACCCACCATAATAACATCTGCGGTGCCCATGAGCACAATTCCCAATTGCCCTATAACAATGGGGTAGCTCAGTTGTATGATTTTTTTGAAGAAGCTTTTGTATTTGTTGAATAGTTGCATAAAATGGCCCGCAAAATAGGTGAATTTGCGCGTTGCACAATGTTTTAAAAGCTAGAAAGAAAAATTGACAATGAACAAACAAGGCCTCTGATTTGAAAATACTTTTGAAAATTAGGCTTTCGAGGTATATTTGATAACTATGAACGAATTGGAGGCTTTAAATGAGCAATTGACGAAACGCTATAATCAGCTGTTTTATGCAGTTTTGCATTCATCGGAATTGCTTATTAACGATATTGATATAGACGAAATGTTAAACGAGGTGATTGCCATTTTGGGCGAATCTGCTGAGATTGACAGGTGCTATATTTTAAAAAATAATTTTAAAGAAGGTGAATTAAGCTCCATGAACTATGCCTACGAATGGGTAAATAAGGGTGTAAGGAGTTTAATGCAAGAAGCCCCAAATAGAGAATTTTCTTGGGAACATTTTGAACCTTTGAAAAAAGTATTATTAGATGGATTTTGTTTTTATTCCCATACCAAAGATATCAAAGAGCAAGAATTTTCTGATCTATTGGAGGAGCGTGGTACCAAGAGTTTAATGTTAAGCCCCATTGTTTACGATAAAAAAATATGGGGCATTTTAGGCTTTGATATGTGCAGCACAGAACATGCATGGTTGGAAATGGAAACCAGCACCTTTATTTCTATCTCTTCCAATATTGGTGCCTTCTTAAAGCGAAATGATTTGGCAAAAGAATTGGATAGTCAGTACCATTCACTTAATGTACAAAAAGAATTTTACGAATCTATTTTTAGAAATATACCTGCAGATATTGTTGCCTTAGATACCCAACAGCGCTATATTTTCTTGAACCAAAACTCGGTTCAAAACGATGAAATTAGAAATTGGTTGGTAGGTAAAGACGATTTTGAATACTGTGAACATTGGAAAAAAGATACCCGTTTAGCAGAAATTCGCAGAGGACATTTTAGCAAAATGTTGGCAGACAAACAACCTTACGCCTATGAAGAAATTTTTCCTTTAGAAAATGGAAAATACAAAAAGCATTTGCGTAAAATGCATCCTGTTTTAGACGAAAAAGGGGAGATTACTATAGCCATTGGTTATGGCATGGATATTACCCGTATTAGTGAGCAAGATGAACTCATTACCAAACAAAGTGAAGCTATTAAAAATTCACCTGATGGTATTGCCTTGTTAAATTCGGATGGCTTGTATACCTACATGAATAAAGCACATGAAGATATGTTTGGCTATGCTACTGCAGAGTTAATTGGAAAATCTTGGCACGTATTGTATGATGAAATTGAATTAAAGCGTTTTCAAGATGTAATTATGCCACGCCTAGGTAAACTGCGATTGTGGAATGGCGAGTGCGTGGGGCAAAATAAAAAAGGAGAGGCCGTTTACCAAGATATTACCTTGCGTTTATTAGAAGACGATACGCTTATTTGTATTACCCGCGACGTTTCCGATTTGAAGAAAAACATGCACCTCTTGGAGCAAGCAAACCAGAAATTGGAATTGGCAATTAATACCTCCAATTTGGGTATGTGGGAGTGGAATATGCAAACCGACGAATTGGATAGCAATGATATTTTTAAACGTATCCTTGGTTTTGAAAATGTAGATGGGTTTAAAGAGGTGCGCATGAATTGGTTTGAAAATATTCATGAAGACGACCGCGCAAGTGTGGAGGCCGCTTTGAAGAGTTTGAAACGTAGTCCTGGTAGCAGTGAAATTCCTATTTACAATACAGAATACCGCATAAAAACACAGCACGGAAATTATATTTGGGTATTAGATTTTGGAAAAGTAATTGATTACAGTGAATTGGGCGATCCAATTTTTATGGTGGGCTTTATTTTGGATATCACCAGCAATAAAAAAATTGAAGAACAAATTCGTGCCAACGAAAAACGCTACAGAGATTTGGTTGAAAATTTACGTGAGGTAATTTTTGAAACCGATGAAAAAGGTATGTTTAAATTTATTAACCCAGCTTGGAGCAATATTACCGGATTTACCCGCAGCGCCAGCTTGGGCAAGTTCTTCTTGTCTTATTGCGATACAGATTTTGCCACAGAAACAATTGAAAACTTTCAAGAATTTTTAGTGGCAGATAACCAACTTAACTTAAACTTAGAATATCCGCTGCGCAATGTGGAAGGAGATTTAATTTGGTTTGATGTAGAGATCAATAAAATATTTAATTCAGACAATACCCTTTCT
>CANFHJ010000162.1 GCA_947446605.1 Bacteroidota bacterium | reverse complement strand
TGGTTCGGATTTAAATTGGTGGTAAAGCCAATGTTTAATCCATCAGCATTAAACATCAATACGCCATTGTCTGGTCGTGCAATACCTGTTTGGTCGTTGCGCGGCCCACTTCTAGAAACATACAAAGTATTGTCCCAAAGCGTTGCCAAACCAGTGAATTTTACAGCTATATCATCTGCTCCTCTAAACGAAGTATTGTTTCTGCTTTCGTCGCAAGCATAATGTTGAATGGTATCAATAAAATGTGGTGTACCTGCTGCAATTAATTCTATGTGGTAAACCGCTGCAAGGTTAATGCTTTTGCTTGCATCGGTATAAAACCTGCCAGCAACATAAGTGTGTAACCTGCGGTCTTGGGTAATGTCTGTAGCCCCAGTAATTGGCAAGCGATACACCAATTGCATCTTTTGGTCGTATACCAAAACTTCATTGTCGTCAATATTATTTTCGTCGTTATCCACTACAATATAAATGAGCTCATCATAACCCACATATACATCCAATGGGTTTCTTACATTGTTTATAAAAGGGTACAAGGGCACATAACTTACATTATTAGGAACCAAATTTGGGTCAATACTTCCTTGCACAAATACATCGTCAACGGTCGAGTTCTTTTTGTCGCCAAATAGCGAGCAGGCTTGCAAAAGCATCATTAAGGCTAGGGTCGGCAATAAAAAGGCGATCTTGTTTTTTACCTGATGCATATTGAAAGGGTTAATCTGTGTAAATTACCTAAACGCGATTTGCTGCTAAAGCCATAATCAAAACGGAAGGTTCCATAATTTCTTTGTAAACGCATGCCAAATCCTGTGGTAGGAAAGCGGTAGCTTTCATCACTACCCATTTCGTATCCAGTTCTGGCAAACAATAAATTTTTATAACTGTATTCTGCCCCTGCAGCAAATGTTTCGTTGTTGTCTGTAGGGTGATTTAATTGCGCGCAAATGGTTAACACATTGGTGTTGGTATGTATAGGGTCAAAAGCGCCACCAATTCTAAAAACACTTGGTGCAGTTACTTCAGAAAAATTGGTAATGGTTTTATCGCCATTCATTTTTAAGATGCTCACACTGCCATCTGGCGCTACATTCATCCCAAAATTACTAAACGAAACGCCAAATTTGCTGTATTTTAATCCAATATTATAAGTTAGGCCTAAGTCAAATAAAATATTGTTTACCCTTACATCGGCAATGCCTTCATGGGCCCATTTCCCATTTACACCAAAACTAAAATTATCGGTTAATATTTTGGCATAGCTCAAGCCAACTAAAACATTGCTCACATTCACATTCCTGCCAGTTCCGTAAGGCTGCCACTCGGTGGTTTCCTCCATATTGGCATAGTTTAAGGATTGAACCTGTAAACCTAAAAAGCTCAATTTGCCCGTTTTAAAAACTGCTCCGGCATAACTTCCGGTAGAATTGGCGTAATAGCGTGTACTTGAAAATTGGAAATTTACTTTGCCTGTATCTACTTTGGTAATACCTGCAGGATTCCAAAACATGGCCGAAACATCGTTGGTAATTCCAACCACGGCGCCTCCTAAAGCGGTGGAGCGTGCATCATTTGGGATTTTCAAAAACTGCATGCCACTTCCCCCTGTGCGTGAATTGCCAAAGGTTGGCAAAATTTGCGCAAAGGCGGGTGCCGACAAACAAATAAGTAAATATACAAGTAGGTGCTTTCGCATAGGGCAGCAATTTACAAGAAAACTCCGAAAAAATGGAAAAACACCCATAATTTAATGATAGCTTAAAACGCTGTCCAGCCTTGCGCCTGCAATGGATGTTTGTTTCCGCTTTTAGAAATCATGTGCATGCCTGCTGTTGCCTCGTTTACAAAGCCTATAATACTAAAATCGGCATGGTGTTCTAATTTGCTAAAGTCCTCTTGTTTAATGGTAAACAAAAGTTCGTAATCTTCTCCACCACTCAAGGCACAAAGCGTTGGGTCTAAATCCAATTCACGTGCAAAATTATAAGTACTTGGGTCAATGGGAATTTTCTCTTCATACAAGGTAATGCCTACCCCCGAAGCTTTTGCCAAATGAAAACACTCGCTGGCCAAACCATCACTTACATCCATCATGGAGGTAGGCTGAATGTTTAAATTCTTTAAAATTTCTATGATATCTTTTCTAGCCTCAGGCTTTAATTGGCGTTCAATAATATAATCAAATCCTACTAAATCGGGCTGAACCGATGGATTATCTAAATAAACCCTTTTTTCTCTTTCTAATAATTGGTAACCACAATAGGCCCCACCCAAATCGCCACTTACCACCAAAAGTTCATTTTCTTTTGCGCCACTTCTATAAGCCAAGGCTTCTTCTTTGGCTTCACCAATAGCAGTTACGCTAATCATTAATCCTTGTTTGCTGGAGCTGGTATCGCCACCAATTAAATCTACTTGGTAGTGCTCGCAGGCCAATTGAATGCCAGTGTACAATTCTTCCACCGCTTCTAAAGAAAATCGGCTCGACATTGCCAAGGAAACAGTAATTTGTTTGGGCGTAGCGTTCATGGCGTAAATATCACTCAGGTTTACCACCACTGCTTTGTAACCCAAGTGTTTCATGGGAAAATAGCTCAAATCAAAATGCACCCCTTCCACCAATAGGTCGGTTGAAACCACCGTTTTATGGCCTTCTGTTGGCGTAATTACCGCGGCGTCATCGCCTACTCCTTTAAGGGTATTGTTTTTTAACATGAAATTTTTTGTGAGGTGTTGGATCAAACCAAATTCACCTAAGCTGCTTATTTCTGTTCTCGACGCGTTTTCAAACATGGGTCAAATTTACGCCAAATTTGCCTTCCTACAAAGGAATGCGGTAGACATTCATCATGCCCTTGCCTTAAATAGTTGCTATAAGCTGATCCAAATAAGTAAAAAGTGCGCTATTGCCCGCTTGCTGATAGTTTTCAAGGTTTTTCTGAAAGGTATTTAAATCAAATAAAAATGCCTTTAGGTTATCGGCACTTAAATTTTTGAAATGCCTGCCATAACCCAATTTTTGGATATAAGCCGCATTCATGTATTGCTCAAACTGGTTGGCAATTGGAAAAGAATAAATAGGTTTTTTTAGGTAAACGGCTTCACTAATAAATGAAAAACCACCATTGGCTATAACGGCTTTTGCGTTGGCAAAGTCTTCAATAAAGCCAGTCTCACTAAAAGGTTTGTAGCAAACATTTGCTTCTGTTTTGTCAAGGTTCATACCATACACAATAAAATTTTCTTCGGGCAATGCTTGTAAGGTATTTTGTACTGTTTTTAAACTACTAGAGGTTTGGTACATTAAAATAGTTTTGCCCACCTTTACCTTCACTTCCTGAATAGCTTTTCTTATAATTGGAGGAACCAAGCGTGTGTTTTTCTTTACAATTTTTGCATCAAAAAAGCTGCTTATCAAATAATGCTCGCAGCCCGGAACCTTAGCTTTTACTATTTGTTTGGCCAATTGGTAATTTCCCTTTTCTTCTTTCTCAATCTCAATATCCAAACTGCACCGGTTCATTACTTGCATATTATCTATGCTTATCAATGGCAGGCTATGTAGCTTGGCAAAGAAGTAAGAAAAGCTTTCAAAATCTGTAATAACCAATTGCGGATGAAATTTTTTCTCTAACAACAATTGTTTACCAATATTATAAATCAAATTTTTTCCAGCAGATTTTAGGTTCAATAAAAAGGTGCCAGATTTACTTACTTCTGCATTTTTATAGGCAAAGTGTAGGCCTTTTATTTCGGTTACACGCCCCGGAAAATTCTTCGCTAAAAAAGTATAGGCCCTAGCACTCGATACAATATGTACATCATGTCCATTTTCCAATAAATGTTCAATAATTACTTTACTTCTTGTAGCATGTCCCATGCCTTCTCCGGGCACTCCGTATAATATTTGCATAATAATTATTCTCGCTTTTTATGCGTTATCAAATGTCGTGTAAAATCTACATACAAAAGTGCAGCACCAATAAATACACCCAACAAAGCTCCTGCGCTTACATCCAGTATGCTATGTGCACCCAAAGCAACCCTCGAAATGCCTATGCC
>CANFHJ010000161.1 GCA_947446605.1 Bacteroidota bacterium | reverse complement strand
TGGTGCCTTGGTTAGACCATACACACACAATGATGTATTAAGAGGTAAATTCTGCACCAGCACTTATGGTGATGATTTAGTTTCTGGCGCTGTAACTGAAGGACAAATTGTAGAAAAAACATTATTAGGAACTATTCCTTTTACAAACCCAACCAATCCTTTGAAAAACTGGTCTAAATCAAACCTAAGCGTTGTAGTTGTAGTTTGGAGACATACCGTTTCTGGAACAACTACAGTTGTTGAAGTATTAAATTGCGATAGAGTTGCTCTTCCATTGTAATTCAAAACAACATTTTGATATAAAAAAAAAGACCGACCTCGTCGGTCTTTTTTTTTATATGTTTGTGAGCAATGTGGCAAACTTATCTCAAAGGCTTTCAGGTATACCTTCAATTAGAACGCTCTTTACAAGCAAATTCAATTGAGGCATACGTACACGATGTTGAGAAGCTTATTCAATACCTTGCCATAGAAAACCTAAACATTGCACCAGACGAGATAAAACTGGCCAATTTAAGGCAGTTTATTGCCTACCTCAACAAATTAGGATTGGAGGCCAATAGCCAAGCAAGAATAATTTCAGGCATTAAAGCCTTTTACAAATACCTCTTAATGGAGGATGAAATTAAACAAAGTCCGGCCGAATTACTAGAAGCACCCAAGCTCAGCAGAAAACTTCCCGATGTATTAGAAGTACATGAAATAGATGCCATGGTGGCGCAATTGAATTTAAACAAGCCAGAAGGCCTAAGAAACAAAGCCATTGTAGAAACCATGTTCAGTTGCGGCTTGCGTGTGAGTGAAGCCACAGAATTGAAAATTTCCTGCATCTCTTTTGAAGAAATGTATATTAAAGTAACAGGTAAAGGAAACAAAGAACGCTTGGTTCCAATTAGCTTGAGTGCCTTGCAAATTATAGACCTTTACCAAAAGGAAGTAAGAAACCACCAAAACGTAAAAACAGGATCCAACGATATTTTATTCCTCAACCGCAGGGGTGGAAAATTAAGCAGGGTAATGATTTTTTACATCCTCAAAGACTTAGCCCTTGCTGCGGGTATACAAAAAAGTATCAGTCCGCATACCCTGCGCCATTCCTTTGCCACAAGCTTGGTTGAGGCCGGGGCGGATTTAAGGGCCGTGCAACAAATGCTTGGACATGAAAGCATCACCACCACCGAAATTTATACCCATTTAGACAGGGAATATTTGAGAGATGTGGTGAGTCAATTTCACCCTAGGAGTAGAAGGAAATAGTTTTTAGAGATTTACCTCTTATTTTTTTAACTTGCCAACATGAACCAAATCTTTTGGATAGCTTTAGGTGGTGCAATTGGCGCAGTGCTCAGGTACCTCTTGGGCAGCGGCATTAACGCCCTCCTTCCAATAGATTTTCCTCTGGGCACCTTGCTTGTAAATGTTTTAGGTTGCTTTGCCATTGGTGCCGTTTTTGCTGCACTTGGTTCGAACCAAAACTTTGAAACCATGCTGCGCCCATTTTTTGTGATCGGTATTTTAGGTGGCTTTACAACCTTTTCTAGTTATAGCATGGAAGCCATTACTTTAATTCAAAACAAAGAAGCGATGAAAGCATTTGGCTATTTTTTCTTGAGCAATGCTTTGGGTTTCGCTGCAGCTTGGTTCGGCTTTAAACTTTTTACAGCATGAAAGGTATTGTAATTAAATCAACCGGCAGTTGGTATATGGTTCGAACCGAAACCGGCGCTGTGCATGCTTGCAGGCTGAAAGGGAAATTTAGGTTAAAAGGAATTAAGCATACCAACCCCGTTACCGTTGGCGATAAAGTAGATTTTGAATTTGAACCTGAATCGGAGAATGGCGTCATTCATTCCATTGACGATAGAAAAAATTACATCATTCGCAAAGCAAATAACCTTTCCAAACAAACCCATATTATTGCAAGCAACCTCGATCAATCATTGCTCATTGTTACATTGGCCTTTCCAAAAACCTCTTTGGGTTTTATAGACAGGTTTTTAGTTACCTCCGAAGCCTACCATATTCCTGCCATTATAGTTTTTAACAAAACAGATTTAATGACGCATGGCCTAGAAGAAGTGCTAGATGAGACCATTGAACTTTATGAAAGAATTGGTTATAAATGCATCAAAACATCTACCGTAAATGGACAAGGAATTGAAGAATTAAAATCATTGCTTAAAGGAAAAATATCTTTGTTAAGCGGACATTCAGGAGTTGGAAAATCTACTTTAATGAATCATTTAGAGCCTGGCTTAAATTTAAAAACTACGCATATTTCAAATGCTTCTCATAAAGGACAACATACCACCACCTTTGCAGAAATGCACCCATTGCATTTTGGTGCAGATATTATAGACACTCCAGGTATCCGTGAATTTGGTTTGGTAGATTTTGAAAATGCAGAAGTGAGTCATTATTTCAAAGAAATGCAAGGATATATTGGGCAGTGTAAATTTAACAATTGCAAGCACCTCAACGAACCAGAATGCGCAGTGCAAGCAGCCGTTGCAGCAGGCAATATAAGCGAAGAGCGCTTTGGAAGCTATTTGAGTATTATTAGCAACGAAGATATTTACGAATAAAATGCGTGCCTTACTACAACGTGTTTCACATGCCCAAGTTTGTGTTGCAGGCCAACAAATTGCTGCCATTCAAAATGGAATATTAATTTTAGTTGGCATAGAAGATGCCGACACCCAAGACGATATTAATTGGCTATGTAGTAAAATTGTAAACCTTAGAATTTTCAAAGATGAAAATGGCAAAATGAATATCTCTGTAAAAGAAATGAATGGAGAAATTATAGTGGTAAGTCAGTTTACCTTACATGCAGAAACAAATAAAGGAAACAGACCCTCCTATATTAAAGCAGCACGCCCAGAAATTGCCATTCCTTTATACGAGGCATTTAAAGCACAAATAACAAAAGAACTCGGCAAGGAAATTGGCTGCGGCAAATTTGGTGCAGACATGCAAGTTACCTTGTGCAACGATGGACCAGTTAGTATTTGGATCGATACAAAAAATAAATCATGAGCATAACAATTGATGAAGCCCAAAAACGTGTGGATGATTGGATCAACACCATTGGGGTAAGGTATTTTAATGAACTCACCAATACAGCTTTGCTGATGGAAGAAGTGGGCGAAGTAGCCAGAATAATGGCAAGAAAATATGGCGAACAATCTTTTAAAAAATCGGACGAAGAAGTGAACCTCGCAGATGAAATGGCCGATGTGCTATGGGTATTGATGTGTTTGGCCAACCAAACAGGCATTAACCTGAGCGAAGCCTTTGAGCGCAATATGGAAAAGAAAACACAGCGCGATGCCAATAGACACAAGGAGAATGAAAAATTGTAATTTTTTCTTGAAGAAATTACGGACCGTCAAATAAAAATTGCAGAATAAATAATTAAATTGTTGGGCGAAAACCAAGCCCTTTTTTCTCCTATGAGCACTACACAAATTACCTGTCCTAAATGCGGATTAGATATTGACGTAAACAGTATTTTATCTCATCAATTAGAAGATGATTTTAAAAAGAAATACAATGCATTAATCTCAGAAGACAGAAGGAAAATGCAGGAGGAGATAGATGGTGTTCAAAAGCAAAAAGCAGCACTTGATGCGCAGGCAGAAAAGCAAACAGAGGCAGTAGCAGCCGCAGTTGCAAACCAAGTAAAATTAGAAAAAGAGAGTTTAGAAAAATCTATCAAAGAAAAACTAAACAATGAAAATGCCGAAAGATTTAGCGACATGGAAAAAGAGCTAAATGAAAAATCGGAACAAGTGCGCGAACTCAATAAAGCCAAAGCAGAAATTGAAAAAATTAAGCGTGAAAAAAACGAAATAAAAGATGTTTTAGAAGCAGAATTAGGGGCTAAACTTAACCAACAGTTGGCCGAGCAAGCCGATAGAATTAAAAAGCAAGAAGCAGATAAGAGTGAATTAAAAATGAAGGAACTCCAAAAGCAATTGGACGACCAGAAAAAACTCACAGAAGAAATGGCACGCAAGCAAGAGCAAGGCAGTATGCAATTGCAAGGCGAAGTGCAAGAATTAGG
>CANFHJ010000160.1 GCA_947446605.1 Bacteroidota bacterium | reverse complement strand
GAGCATACAGAAGAATCAGTTTGAGTTAGCGTTTGAGCATACAGAAGAATCAGTTTGAGTTAGCGTTTGAGCATACAGAAGAATCAGTTTGAGTTGGAGTGTGAGCATACAGGAGAATCAGTTTGAGTTAGCGTGTGAGCATACAGGAGAATCAGTTTGAGTTAGGGTGTGAGCATACAGAAGAATCAGTTTGAGTTGGAGTGTGAGCATACAGGAGAATCAGTTTGAGTTGGAGTGTGAGCATACAGAAGCAATTACTCTTGCTCTATACTCAAACTGTATGCTGATTCATTGGAGTGAGAGCATTCAGGAATAAATACTCTTGCTCAATACTCAAACTGTATGCTGATTCAGGTCTGCGACCAAGGAGCTCATCCAAGCATCCTAAACAGCGTGAATTAGCTTGAGTTGGAGTGTGAGCAAAATTTGTATTATTTAATCAAATACCTACACAAATTCCCCTTTGAATCCAAGAAAACCATAATATCATCCTTAAAAACTACATTACTTTTAGGCTCAAAAGTTGGCAAGGCTATTCGATTAATAACCTGCTTAGATGTTAAATCATAATAAATTATTGACTTCTTCTTGGTACTTTCTCGAACCATCAAAGTAAGTACTTCACAAGAGGAATCTATTGTAACATTATAAATCCAATCTAGGCTTGGTATAGATTTTTGAACATTTACCCATTTTTTATTTACAAGTACAAAGGGCGACTCATTGAAATAAAGTAAGCCATTACCATAATGAAAGGGAATTATAAAATTTGGATTATTAAGCGGTTTGCCTTTAAAATCAATAAAATTAAGTTGCGGAAAAGAATCAATTCCAATAGGAATTAATCGGTTTTTAGCATCTGCCTTAAACCTAACCATATATAAATTTAAGTCTATGGCATTAGTTACTTGTAATTTCTTTGAACTTACAAGCCAGGTTGAGTCTGATTCTTTATTATAAAATTGGTCATTAAAATCAAAATTTCTAAACTCAATAGGCTTATTTGTAGAATCTTGCCAGTTATCAATATAATAGAAACTCAGTTCTTTTTTTGACAAAGAAATAGAAAGGATAAATTGTTTCCAAGTGGCACTAATCATTTCAGAGGTATCTCTTAAATCTACATACAAAAGGTGATCGGTTGAGGTAATTACATCCCCATTTAAGGATAAGGAACCAAAATGGTGTAAGTCATAGGGTAACATATTATTTTTCGCAAAATCAATCACAGCTTTCGGATCTGCATAGGTTTCATTTGCCATTTTAAATAATTTCTTAAGTAATAAATCATCGTAAGAAAAAAACAATGAATCTAGCTTTTGCGTTTTTGTGTCTAATAAATAAATACGGTCAGATTTATTAAAAAAATTAATCCCAACCATTTCATTATGTATCTGCAAGGAGCTGTAACCTCCAATATCAGTCAGGCGCAGACATGATATTGGCTTTAATTTAGCAACCTGCGTTTTGGGATTTAGATTTTGCTTAATGATAGGTTGGTAAAACTGCAAAGAATCCACCGTTGTTTTAAAAACTAATTCATTCTGGGAATTAACAATGGCAAAACAAGGAATTTTGTAATAATTACCTCCAGCCAATTTATCATATAATTTTGTATCAATTTTATAGTCCCTAAAATTGATTTTAAAATTATCCAATGCCAAACTTTTTAGCTGCCTAATATTCGCATCTTCAGCACTTCCAAGAAGTACTGAGGATGAAATAAAATGATCATTATCTTGAATTATCCTTAAGGAATTGTTACAAAAAGTACAATTTGAAAATGAAATTAACACATAGGATTTATTTTGTGCAATTGAACTATTAAGGCCAAATAATAGAATAATATAAATTAAAGTAAACTTCATAAAAAAGTAATTTTTACCAGAAAATTTGAATCTGTATTTAACTTAAAATTTCTAACAGGTCTATTGTTGATTTTCATTTCAACGTCTCTGACTTGTTCATTATTAACAAATGTAAGATTTGTTTTCTTAGGAGAAAACCTTCTAATAACTCCAATTCGATTTTCAATAGAAAGTACATACTTTTCACAAGAAAATCTTATTGGAAAATATTTTCCTTTTTTGTCTTTATAGTGGAAATAATTCGCCCAACAAGTATTTTATAAGGTTTTTTTATGGGAAAAAGTGCTCATTAGGATGCGTTATAATTTTCATATTGCGGCTATATAATGGAAAATATTTTCCAAAAAATGCATTATAGTGGAAAATATGCGCTAATTTTGTAGTAAATCTGATTGATAATGGAAAAAAATAGGCCGATACACTTGCAAGAAGTAATATGTAGTTCACAGGATGCCAAGATTTCTAAACAAATTACAAAATTGTTATCTGCTGGAGTCATTAGAAAAATTGCCCCAAGGGTATATTCTTCAAATTTAGACGAACCAATAGAAGGCATTATACGAAGAAATCTCTTTCAGATTTTAGGGACTATCTACCCTGGTACAATGCTTAGCCATCGCTCTGCTTTTGAATTTCAGCCAACTAAAACGGGACAGCTATTTTTAACTACGAGTTATACTAAAAAAGTAAAGCTTCCTGGAATTACCATTCAATTTCTATCAGGCCCTTCACCGATAGAAGGTGATAATAAATTTTCAGGGGAATTGTCTGCCTCTCAGAAGGCACGTGCATTTTTGGAAAATTTGCAAGCAACAAAGAAATTAGGTAGTGAATCAAAATGTTTGAGTTTGCCAGAAATAGAGGAGCGATTAGAACAGATCATTCGAGTTAATGGCGAAGTAGAAATTAATAAATTAAGAGACCAAGCTCGTGGAATCTCTGAGCAATTGGGTATGCAACAGGAGTTTGAAAAATTAAACCGATTGATCAGTGCCTTGTTAACTACAAAAACATCAAAAATATTAAGTTCACCTTTGGCAAAAGCGAGGGCATTTGGAAAGCCCTATGATCCTTCAAGGATGGAATTATTTGAAACTTTATTCCGTGAGTTAAAGCAAATAGAATTCCCATATCGAGAGGAGAAAAATACTACTCCCACATCTTTTAGAAATTTTGCATTTTTCGAAAGCTATTTTTCAAATTACATTGAAGGAACGGTATTTGAAATTGATGAGGCAAAACAAATCATTCAAACCAATAAGCCAATTCCAGCGAGAAACGATGATAGTCATGATGTATTAGGAACGTATCAGATTGTTTCTAATAAAAAGGAAATGGAAATTACGCCTTCAACTCCTGAAGCGTTTTTGAAAATAATAGCTTTTCGACATTCGATATTGCTGAGTGCGAGAGTTGATAAAAACCCTGGTCTTTTTAAAGACAAGAATAATTTTGCAGGAAGTACTGCCTTTGTAGATTATAATTTGGTAAGAGGTACATTGCTTCAAAGCCATGACTTTTATAGTGCATTGGATCATCCATTTGCCAAAGCTGCATACATTATGTTCGTTATGAGCGAGGTACATCCTTTCTTAGATGGAAATGGTCGAATTGCACGAGTGATGATGAATGCGGAGCTTGTAAAAGCAGGACAATCAAAAATTATAATACCTACTGTTTTTAGAGAGGATTATATGGGAGCATTGAAGAAATTCACGAAACAACGTAAATGTGATACGTATATCAAAATGTTACAACATGCTCACGCGTTTAGTGCGAATGTATACTCAGAAAATATGGATGACATGCAAGCGTATTTAACTTCATGCAATGCATTTACCGAAGATTCAGATGGGCTATTGAAAATAAAGACACGTTAATACGAATTAAAGGAGTGGGTTAAAAAAGCATAAGTCAATATGATAAAATAAATAGGTTCATTATCTTAGATGAAACCTAAGGAAACTCAAACCAGACAAGCAAGCCCTCCTTTAGGTTGCTTAGTTTCTAAGGGGTAGCTGCTCTTTCCTCAAACTATATGCTGATTCATTAGCGTTTGAGCATTCAGGAATAAATACTCTTGCTCATTACTCAAACTGTATGCTGACTCAACTGTATGCTGATTCAAAACTCCCCTCAATACCCAAACAATCAGCACTATTGAAAAAATATTTCAATAAAATGCTTGTATTTATTGCATAATTCCCAAGAATTCTTATTTTT
>CANFHJ010000159.1 GCA_947446605.1 Bacteroidota bacterium | reverse complement strand
TTGCCACAAAATAAAATTGGCCTATCCACAAATAAATGTAATCGAACATGTGGTGCGCATAGATGAATGGAATGCTGCAAACATTCTTGCAGATTATTCTTTGGTGATAGATTGTACAGATAATTTTGCAACACGGTATATTTTAGATGATGCCTGCAAGGCGCAAAATAAAGTTTTGGTATATGGTTCCGTTTCAAGGTATGAAGGTCAGGTAGCTGTATTTAATTTAGCCGATAAAGATGGCAACAGTTCTTGTTACAGAGATATATTTCCAGAAATACCAAATGAAGCTGCCATACAAAATTGTGCCGAAGCCGGCGTAATTGGCGTGCTTACAGGCATTATTGGCTGCTTGCAAGCCAATGAGGTGATAAAAATCATAACAGGCTTGGGAACGCCCTTGGCCAATAAAATTTTAAGCTACCATTCTTTGCACAATAGTTTTTATGAGACGCAAATAGTAAAAGCTGAAACTACTGATAAACCTAATCAAACAGCAGATACACTTGCTCTTTTGCGGGATGATTTAAATGTATTAGATCAAAGCATTTTGCAATTATTAGCCAAGCGCAAAAATTTGGTTCGAACCATAGGAAAAGAAAAAAAGAAATTGAATTTAGACGTGGTGCAAGCGCAACAATGGGAAAAAACAATCCAAAACAGGATATTTGAAGCCCAACAATTAGACTTGGATACGGATTTTATTAAAGCAATTTTTGATCGTATTCACCAAGCGTCTATTAACGAACAAGAAAAGCATGACCACGGAAACTAACGCCATTGCACCCATTGAATTAATGGCGCCTGCGGGCTCTTATGAATCAATGATGGCAGCCATTCAGGCAGGTTGTAACGCTGTATACTTTGGCGTAGAACAATTGAATATGCGCGCCAGGGCAACCAATAATTTTACTTTACATGACCTTGATAAAATTGCAGAAATAGGAAGAAAACATCATGTTAAAACGTATTTAACTATCAATACTGTTTTGTACGACCATGATATCCGTTTGATGAAGGATATTATTCAGGCAGCTAAAAAGGCTGGAATTACCGCAATTATTGCCTCCGATCATGCTGCCATTAGCACTGCCTACAAAGAAGGTGTGGAAGTTCATATTTCTACACAAGCCAATGTATCCAACGTTGAAACCATTGAATTCTATAGCACATTTGCCGATGTGGTAGTATTGGCAAGGGAATTAACCCTTAAACAAGTAGCAGATATTTGTTCAAAAATTAAAAGAAAAAACATCACGGGTCCTTCTGGAAAGCAAATTGAAATTGAAATATTTGTGCATGGCGCTTTGTGCATGGCCGTATCTGGCAAATGTTATTTAAGCCTTCACTCCCACAATGCCAGTGCCAACAGAGGTGCTTGCATTCAAAATTGCAGAAGAGATTATGTGGTAATGGACAAAGACGAAGGCATTGAATTTGAAATAGACAATGAATATATTATGTCGGCAAAAGACCTTTGCACCATAGATTTTATTGACAAAATAATTGATGCCGGGGTTAAGGTAATGAAAATTGAAGGTCGTGGACGCTCTGCAGATTACGTATATACCGTTACCAAATGTTACCGAGAAGCCATTGATGCTTATTACGATAAAAGCTTTACTGACGAGAAAGTACAAGATTGGAAAACCCGCTTGGCTACGGTATTTAACAGGGGTTTTTGGGATGGCTATTACCTTGGCAAAAAAATGGGTGAATGGAATGATGAGTATGGATCAAAGGCTACCCAAAAGAAAATATATATTGGTAAAGGCATGAATTATTTTCCCAATATTGGTGTGGCAGAATTCAAAGCTGAAAGTCACCAATTAAGAGTTGGCGATAAAATTATTGTTATGGGCCCAAGCAGCGGATACCAAGAAAGTATTGTTGAAGAATTGCGCGTTGATGATAAAGCAGTAAATGAAATAAACAAAGGCGATTTATTCTCCTTACCGCTTTCAGAAAAAGTGAGACATTCAGATAAATTATACAAGGTTGTAGACGCGCAAGATGTATAAAATTATTCAACAAAGAAATAAATGCATTGGCTGCAATGCCTGTGTGGAGGCAGCTCCTCAGCGATGGGGCGTAAGCAGAATAGATGGCAAATCTGTACTGGTAGGTGGCGTAGACAAACGTGGAATGTTTAATGTAAGCATACCAGATTGGGAATACGAAGAAAATTTACGTGCCAAGGTAAATTGCCCTGTTCATATTATTGATATCATTAAATTGTAATGGAAATGTTGGAACCTAAAAAGAAAAAAAATGTGTTTATAGAAGGTGCTATTTCTGCAACATTTATTGCTGATTCAATTTCCAAACATAGCAGCAAAAAAGATATTGGTGCGCATAGTATTTTTTTAGGTCAGGTTAGGGCCGATAAAATTGAAGAAAATACTGTAGAAGCTATTGAATACAGCTGTTACCCAGAAATGGCAGAAGAAGTTTTTTATCAAATTAGAGAGGCCTGTTTTGAAAAATACAAGCTCACTTGCATGCATATTTATCACAGTTTAGGTAAAGTAAATGCAGGCGAAATTTGCCTCTTTGTTTTTACCTCCTCCGCGCACCGACAAGCTGCAATAGAAGCATGCAATTATGTGGTAGAGCGCATTAAAAAAGAAGTTCCAATTTGGGGAAAAGAATTGTTTATAGACAATGGCCAACAATGGAAAGTAAACCAATAATAAAAGTATGATAGACATTACCCATAAATCTCCAAGCTACCGTATAGCAAGCGCTGAGGCTATTTTGCGCGTGAGTAAGAATGAAACAATTTTGGCCATTCAAAACAAAGCAGTACCCAAAGGCGATGTTTTAGAAATGGCAAAAACTGCTGGCTTATTTGCCGTAAAACGCACCAGCGATATGATACCAGATTGTCATCCTTTGCCCATTGAATACACCAAAATTTCTTATGAAATAAGTGGCCTAGAAATTAAAATAGTAATGGAGGTTGCCACCATTTACAAAACAGGTGTGGAAGTGGAAGCCATGCATGGGGCAAGCGTTGTAGCCCTTACCATGTATGATATGCTAAAGCCAATTGACAAACAAATTGAAATTGGCAGCATTCGTTTAGTAGAAAAGAAAGGCGGCAAATCTGACTTCAAAAATGAGATTGGCGCAACATTAAAAGCAGCCGTAATTGTATGCTCTGATAGTATTTCTGCCGGCAAAAAAGAAGACAAAGCAGGCAAGGCCATTTTAGAAAAATTAGAAAAAATGCATATTAGCAATGCTGCTTATTTGGTAATACCAGATGAAATAGAAAGTATTCAACAACAAGTGAAACACTTTTGTGCAGCGGCCTGCGATTTGCTTATAATTACTGGTGGCACTGGACTATCACCCACAGATAAAACTCCTGAGGCATTACGCCCATTGATAGAAAAAGACATTCCTGGTGTGGCAGAAACCATTAGAGATTATGGCCAATTGCGCATGCCCTATGCCATGCTTTCTAGAAGTGTTTGTGGTTTAATTGGCAATACCCTTGTATTGGCTTTGCCAGGAAGCACCAGAGGCGCCAGCGAATCAATGGATGCTGTATTTCCAGCCCTGCTGCATATTTTTAAAATGATGCAAGGCGGAAAACACTAAAAATTTAAACAGCAACATTATATTCTCTCAAAGCATTGTTGAGAGAGGTTTTTAAATCTGTACTTGCTTTGCGCTGCCCAATAATTAAAGCACAAGGAACTTGAAAGGCTCCTGCTGCAAATTGTTTGGTGTATGATCCTGGAATTACCACTGAACGTGCGGGTACGCGACCTTTGTATTCAATTGGTTCGGGGCCGGTTACATCAATTATTTTAGTGCTCATGGTAAGCGTAACACCAGCACCTAATACGGCTTCTTTTTCAATGTGTACGCCTTCTACAACAATACACCTAGAACCAATAAAACAATTGTCTTCTATAATTACTGGAGCTGCTTGTACGGGTTCTAAAACACCACCAATGCCTACACCTCCACTTAAGTGCACATGCTTGCCAATTTGCGCACAACTGCCAACAGTTGCCCATGTATCTACCATGGTTCCTTCATCTACATAAGCACCAATATTTACATAGCTGGGCATTAAAATAGTGCCTTTGCTCAGGTAAGCACC
>CANFHJ010000158.1 GCA_947446605.1 Bacteroidota bacterium | reverse complement strand
CCTACAGGTATGAAATGGAGTTTCTTGGCAAAACCAGAAGGTGTGCCGCGTTACTTGGTTTGTAATGCAGATGAAAGCGAACCGGGTACTTTCAAAGACCGTTATTTAATGTCGAGGATTCCTCATATTTTAGTGGAAGGAATGATTGCCTCAAGTTTTGCATTGGGTGTTAACAAAGCTTTTATTTACATCAGAGGTGAGTATTATTACATTGTCAATATTTTAGAAAAAGCCATAGAAGAAGCATACGCAAATGGTTGGCTCGGAACAAATATTTTAGGAACAGGCTATAACTTAGATTTATATGTACAAGTGGGAGCTGGTGCTTATATCTGCGGTGAAGAAACTGCTTTACTAGAAAGTTTAGAAGGCAAACGTGGTAACCCAAGAATTAAACCACCATTTCCAGCTATTGCAGGTTTATATGGTTGCCCAACTGTAGTAAATAACGTTGAAACCCTGGCTTCAGTTGTTCCTGTTATCAATATGGGCGGGGATGCATACGCACAAATTGGTATTGGAAAATCTGCAGGTACCAAATTAATCTCAGCCTCTGGCCACATCAATAAACCGGGCGTTTATGAAATTGAAATGGGAATTACCGTAGAAGATTTTATTTACAGCGATGAATATTGTGGCGGTATCTTAAACGGTAAAAAATTAAAAGCAGTAGTTGCAGGTGGTTCTTCAGTACCTGTTTTACCTGCTGATAAAATATTGAATTTAGCCAATGGCGAAAAGCGTTTGATGAGCTATGAAAGTTTGTCGGATGGCGGTTTTGGAGGTGGTACCATGTTGGGTTCTGGCGGTTTTATTGTAATGGATGAAACTACCAGTATTGTAGAAAACCTTTTCACTTTTGCGCGCTTCTACCACCACGAAAGTTGTGGCCAATGTAGCCCTTGTAGAGAAGGAACTGCATGGATGGAAAAAATCCTACATAAAATAGTAGATGGTCATGGTACCATGGCCGATATTGATTTGCTCTGGGAAATTCAAGCGAAAATTGAAGGAAATACCATTTGTCCTTTAGGTGATGCAGCAGCATGGCCTGTGGCAAGTGCTATTCGTCATTTCCGATCAGAATTTGAAGAATATGTAAGCAATCCGAGTGGCGTGAAGAAAAACAAGCACTACGATTCGGTTCATAATAATGTTAATGTATAATTAATCAACTCAAACACAAATTGAGTTAATAGCGAAAGATATTAAAGATGGCAAAAGTAACAATCGACGGTAGATCAATTGAAGTTCCAGATGGAACAACAATTCTTCAAGCGGCAAGAATGATAGGACCGGAGGTAGCTCCACCTACAATGTGCTTTTATAGCAAACTAAAAACCAGTGGAGGCTATTGCCGTACCTGCTTGGTTGAAGTTACAAAGGGTTCGGAAAAAGACCCTCGTCCTATGCCAAAATTGGTGGCCTCATGCAGAACTACCGTAATGGATGGAATGGAAGTAGGCAACAATTCTTCCCCTAAAGTGAAAGAAGCACGTAAAGGTGTTGTTGAATTTTTATTGTTGAACCATCCGCTAGATTGTCCTATTTGCGACCAAGCTGGTGAGTGTCATTTGCAAGACCTTTCTTACGAGCATGGTTCAAGCAAAACCAGAACTGATTTTGAACGCAGAACTTACAACAAAATAAATATTGGCGAGAAAATTCAATTACACATGACGCGTTGCATCCTTTGCTACCGTTGCGTGAAAGTTGCCAATCAAATTACAGATGGGCGTGTGCATGGTGTAATGAACAGAGGTGACCATTCGGAAATTTCTACCTATGTAGAACAGGCAATCGACAATGATTTTTCTGGTAATGTAATAGATGTTTGTCCGGTAGGCGCCTTAACAGATAAAACCTTCAGGTTTAAAAGTCGTGTTTGGTTTACCAAGCCAATGTTAGCAAATCGCGCTTGCGATAAATGCTGTGGTAAAGTAAACTTATGGTATAAAGGTGAAGAGGTTTTAAGAGTTACTGGCAGAAAAGACCAATGGGGTGAAGTAGAAGAATTTATTTGTAATACTTGTAGGTTCGACAAGAAAAATACCAGCGATTGGACAATTGAAGGACCTACACCAGTTGACCGTCATAGTGTTATTTCGGCAAATCATTATGAAGTGCTTACCAAGCCAAGTGTAATTCATTTAAATGATATTAAGCCTTTACCATTGAAAGAAGGAGATAAAATATGAGTGTACTAGTTTTTAAGGCAATTTTGGTGCTTGTTTTGTTTCTAATTAGTTTAGGAATTGCAGCATACAGTACTTATGCCGAACGCAAAGTAGCAGCCTTTTTGCAAGATCGTATTGGTCCGGATAGGGCAGGGCCATTTGGTTTATTGCAGCCAATTGCAGATGGAGTGAAAATGTTCTTAAAAGAAGAAATTATTCCAAACGTTTCTGATAAACTATTATTCATTGCAGGTCCATGTATTTTTATGCTTACCGCCTTAATGACCTCTGCAGTTATTCCATGGGGAAAAGCTTTGGAGTTTGGTGGTCAGATTTACAACTTACAAGTAGCCGATATCAATATTGGTGTTTTATATGTTCTTGGTGTAGTTTCATTAGGTGTGTATGGTATTATGATTGGAGGCTGGGCTTCTAATAATAAATATGCCTTATTGGGTGCTGTTCGTGCAAGTAGCCAAATGATTAGTTATGAATTGGCAATGGGCATGAGTGTGATTGCTGTTTTGTTAATGAGCAATGGTACTTTAAGTTTAAATGATATTGTAGCAAGCCAAGGCACAGGTAAATTGTATGGCTTTATTGATATATCTGGAATGAATTGGAATGTGTTTTACCAACCACTTGGTTTTATCATATTCTTGGTATGTGCTTTTGCCGAAACCAACCGTACACCATTTGATTTACCTGAATCAGAATCTGAATTAATTGGTGGTTTTCACACGGAATATTCTTCTATGAAATTAGGTTTATACCTGTTTGCAGAATACATCAATATGTTTATTTCATCTGCAGTAATTGCTTGTTTGTTTTTTGGTGGTTACAATTTCCCAGGAATAGATTATTTAGGAACAGTGCTGCCACATAATGTGGTAAGTATTATAAGTGTGGCTGCCTTATTTGGAAAAATATTCTTCTTTATATTCTTCTTTATGTGGGTGCGTTGGACAATCCCGAGATTCCGTTACGACCAATTGATGCGTTTGGGGTGGCAAGTATTAATGCCTTTGGCAATTATTAATGTACTTATCACTGGCGCTGTATTAACCTATTTTGGAAATTAATTTTTAGAACAGTAGCATTTATGCAATTAACCAATAGATCTAAAGTAGTTACCAAGCCAGAAATGACCTTTGTAGAGAGTTTGTATCTACCGGCCATTTTCTCTGGATTGAGAATAACCATTAAACACCTTTTTAAGAAAAAGGCCACTTTACGTTATCCTGAAGTAACGCGCGAGTTTGCTCCGGTATACCGTGGAATGCATGTATTAAAACGCGATGAGCAAGGAAGAGAAAATTGCACCGCCTGTGGATTGTGCGCTGTATCTTGTCCTGCCGAAGCCATTACCATGGATGCAGCAGAGCGCAAAGCAGGTGAAGAGAATTTGTACCGTGAAGAAAAATATGCAGCTAAATATGAAATCAACATGTTGCGTTGCATTTTCTGCGGATTGTGCGAAGAGGCTTGTCCAAAAGATGCCATTTACCTTACAGATAGAATAGTTCATTCAGAATATACACGTGGAGAATTTGTATTTGGTAAAGATGTATTGGTTGAAAAAGTAGACCAACGCATTGATATCAGCAAAAGAAAAAAGGAGTATACCATTTAAGTTGTATCTCTATTATTTAACAAACCTAAAGAGAAAGAAATTGTGATGAATAGTCAGTTAATATTTTTTATGCTTGCAGCCCTCTCCATATTGAGTGCGCTGTTTGTGGTGTTTTCAAAGAATCCTATCTACAGTGTGCTTTGGCTTATTGTATGCTTCTTTTCAATTGCAGGACATTATATTATGCTCAATGCGCAATTCCTAGCCATCGTGCATATTATCGTTTATACCGGTGCCATTATGGTATTGATGTTGTTTACGGTAATGTTACTCAACTTGAATAAAGAATCGGAACCACATAAATCTGTTATGTATAAGGGAGCTGCAGTATTAACGGGTGGTATGCTGATGTTGGT
>CANFHJ010000157.1 GCA_947446605.1 Bacteroidota bacterium | reverse complement strand
CCCCACATCATTTTTAGGATCGCCATTGCTAAAACGATCTGGAAAAACCAAATAAACAAAATCGGAAGCTTCCATTTGGTGTGGTAATTTTTGCAAGGTTCGCAATTCGTAATTCACCGATTTTGTTTTTCCCTCAAACATAAAATTGAGGACAAAAGTATTGCCATGAAAATTTTCTAAATTGATATACACCAGCAAATAATTAGGGTTCTTCAATTTCTGAATCTCTGTAATTTGCAAACCTGGCGTTGCCATTTTTACCTCATACTGCGCCACATTTAAGCCATACACACACAATTGCAAATCACGTGAATCTAAATTATGCCACCAAAATTGCGGATCAATGCGTTTAATTTCTGGCTTCTGTGCATAGGCAGTAAAGCTCCAAGCAAGCAATGCTAAAAGGGGTAATCTCATGTAACGAATTTAATGAAAAAAGTTGATTGCCAATATTTCATGGACTGCGGATTTTAAACTAAAAATCAAACAAAAGCCAGAAGCTAGTGACCAGTTGCCAGAAGCTATTTAACGATAGTGCATTAAATACCCCTTGGCCAATTGAACGTAGGCAGCGGCGTTAAGTTTTACTTTTTCTATATGTGTTTCGCTCATTTGTTTTACCACTTTGGCAGGCGACCCCATAACAATAGAATAATCTGGAATGCGCATGCCTTCTGTTACTAAAGCATTGGCACCTATGATGCAAAAATTACCAATTTTAGCACCGTTTAAAATGGTGGCATGCATACCTACCAATACATTATTTCCCAACTGCGCGCCATGCACAATGGCGGCATGACCAATAATACAATCTTCCCCAATAATTGCAGGGTATCCCGGATCTACATGTACAATGGCATTTTCTTGCACATTGCTTCTGGCACCAATTTTAATTTCATCGCCATCGCCGCGCAATACGGCGCCGAACCAAACCGAGGCATTATCACCCAATATTACCCTGCCAAAAACCCTGGCCGTATCTGCAATAAAAACATCACTACCTTTGGTAATGGGGGTTTGAAGCACTTGCTTTAATTTTTCAAAAAATTCTGGATCCTGAAACATTTTTTATGAATTATATCTCAAAACTAAAATTATTTTTTTGAGTTTGTTAGTTTAAATTGCAATACTAATTACCTAATCAATGAAAAAAGCAATAATTCTTAGCGCATTTGTTGGAAGTCTTCTACTTACCAATGTAAATGCCCAGACTATCCCCTTCCCACAAGCAAGTCCTACCACCAGCATTTCACAAAATTTCGCAACCTCTAAAATAGAATTGAGTTATTCTCGTCCTTCTGCAAAAGGCAGAAAAGTATTTGGCGAAGTAGTTCCTTTTGGAAAATTTTGGAGAACAGGTGCCAATGGTGCAACACTCATTACTTTTGGTGAAGATGTTAAGATTAATGGTACCGAAGTAAAAGCTGGCAAATACGGTTTAATCACTTTTCCAGGTGAAACAGAATGGACCATTGTTATAACAAAGGATCTTAATGTAAACAATGTAGAAGCCTACAAACAAGAAAATGATGTAGCACGTTTTACTGTAAAATCAGAAAAACTAAACGACTATATAGAAACCTTCACCATTGATTTAAACAACATGCGCAACGATATGTGCGACCTAATAATCAAATGGGAACGCACAGAAGTTAGACTTAATATTGTAAGCTTCTACGACGATCGATTGAGCAAACAAATTTTGGATATAATGGGCAAAGACACCCGTCCTTATTACGGTGCAGCCAATTATTATTTTGACAATAACAAAGATTTAGGGCAAGCATTGGCATGGGTTAACAAATCCATTGAAGCAAATCCTAAAGCCTATTGGGTATGGTATTTAAAAGCTAAAATTCAAAAAGCACAAGGCAATTATGCAGCTGCTTTAGAAAGTTCTATGCAATCCTTAAACTTGGCAAAAGCAGACAAAGATGATGCCTATACAAGGAACAATGAAAACCTTCAAACAGAAATAAAAGCATTACAAGCTGAAGTTCCTGCCAAAGGCAAAAAGAAATAATACTTTCTAAAAAATGAGAGAAAAAAAAGCGGCCTTTGGCCGCTTTTTTTTTCTCCTATAAGAATTCAAATCCTATGTCTCGTCGGTAATATTTATTTTCAAACTGCACCAAAGCTGCATTTTTATTGCAAGTAGCAATGGCCTCAGCAATTGAATTTCCAAAAGAAGTAACGGCCATTACACGCCCGCCATTACTCAATAATTCGCCATTTTCATTGCGCGCAGTGCCAGCATGAAATAAGATAGAATCTTTTACATTTTCCATGCCTGTCATCACTTTTCCTTTTTCATAAGCCTCAGGATAACCTTGCGAAACCAACATAATGGTTGCTGCAGTACGAGGATCAATTTCCAATTGCACTTTATCTAAATTTCCTGTAGCTGTTGCCATCATTAATTCCACAAAATCATTTTGGATGCGTGGCAAAACCACTTCGGTTTCTGGATCACCCATTCTGCTATTGTATTCAATTACAAATGGCTCTCTATTTACATTCATTAAACCAATAAAAATAAATCCAATATAATTGATCTGGTCTTTTTGCAAACCGTCAATGGTAGGTTTAATAATACGCTCTTCTACTTTTTGTATATAAGCAGCATCTGCAAATGGCAGCGGGCTAATTGCTCCCATTCCGCCAGTATTCAAACCTGCGTCGGCTTCACCAATTCTCTTATAATCTTTTGCCGAAGGAAGTATTAGATAATTTTTTCCATCGCATAATACAAAAACAGAAAGCTCAATGCCTTTTAGAAATTCTTCTACCACTACTTTTGTACTGGCCGAACCAAATTTCTTTTCGTTGATCATTAATTGCAATTCATGAATAGCTTCCTCATGCGTTTGACAAATTAATACGCCTTTACCAGCAGCCAAACCATCTGCTTTTAATACAATGGGCAAGCTGTGATTTTGCAAATAGGCTATTCCTTCTTGTAAATTTTCTGAAGTAAAAGTACGGTAGGCGGCAGTTGGAATTCCATGCTTTTGCATAAAAATTTTGCTCCAGTCTTTGCTACCTTCCATTTGTGCGCCTGTTTTATCTGGACCAACAAATGCAATATTTTTTAATGCAGTAGTTGCTTCAAAATAATCACGCAGGCCGTTTACCAGGGGATCTTCCGGACCAACAATTAAAAGTTCAATGGTATTTTGCAAACAGAAATTACCCAAGGCATCAAAATCATTTGGGTTCAGTGCCACATTGGTGCCAAGTACTGCTGTTCCTGCGTTTCCAGGCAATATAAACAATTGATCACAGGCGCTACTTTTGCGCAGTTGCATGGCAAATGCATGCTCTCTTCCCCCACTACCTATTATTAAAACATTCATTGTTACAAATATAATTGCTAAAAATGGAATTACATTTTTTGATAAACTTCAAAACTATGGGCATAAGCATTTTTTTCATCTGCCATTGCAGTTTCTGTTGCTTGCAATTTCCATTCATTGGGCAATAAAGCCACAAAGAAAGCATCAGCTAAAAAACTATGGTGTATGCGGGTTAAATAAACTTTATCGCACAAGGCCAATCCTTGTTTATAAACAGAATCACCACCAATGATATAGAGCTTTTCAAGGCCTTTTTCTTTGGCAAAATTAATAGCTGTTTCCATTTCAGAAAATGTTTCACAGCCCGCTATTTCGTTTTGACTTTTAGATAAAACCAAATTGAGTCGGTTAGGCAAAGGCCTACCAATTGAATCATAGGTTTTTCTTCCCATAAGAATAGCATGTCCAGTTGTAAGTTGTTTAAAATACTTCAAGTCATTGGGCAAATGACAGAGCAGTTGGTTATTGATACCAATGCCATTCATTTCATCTGCTGCTACTACAATTGCTATTTCCATAAAATTTTATTCAAAAAAAAGGCCTCTTTTCAGAGGCCTTTTTAAAATTATACTAAGTTCATCTTAATTCGTTTGCCTATTTCATCAATATCGGCTTTGAATTTTTTGTCTGTTTCCATTAAATCGTTTACGGTCTGACAAGCATGAATAACTGTAGAGTGATCTCTACCGCCAAAATGCATTCCAATTGTTTTAAGTGAAGATTTGGTTAAATCTTTGGCATAGAACATTGAAATCTGACGTGCCTGAACAATTTCACGTTTACGTGTTTTTGATTTCACTTGTTCTACAGGAATAGTAAAGTAATCGCAAACCAATTT
>CANFHJ010000156.1 GCA_947446605.1 Bacteroidota bacterium | reverse complement strand
TAGGTTCGGCAAGAGGTTTAAGGATATCGGTTGGAGCCGCATAAAGGTTTACCATATTTCTTTGAAAGCCTGCGTCAATTGTAAATACGCCTTTTGCAAAGAAATTTTTGAAATACGCATTGGCATCGCTGTTTGAAAAATTGGTGTAATTGTCGTTGCCATTTGCTGAGAGGTGGTGAATGAAAACGCCTGCTTGGTATTTTTTATTTCTAACTGTATTGAACCCAATTTCAACAAAAGGCATATTGTAATTTCCGTAACCTACTTTGGTATAATTGCCTTTTAATTTTGGCAATAACATGGTTCCTAAACTTAAAGGCTTAATGGTGTAAATGGTAGGCTTAACAGTAAATTGTTGGTCTGTTACGGCATAGGTAAAAATGGGCCTTTCAAAGCTAGGCTTTTCGGGATTTGGGTTTACTGGAATTTTAATTGCCTCAGATAAAACGGGCATAAAATCTTTGATAACTTCAATTTTATTGTCTTTTAGTAAACTGTCGTTTTGTTGCGCATAGGCTAAGTTTTGCCCTACAAGCGAAGCAAAAAGAAACAAAGAAGTATAGATGATATTATTTTTCATAGATGCTTACTTTTCGTTTTGTTTAATACGTTGGTCAATTTGTTTTTGCGACTCAGCCTTTTGCGTTTTCTCTAATTCAATTATCTCGGCAAGTTTAAGTTTACATTGGTCTATGATGTCCTGACCATCATAATTGTCTAAGATGCTTTGTAAGGTTGCTTTTGCTTGGAATAAGTCGTTTTGTTTGATATAGGTATCGGCAAGTAGCACAAAACCTTTCACTACCCAGGTGTCGAATGCGCTAAATTTATCATTGAGTTCAAAAATTGTTTTCTGTGCATTTTTGAATTCTTTTTTCAAATATTGGATCAAAGCAATATTGTATTTAGCCTCTGCTCCATAAATGTTTTTGGTTTCTTTTAAAACAGCAGTAAAGGAGGTTTGAGCCGAATCTAATTTCTGGTTTACCATAAAGTAACGACCCAAATACGTTTGAGCTTCAATGATACCATCTTTTTGTGCTACACCGCTGTTTAAATATTTTTGAGAGGCAAAAGCTGCTGAGTCCAATTTTCCTTGGTAGGCGCAGGTTTTCATTTGTCCGAGGTAAGCTAATTGTAAATTGTCTTTGTTGCTAGCAATTCTTTCCAAGGCTGCAAAATATTCATAGGCACGATCGTAGTTCTTACGCATATTTAGGAGCACAGCACTTTGTCTGGTGCATCTTTCAGAATATTCACTTCTTAATGAATTTGCAACGTATTCATAGGATACCAAGGCATCATCGTATTTCTTTAATTTGTAATCGCTTTCTGCTTTAAAGTAGTTTGCTTTTAAAATAAAGTAACCACCAGGAAAGCGAGAAATGTAAGTGCCAAAACCTTTACTTGCCTTTTCGTAATTTTCTTTTTCATAGGATTTAAAGGCAGATTCATAACTCAAAGAATCTTGAGTAGAAGCTGAGATAACCACATTTGGCAGCACTTTGATGAATTCTAAATATTCTTCACCCTTACCTTGGTTCACAAAAATATTCTGCACCATAGGTAATGCTTCGCGGGCTTCATCGCTGCTTGGGTAATTGATGATTAATTTTTTAATATCTTCTAAAGCTTCCTCATCTCTATGTAAATTAAATAATGCCAATGATTTATTGAGTATGGCTTTTCTAGCATAAATAGACCTTGGGTAATTTGTTATAAGAGCTTGGAAAGCGTTGATAGCTTTATTGAAGTCCTCTGTTTTTAAATAAATATCTGCTAACTCAAAAACGGCATCATCAATATAAGGAGATTTTGGGTAGTTTTTCTGTATGGCGCTAAGCGCATTTATTTTCTCTTCATTTCTGCCAAGAACGCCAAGTATCATAGCTTTTTGGTACAAGGCATAATCGGCGCCATTTAATTCTTTTTGTACTAAAATGGTGTAATATTCAATTGCTTTGTTGTAGTTCTTTTCTGCAAAATAACAATCGGCAGTTCTTACTACAGCATCTGTGTAGGCTTCAGGATTGCTTGGGTTTTTCTCGAGATTTTCATATTTAATAAATGCATCAATAGCTTTACTAAATTGATTGGTTTTTAAATAGGTATAACCTTGGTTATAGAATGAATGCCCATAAAAGCGCGTTGTTTTTATTTCATTGATATTTTGAAATGCATTCAAATTGTTGATGGCCGAATTGAATTGTTGGTCCTTGTAATCAAGCTCTGCAAGCCAGAAGTGGGCCAAGCCTTTCATTTTTGGATCGTAATTAACTTCTATTACTTTTTGCAATAATAGCTTTGCCTCTGTGTAGTTATTGTTTAAGTATAGTTCTTCTGCGCGGTAATAATTTACGCGTTGTAAATTGGTAAGGTCTTGTTTGCTTGGATTTTTAATGCCCTCTAAAATTTTAATGGCTTCTCTGTAGTTTTTTGCATTGAGCAACATGTTGCCAAGGTTTGCTCTCGCTTCTTCAATGTATTGTCCATCAGAAAACTTGTCGATAAGCTTTACATACCTTGCCATTGCAAGGCCTTGTAAATTTAATTCATCTGAAACTTTTGCGGAGAAAAACAATGCAGATTCGGCTAATCTGCCTGTTGAGTCTATATTGTAGCAGTTTTCAAATGCCGCTCTCGCAGCGGTTTTGTTCTCTAATTTTAAGTAGGTATTAGCAAGGTTGTATTGCACAATTGGTCCAATACTATCTTGGCTAACATCTACTTTTAAAAATTGAGTTGCAGCCTTTTCGTATTGTTTATTTTGGAAATAGCAATAGCCAAGCATATAGTAATCATTATTACCCGGAGCAACGGGAGCTGCCGTCATAAACTTTTCTAAATGGGGAATGGCAGCAGTAAAGTGTTTTAATTGGTAGTGCGATTGACCAATTAAACCAGCAACATCATTTGTTACATCTGCATTGCTAATGGTATCGCAGAAGCTAACAACTTCTGCATATTGTTTTCTAGCAAAATAAACTTGTGCTACATAAACGCTAGATAGTGGTCCAAAAGTTTTATGGTATTTTACTCTTCCAAAATGTTCCAATGCTTCGTCGTAGGCGCCAGATTTGTAACATACATAACCGTAATAATAATTGGAGGCATCATAGTATTTGCTTTTCTCGTCTTTAATAGATTTGAAAGCGGTTTTGGCATCGTCATAGCGTTCAACTTTGAAAAGTGAATAGCCATAAATGAAATAAAATTCTTTGAGTTCAGCTCCGCTTAAATAATGTTGTTGCACATTATCGAGGGCTAAAACAGCTTGCTTGTTATTTTTGTTTCTGTAATGAAGTTTACCTAATTGAAACTGCGCTAATTTGGCTTTTGTGTTTTCTGGGTAAAGCGTAATTAATTGCAATAAACGGTATTCGGCATCGCCATTAAAAAGTTCCAATGCACAAACAGCTGCATAATATTGCGCATTTATTTGATTAAGCTTTTTCTTACAAATACTTGCATAGGCTTCAAATTGAACTTGCGCCTCCGCATACTTTTCTTTGTCGAATAATTCTAAGCCGCGATTGTATTGTGCAATTTCATCTGTGTAAATTGCAGTTTGCTGCGCTTTTGCTCGCTGTTGGCAAAGCATTAAAAATAGCGCTACAACTATAATTCTTCCCAAAATCCAAAGTAGATTTTGTGCCCAACCCCACTCCCGGGGAGGATTTGTTTTTTGTATTTGACTGTTACCCATGAACTTTTTACAACTGCTAACGAAACTAATTCCATTTAGCAGCTTAATTTGTTCATAATTATCCCCATATGAGGCGCTTCAGGCGTGTGGTGGGCAAATGATTAGACACTCAAAAAGGGCCTAATTTCAGGATGTTTTTGTGCTATTTTATTTTCTTAGCCCATAAAATAGGGTCGAACCCAAGCAGAATTTCCCCTTCTAATTGAAGAATGGGCCTTTTTATCATAGAGGTTTTTTCTTGTAATAAGGGTAGGACAGTGCTGGCTTTTTGGCATTGCACTTTTTCATCCTCGCTCAATTTTTTGTAGGTGATACCTTTGGTATTGATCAAGGTTTGGAGCGTGCATTGTTTGAGCAAATGCTGCAATATTTTTTGGTCGACCCCAAGTTTTTTATAGTCGTGAAATTCAAATTCAATATTATTTGCGTTGAGCCAATCGAAGGACTTCTTCATGGTATCGCAATTTTTGATTCCGTATACTTTAATCAT
>CANFHJ010000155.1 GCA_947446605.1 Bacteroidota bacterium | reverse complement strand
GCTGGGTTAAGTGCTGTTACCTCATCGGCCACTTCGCGGGCAATTTTGGCACTTTCAAAATTAATCATATCTACCCATTCCTGCCCTAAATCGTAATCGGCTTGGGCAATAACGGTACCGCTAAAGGTATTGGTTTCAATAATATCTGCGCCCGCATCAAAATATTGGCGGTGAATGGCTTTGATAACATCTGGGCGGGTAAACGACAATAAATCGTTGTTGCCTTTTAAGGGTTTGTGGTGGTTTTTTAAGGCCTCATTTCTAAAATCCTCTTCTTCTAGTTTATAGCGCTGAATCATGGTACCCATGGCGCCATCTAAGATGAGAATTCGTTGGTTTAATATTTCGCGTATATTCATAATTTTTGCTTCTAGCTTCTGGCAACTGGCTTCTAGCCGCTAGTAAAAAATTATTATTTACTAGAAACAAAAAGCAAGAAAGCTAGGAGCCAGGGGCTAGAAGCTAATTGCCAAAAATGGACTTACCAAAAATTTCCTGCTGCTTGTGTTTGATTACTCTTGCGAGTTGTCAATCACTTATCAGCATTCGAGGGGAGCCCTCGAAAAAGGTATTAGCACTATCCGCTTTTAGCGGACTTGCCAAGACATCATCGGGCCTATTCCCTCCGTCTTTCTGGATAAGTGGTGCAAATATAGGGGTTTGTACAAATAAAAAGCCAAGACATTGTAAAAATTGGTTCGAACCGAAAACCCCGCAAAAGGGCTGATAATTTGGGGATAAGAGGTGCATAAGCATGCTGAGGGGCAGGGCGAAAAAGCATTAAACCAACAATAATTCAGCACTTTAGCTGAGAATCCAATTATTAGGCGTACCTTTGCGGCTCAATTTTAATAAAGTACTTTGAAAAATTTTAGTGAACTAGGCGTAGAGCAGTCCCTCTTGAATGCGATTCAAGAACTGGGTTTTGAGAACCCAACGCCTATACAGGAGCAGACAATCCCTGTATTTTTAGAAACCGGACGCGACATTTTAGGTTTGGCCCAGACGGGCACCGGAAAAACAGCTGCATTTGGCTTGCCCATCTTGCAGTTAATTAATCCAACAGCCAAACACATCCAATCTTTGGTTATTTGTCCAACACGCGAACTCTGCATGCAGATTTCTCGCGATTTAGCTAGTTACAGCAAACACAAACCAGGCATTAACGTAGTAGCAGTTTATGGCGGCGCCAGCATGGAAGGCCAAATTAGAGACATTAGACGTGGTGCGCACATTATTGTAGCCACACCAGGTAGGTTAATGGATTTAATGAAACGTAAAGCTATTAACATCAACGAAGTGAATTTTGTGGTTTTAGATGAAGCAGACGAAATGTTGAACATGGGTTTTGAAGAGGATGTAGAATACATTCTTGGACATACCCCAACAGAAAAACGTGTGTGTTTGTTTAGTGCAACCATGCCTAAATCCATTAGAAATATTGGTAACAGGTATATGAATGACCCTGTTGAAATTAGTGTAGGTAAATCTAATTCTGGAAATGCCAATATTACCCACCAATACGCTATTGTGCATGCAAAAGACAAATATGCAGCCTTAAAGCGTTTTGTAGATTTTAACTCTGAAGACATTTATGCCATTATCTTTTGTACCACTAGAATGGAAACGCAAGATATTAGCGATAAGCTTATCAAAGATGGTTACAACGCAGATTGTTTGCATGGCGATTTAAGTCAGGCACAACGCGAGAAAGTAATGGGCCGTTTTCGTTCTCACGCCATTAAAATTTTATTGGCAACAGACGTAGCAGCGCGCGGTATTGATGTAAGCGGATTAACCCATGTTATCCATTTCCATTTACCAGATGATATTGAAAACTACACACATAGAAGCGGTAGAACTGGTCGTGCCGGCAATTTAGGTGTTTCATTTACCTTGCTTCACATGCGTGAAGGTGGCAGGTTAAAAGACATCGAACGCATGAGTAATATCAAATTTGAAAAAGTTTTGATTCCAAGTGCGCAAGATGTTCGCGACAAAAAGTTATTGGCCTTTACTGACACCATTATCAATACAGAAATTGAAGAAAACGTTTTTGATGCACATGTAATGAAAGGCATTGAAACGCTGATGTCACTTGAAAAAGAGGAATTATTAAAGAAATTCTTATCTCTTGAATTGCGCAGGTTCTCTGTAGATTTTGCCAACGCTCCTGATTTAAATATTAACCCTAGCGAACGCATGGGCGGTAGAGATGGCGGAAGAGATGGCAGAGAAGGTGGAAGAGAAAGCAGAGGAGGCAGAAGCGGCGAAAAGAGAATTTTTGTAAGCTTAGGTAAGAAAGATGGTTTTGATATCAGAAGCTTTAAAGATTATGTAGCTGCATCGGCAGGCATTTCTTGGCAAGAATTACATGTTGATGTAAGTGGTGTATACAGCTTTGTAGACGCGCAAGAATCAAATGTTCCTGCTATCTTAAACGCTTTGAATGGCACTACTTATAACGACCGTCCTGTGCGCGCAGAAGTAAGCGGCGACAGACGCGGTGGTTCTGAAGGTGGTGGCGAAAGGCGCTCTTATGGCGGCGGTGGCGGCGGAAGCAGGTCATACGGCGGCGGTGGTGGCGACAGAAGAAGAAGTGATTCTTCTGAAGGTGGCGGCGGCAGGTCATTTGGCGGCGAAAGAAGAGTGAGAGAAAGATCTGGCGGCGGACGTTCTGAAGGCGGATTTGGTGGCGGAAGAAGAAGCGAAAGCAGAGGAGATAGTTTTGGTGGTGGAAAGCCAAAACGTAGAACCGACTGACTGAATTTGATGGGAGAGTAAGCTGCTTTCAGCAGCTAGCCTATGGCTTCTTGCATGTGGCCTCTGGCCAATTACAAGAAGTAATTAAATACGAAGAAAAGGGTCAATAACAAATGTTATTGGCCCTTTTTTGTTGGTGGGATGGCAAATAGAATTTTCTGAGTTCTCCTAAAAATTAATTACTTTTCCGGTCGCAAATGCCATTAGCCAGAAGCGAGTGGCAAGCAGCCAAAAAAATGATTACAGAACAAACATTGTGGGAAGCACTAGAAACGGTGATGGACCCAGAAATACCAACCATTTCGATGGTGGATATGGGAATTATTACTGGAATTATAATTAACAGCGACCAAAGCAAGGCTTTTGTTGAAATGACGCCAACTTTTTCTGGTTGTCCTGCCATTAAAGCCATGGAGCAAATGGTGCATGATAGGTTAATAGAAATTGGTGTAAAAGAGGTGGAAGTTAGAACCACTTTTAACAAACCTTGGAACAGCAATTTAATTACAGAAAGAGGACGCCAGCATTTAAAAAAACATGGTTTAGCTCCTCCTCCAATGCACAAAGGAGAAATTACTTTGGAACTTTTAGAAAATATAGAATGCCCATTTTGTGGCAGTAAGAATGTTGATATGAAATCGGCATTTGGCCCAACGCTTTGTAGAAGTTTACACTACTGCAATAGCTGTTTGCAGGCATTTGAACAATTTAAACCGGTGGTTTAATGTTGCGAAAAGTATTTCTTTGGGGTATCAATGCAGCGGTAGTTTTATCGCTGTATTTACAATTATTTCCAATTGCCTTTTCGGCAATTGAAACTCAGAAAGCTTGGACAAATTTTGCTTATTACCTTACCCAATCTGGTGGAACCATTGGAACATTTATAGGTATTGTTATTGCCTGTTATTTATACACAATTAATGAAATTGGTTTTAGGAGTAAAGCTTTTGTTTTTGCTAAGGCCTTTATTGGTTTAGCCCTGGTAATTGCCACTTTTGCCGCCATCAACGAAAACTTTACCAAGCCTTTATTAAAGCTTCAAAGACCCAGCCATGTGTATATGCTGAACCAATTACAAAAAAGTAATTTAATTGATTCATTATATACCTTAAGCAAGGAAGAACGCATTGCTTATTTTGGTTCAAAAATAAAAGAACAACCCTTGTTATTTACAAAAATAGACCCAGCCGTTTTAAACCACTGGGTGGCCGAAGGAGGCTATTCATTTCCGAGCGGACATACCTTTAATGCATTTTTATTGGCTATGATATTTTCATTTGGCATACTCCAGAATACACACAGTAAAAAATGGCAAAAGTTTTTTTTCTTACCCTTTGTTTGGGCAATAGGCATAGGCATTTCGAGGGTTGCTTTGGGTGCACATAGCATACTGGATGTAAGCGCAGGAGCTTTGTTGGGTGTATTTATTGGTGCTGCACTTTTGTATGTAGATTTTACACGACATTTGATA
>CANFHJ010000154.1 GCA_947446605.1 Bacteroidota bacterium | reverse complement strand
TAACTTGTTGCCAATTTGCGCCACCATCTATAGATTTTAGCAAGGTGTTTTTGCTACCGGTAACCCAAATTAAATTATCATCTACTGCCCAAACATCAGTTAAATCAACATCTTTGAGGCAGGCCAAACCAGCAGCCTGACGTTGAAAAGTTTGACCACCATCTGGCGTATATAAAATGGTTCCGTAGCCTGTGCTATCTGCAAAACCAACTATCCATGCCGATTTAGATTTATAGCAAGGGGCTGGCGTATTTGTAATGGGCTTATCTTTTTTACACGCCATTACCATAGTAGCAATAGCAAAAACGAACAGCAATAAGTGCTTGTTAGAAACTTTAAACATACAAATAAATTAGAAACGAAATAAAGGAGTACTGCTCCATGGAATTCTAGACAAAACTAAAACCAAGGCAATACCAAAAAAGATAATTGCTCTTTTGTGCTTGTCGGCATCTGCATAAGCCTTCTTAATTTGAATGCTACCAACTTGAATTAATACCACAGCAATAATCATTAACAAAGGATGCTCCAATAATTGCAAACGCAGGTTTGCATCTTTCATGGCTAAATTAAAATTAGCCCTTGCCATTTCTACATTAGGACTGGTAAACCATAAAATTAAACCCAATAACAATTGCGAATGTGCAGAAGCAACTAGGAAGGTGCTTGCAGTTTTGTCTGACTTGGTATAGGTAAGTGCGCCCAACATTCCTTTAATGGCGCTGAATAAGGCATAGGCCATTGCGGCTAAGAAGAACCAACGAACAAAATTGTGAACGGAAAGTAATAAATCGTACATAGTGCTTTTTTATTCAAAACTAATTAATCGCTAAATTATGTCAAGTAATCTTTTTAACACTTGTGCATCAAATGAGCAGTTTTTGGCAACAGATACCCTTTGTACGTATACTTTTTCCCTTTGTTTTGGGCATTTTAATTGCCGAAAACAATTGGCTAAGTACGTGGAGAAGCCTTATTTTATTAACACTAACAAGCGTATCGCTTTTTTTATGGGATAGGCTTAACAAAAAAATAATGCGCGACCATTTCTATGGAATTTTATTTTCTATTCTCTTTTTTTTGCTTGGTTTTTTCTGTTTGAACCTAAAAAAAGTGGCCACGGTGCAAACGCATTTTTCTTTGCAAAAAACAAGCTATTTATTTGCACAAATTGCAGAAAAACCACAACAAAATAGTAATGGTTTTAAAGCGGAGGCATTTGTTATAACTGGCATTGACAGCCTTCACAAGGAAATAAAAGCAAAAGGCAAATTACTCTTATATTTCAAAAACACAGGCAAAGCGGACATACCATTTTATGGTGATCAAATTATACTTAAATCTAATTTCCACGATTTTTCTGATCCAAAGAATCCTGGTGCATTTGATTTTAAAAAATACATGGCACATAAAGGTATTTACCAAGCAGCCTATCTACAAAAAAACGATTGGTTTTTTGCTGGCCAAAACCAAGGAAGCACATGGATGAAATGGGTAATAGGAAGCCAAGAATTTATTCAAGAAAGTTTGCACAACAATTTAAAAAATGCAGGCGATATTGCTATATCTGAGGCTTTGTTGTATGGCTACGACAAAGACATGGACGCCGCTATTATTGACGCTTATACCAAAACTGGCACCTTACATGTATTGGCAGTGAGTGGCATGCATGTAGGCATGATTTTTATGCTTTTAGGTTTGTTTTTAAAACCCCTAGAAAAAAGAAAAAGCGGAAAAATAATGGCAGCCATTGTGCAATTAATAGGCATTTGGGCTTACTCTTTGTTGTGTGGATTTACGCCTTCTATTTTAAGGGCAACGGTAATGTTTAGTTTTGTAATTATTGGTAAACAAATTAAGCGCGGAGGAAATACCTTTAACAGTTTGGCGGCATCGGCGCAATTTCTATTGTTGTTTGACCCTAACATGTTGTTTAATGTAGGCTTTCAACTAAGCTACGCGGCCGTTTTGGGCATATTAGGGTTTTATCCCCGCTTGTATTTTCTCTTCGAATTTAAACACAGAATTGCTGATGAAATTTGGAAAATAATTGCTGTTTCTATTGCAGCGCAAACGCTTACCTTACCTATGAGTATTTTTTATTTTCACCAATTGCCCAATTATTTTTTATTGGCCAATCTGCTCATTATTCCGCTTACCAGTTTGATTATCTATTTAGGCATTTTACTCTTGGCTATTTCTTGGTGGACCATTGTTGCAAAATACCTTGGACTGCTTATTGGTTTTTTTATTCACCTGTGCAATAGCATAGCACAATGGATAGCGGCACTCCCGTATTCTTATACAGACGGGCTCTTCTGGACACCGCTAGGCATTGCTTGCTTTTACCTGAGCTTAATTTGTATGTTAATTTATTTTAGCAAAAGAGATTTATTTCAACTCAAAATAGTGTTAGGCATGGTTTTGCTTTTGCAAATGCAAAACCTCTATTCAAGAATCCAAAATGAGCAACAAGAAAAAATTCTGATTTACCATTGTCAAAACCATTGTTTATTGCAATACATCCATGGAACAACAGCCTATACTTGGATAGATAGTTTGGGCTATATAAGCAGTAAAAATTACAGACAAAATATTGCAAACAATATGCTTGTAATGAACATTCAAAAATGCCTCTATAAAGAATTGGGCAAAAACAATACAAGTATACAAATTGGTTCGAACCGAAACCTTTTTTACTGGCAAACAACAAAAATTCCAATTAGCCAACACATTGCTATTTTATTAATAGCGGGTAATTTATACCAAGATTTGGCAAAAATGTTAGCGGCAAACAAGGTGCGGCAAATTGTTTTAAACCCTAGTATTGGCAGGCGAAAACAGGAAGAAATAAAAAAAATAGCCCTGAAAATGAAAATCCCCCTGCATGCCATTGCCGAAAGTGGTGCCTTTGAATTATCATTGTAGGTATGAACGACTTGGTAAAATATGAAGTAATGGAAAGGGTGGCTTATATTACCCTTAACAGGCCAGAAAAAAGAAATGCCTTGAGTTACGATTTTGTGTTGGCCATTAAAGAAAAACTGAGCTATGCCGAAGCAGATGAGAATTGCAAAGTAATTATTTTGCGATCGAGTGGAGAGGCCTTTTGCTCTGGGGCAGATTTAGCTTCTTTGCAACAATTACAAAACAATACCTACGAAGAAAATTTAGCAGATAGCAAACACTTGGCAGGATTGTATTTGCAAATTTACCAATCGAAGAAAATTGTTATTTCACAAGTGGAAGGTCCCGCGTATGCCGGTGGATGCGGCTTAGCAACTGTTTGTGATTTTTGCTTTGCAGATACCAATGCAAAATTTGCTTATACCGAAGTAAAAATTGGATTTATTCCTGCCATTGTAATGGTATTTTTACTACGTCAGGTAGGAGAAAAAGCAGCACGCCAAATTTTATTAAGCGGCGATGTTTTTGATGCACATAAAGCCTTACAACATGAATTGATTACGGGAATTTTTGATCCGCGAATTATAGAAGAAGAAGTATTTCAATTTGCAGTAAAACTATGCAAACACAGCTCTTCACAAAGTATTGCTGCTACCAAGCAAATGTTGGCCAAGGTGCCAGAACTACCGCTAATGGAGGCAATAGATTATGCCGCAGAAATGAATGCACAAACGCGTGCCAGTGAGGATTGCAAAAAAGGAATTGATGCATTTTTGAATAAGGAAAAATTGACGTGGTAATGAAACGGATTGCTATTTTGTTTTTCCTGTTTACTGGCTTTAAAATTCAAGCACAAATTCCCCTATTGGAAGGAAAAGTATTTTTTGAAATTAGCTACCAAAATTTAGCGCCAGAAATGAAACGCAATGAGCACATGATGCCGCATGATGCCAGCTTTTATTTTAAAGACAATTATACGCGTTTGGAGATGGGCATTGCGGGTATGGGGAAAAACTCCACCTTATACGATAGGCTAAAAAAAGAAACCATTGTTCTACTTTATTTAAAAGGCAAAAAGTTTGCTTTGGTTCAAAACGACAGCAGCATGGCGGCAATTAGAAATCTGTCACTTGCAGATAGCAGCAAAAAGAATTTTAGCATTGAAATTACTAACGAGTATAAAATTATTTGCGAACACAAATGCCGAAAAGCAATTGTTCACAAAACAGAATTGGGAATAAGCCGCACCAATGAATGTTGGTATACTACAGATATTGCCCCCTACAACACAGAAAACGACCCTATTTTAAAGGGCATAGAGGGGTTTATGCTAGAATATACTATGGGAGAAAATGGCACTACCATGCACCTGAAAGC
>CANFHJ010000153.1 GCA_947446605.1 Bacteroidota bacterium | reverse complement strand
GACATTCACTACAGAATTAAAGAGCAAATTTTCCCTCGTGAAGCTTATATAGCAGAATTTGATACCATTTGGAATAAGCAAAAATCATTCTATCCAGAACAATTGAGTGATGCAAATTTCAATAAAATTAGAAACGAAATTATATACTATCAAAGGCCATTAAAATCGCAAAAAGGCTTGGTTTCCATTTGTGAATTTGAAGGAAAATTTAGAAATAATACAGCGGGCAAAAAGGTTTTTGTTGGACCAAAGGTTGCCCCAAGAACCTCCCCATTGTTTCAAATCTCGAAAGTTTGGGAGAGTATTAATTCTATTAGGCTTAAAGGTAAACGTGGACAGGAATATGAAATTAGTTTGGCGCAAAAAAATGAATTGTTTCATTATTTAAATAACAATGAAAAGTTAAGTGAAGCAGAATTATTTAAAATATTAAAATTAAATAAAGAAGATGGCTTTGCTGGAAATTCTATGACAAAAAATGGAATTAAAGGCAATGAAACTAAAGCGGCAATAAATAAAATTATTAAAGGGCTTTCAAATGCAAATGAATTACTAAAGTTTGAATTGCATGAAAACACAAAGTATGTAGACTTTAGTACAGGTGAAGAAATTGAAAGACTCATGATTGATGACACCTTTGAAAAAGAACCTTTATACCAATTGTGGCATTGTATATATAGTATTAGCGATGATGGTTCTTTAATTAAAGCACTACAAACAAAATTTAATATCCCCTATGAAGAAGCCACGCAATTGGCTAAAATAGATTTCACCAAACAAGGATTTAGTGGAAAAAGTGCTAAAGTAATTCGTAAAACGCTTCCATTTTTACAAAGCGGATTTATGTATAGTTATGCCATGGAATATGCGGGTTATAACCATTCAAATTATTTAACCAAATCTGAAAATCTTGCACGTGTTCTATTAGATAAAATGCCACAGCTCCAAAAGAACAGCATGCGACAACCTGTTGTAGAGAAAATTTTAAACCAAATGATCAATGTGGTTAATGCCATTTTAGAAACGTATGGCAGACCAGATGAAATAAGGGTAGAATTGGCGCGTGAATTGAAATCAAGCAAAGATGAAAGAAACAATGCCGATAGAAATAACAGAGCACGTGAGGCAGAGAATAAGAAAATAGCTGAAAGATTAGAAAATGATTATGGCGTTAAGGCTAATAAAAGAAATATAGATAAGTATAAAATGTATATGGAAATGGATGGTATTTCTTTATATACAGGCAAAACCATTGATTTAGCAACCTTTTTAAGAGGGGAACAAGTTGATGTGGAACATATTCTTCCTAAGTCCAGAATTTTTGACGACTCGCTTCAAAACAAAACAATTTGCGAGCAACAAGAAAACAGAAATAAAGGTAATATGACTGCTTATGATTACATGAAAACCAAATCTGAGCAGGCATTTAATGATTATATAGAACGTGTTGAAACCTTATTTAAATTAAAGAAAATAACTAAAGCCAAGCGGGATAAATTATTGACGCCGGCCGCTAAAATCCCAGACGATTTTATTGAAAGGCAATTACGCCAAACACAATACATAGCCAAAAAATCAACTGAATTGTTAAATGAAGTGTGCTTTAATGTAAAAGCAACGAGCGGGCAGGTTACAGATTATTTGAGACACCAGTGGGGTTGGGATGAAGTTTTGATGAATTTGAAAATTGAAATGTACCGCTCAAAAGGTTATGAGGAATTAATAGAACAATATGAAGTACTTGACAATGGCAATAAAAAGAAAAAGGAACGTATTAAAGGATGGACTAAGCGCGATGACCATAGACACCATGCTATAGATGCCTTAACCATTGCATGTACAAAACAGGCTATTATACAACGTTTAAACAAATTAAACCAAGAAGTAAATAGAAGAGAAGGAGAGAAAAAGTCTGATGCCTTAAAAGCAGAATTAAGTTTAAAAGATTATATCATTGCCCTGAAACCATTTTCAACAAAGGAGGTGGAGGAAAAAGCATCTGAAATATTGATATCGTTTAAAGCTGGTAAAAAAGCAACTTCTACAGGTACTAGGAAAATTAAATTACATGGCAAAAAACAACTCATTCAAAAAGGAATAATAATTCCAAGGGGTGCTTTAAGTGAAGAAAGTATATATGGCAAAATAAAAAGCATTGAAAAAAATGTTCCCGTTGGCAAATTGTTTGACAAACCAGATGCTATTGTAAAAGAAAGAATAAAGCATTTGATTTGGGCAAGGTTAAATGAAAACAATGGAGATAGTAAAAAGGCGATTGCCTCAATAAAAAAAACACCTATTATTTTAGAGGAGGCTACTCAACTACCATTATCTTTTGCCAGCATTTACAAGGAAGATTTTGTTATCAAATATGCTGTAGGCACTATACAGCAAAAGGATTTACCATTTGTGGTTGACGAAAAAGTAAAAGAGATTTTGGCTGAACGACTTGCTAAATACAACAACAATGCAAAAGAAGCTTTCAAAGACTTAGAAACAAATCCAGTTTGGTTCAATGAGACAAAGGGCATTAAAATTAAAACAGTGCGCTTAAAAACAGGCTTGGGTAATTTAGTACCATTACATGCCAGCTCTAATGGTTTAACACACTCAATTACCAAGGAGAGTGAGCGATTAATAGACTATGTAAAACCAGGAAACAACCACCATCTTTCCATATTTGAAGATGAAAATGGCAAATACCATGATATTATGACAAGTTTCTGGGAAGCTGTAGAACGCAAAAAACAAGGATTACCAATAATAAGAACTGAACATCCATTGGGTTATAAATTTATCATGAGCCTTCAACAAAATGAAATGGTGACATTTAACACCCCTGAAAATTCCAATGAGCCTATTAGTAGTAAATTATACAGGGTTCAGAAAATGGGTAAAACCTCAAGTGGAGTAGTTAATATTTTTTTTAGGCATCATTTGGAGACTCAACTTATTGATGATGAATTTTCAAAAAAGACAAAAAGGTTTTTGAATTTTCAAAGTTTGGAATATCTCAAATTAATAAAAAAGAAAAAAATTAACATTTTAGGTAGAGATTAATTTTATTAAAATAGAAAAGCAATTTGTTCTTTGAATATTAACAATACTTTGATGCAATTGCTAATGCCTTTCCTGCTAGTTGTGATTTGCTTTCAAAATGTGTTCTTTGAATATTAACAATACTGGAACAAATGGTGGTGCGCCTACTTTGGCTGTTGTGATTTGCTTTCAAAATGTGTTCTTTGAATATTAACAATACTGGAAGTGAACAACACCAGTACATAGAAATGGTTGTGATTTGCTTTCAAAATGTGTTCTTTGAATATTAACAATACTCTTACATGAACAATAACAATAACATGGTATGTTGTGATTTGCTTTCAAAATGTGTTCTTTGAATATTAACAATACTACCATCTGCCCATTCTATCTCTTCTTGCCAGTTGTGATTTGCTTTCAAAATGTGTTCTTTGAATATTAACAATACTATTGTAATATAGTAGGAAATTAAACACAAAGTTGTGATTTGCTTTCAAAATGTGTTCTTTGAATATTAACAATACTAAATTGAATCGGTATAGTTTACACTAAATAGTTGTGATTTGCTTTCAAAATGTGTTCTTTGAATATTAACAATACTAATTGTAGATGGTGGGTTAGACCTACTCAAGTTGTGATTTGCTTTCAAAATGTGTTCTTTGAATATTAACAATACTATATGGCAATAAGTGGCGCGGCTGCTTCTTGTTGTGATTTGCTTTCAAAATGTGTTCTTTGAATATTAACAATACTTATTGGGTCGCTCATTTCAATTGTTGGATTGTTGTGATTTGCTTTCAAAATGTGTTCTTTGAATATTAACAATACTTTTCCGTTTTTTGTCCTTTAGTTGTTACTTGTTGTGATTTGCTTTCAAAATGTGTTCTTTGAATATTAACAATACTAATAATAATAGGAGCAGCACCTGTAGTAGGTTGTGATTTGCTTTCAAAATGTGTTCTTTGAATATTAACAATACTTTCTTGTCGGGATTTCTGAATAGTAGTTTCGTTGTGATTTGCTTTCAAAATGTGTTCTTTGAATATTAACAATACTCCGTTCCAATCATCACGCCCCAAACTGCGGGTTGTGATTTGCTTTCAAAATGTGTTCTTTGAATATTAACAATACTGGTGCCGTTCATAAATTAGGCAGCACATTAGTTGTGATTTGCTTTCAAAATGTGTTCTTTGAATATTAACAATACTAGTAGAGTGGTTATGGAAACAAATAGACAAGTTGTGATTTGCTTTCAAAATGTGTTCTTTGAATATTAACAATACTAATGTAT
>CANFHJ010000152.1 GCA_947446605.1 Bacteroidota bacterium | reverse complement strand
CCCCCTACCCCTTCATAAACCTATCCAATTGCGTTATTTGTTCTGGGTTCATTTCTTGGCGTAGAATGGTCTCATGCTCCAAGATAAAATTGTTTAATTGACCACGTTTCATTTCTAAGGTATTGATGAGTTTGCGACGTGCTTCATAATAACTAATGCTGCGCACCACATAATAGGAAGTGGAAACCAACCAAGCCACTATATAATAAGGCAAGTATATTACAGCGTCAAATTTAAATGTGGGAATTAATAGTGATAAAATACCAATAACAACTAAAATAATGATTGCAAAAATGATTAAGCCTGTTAAAAAAGTTGGAAGAAAATTATTTGTTCGCAAATCTTGTGTTTTCAACTTCGTTTCATATTTATGAAGCATTTCTTCATCCAGTTCTAACCAATTTGCGTATAAGCGCGACCATTCTTTGAGGAGTACATCTTTTTGATTCATATATTCAAATAATTTTGAAAATTTAAGGCTATGCCTTAGTTCCATTTTTAAAGGAAAGGTCAACAGAGAATCGAAAAATAAATTAATTTTGTGTGAATGGCCTATTTAGCCGCCCCTAAATACATGCAAAAAAACAAATATAAAGTGCTAATTTTCATTGCTTTAACATTCTTTACAGCTTGCAATGGCCCACAAAATATTTCTGAAATAAAAACCGATACTAAATTCAAATCCATATCAACACAAAGCGATTCTTGCTTAAAGGTATTGTCGTATAAACACCCTTTAGAATATTTTTTTGATGGAGGCTACAGTGAAATGGCTTTTAAAATTGTGGCAGACTCTTTGGATAAAATGTCGAACCAAAGACGCGTTGTCTGTGCCCAAATATTTATAGATTATGGGCATTTTGAAAAAGGATTAAAACTGATAGAAAACATAAATGATTCCAATGTTAATTTTGAAATCCTTCATATTCAAATGTTGGCTTCCCTTAATAAACTAGATACAAATGCTTCTCGAAAGATGCGTATTGGATTGGCCCAAGAACTACTAAGAAAACCCAGCATTGAACACCAATTTGACTTTGATGCACTAAATGCATATTATTATCACAATTGTGGAAATTATTTAGCAGCTATAAAGCTAAATTTAGATTTATTAAAACGTATTAAGGGTACTGTATACGAGGATAAATTTGAACGAAAAATATACAGACGTTTAGGAAATAGCTACAATGATATTGTTAGAATAAATATACCCTTTAAGGAAAGCAGAGAAATTTGTTTCAAAAAAACTTTGCGCTATTACGCAAAGGAAAAGGAAATTTTGGATCGGCAAAAACCCAGTAATGAAATTAGAAAAGGCCTTAATTTAATAACCACAGCAATGCTGTTAAATGAGGACAAAAAAACCAATATCATCCCTTATTATATTGGGGCTTTGGGGCATCTCATTCAATACAAAGACAAAGATTTTATTTTATCTAGAAACAATATTTATACGAGTATTGCTATTACCCAAATGGCAGGAATTGGTTTAAAAAGAAAAAATGAAATTAATAACAGGCAAATCGATAGTTTAATTGATTTAAATAAGAGCTTAATGGAACAACAAACCATTTTATCGCTCAATTCAAATGAAGGCTTAGATTTAAAGGAGTACTATACACAAATTTGTCAGGAAATGAAATTGGTTTTATACTGTCAGGATAAATCCAAACTACCCAATTCACTTGAGTTATTAAATCAATCCAACAGCTCTAAATATCCAAATACAAATTGGCTCAATGCGCTCAAAAACACTTTTGGAGAAAGCTATAAAGATGCCGGTAAAACTTGGCGTATCCTAAACGAAATGAGGGTGCTTGCCATAAAAGAAAACGACACCAAACTATTGGTGTTTTGTGAAAAACAATTGGATTTTTTTAATCCAAAAATAAATCAAGTTTTAAAGGCAAACAAACCACTTTTACTTGATAAAATTTGGCTAGAACAAACAATTGATAAATGTAAAAAAGAAGACAGGTGTATAATTGATTATCAATTTTTATTTAATAAAGAAACTATTCTAATAAAAATAGATAAAACAGGTATTCAAACAATATTCATTAAGCCATCTGAACGTATTTCTGAACAGGAAATAAATGCATTGGTTCACCTCATGCATACCGACAGTATAGCAGCCTATGAAACGCTTGCCTGCAGCATTGCACGGAGACTTGGCTTAACAACAATTTCAAGCAAAAATATTTCAATTTGCACAGACGAATATTTAGAAAAAATACCCTTTGACGCATTGGTTATTAAAACACATGGTGCTAAAAAATGGAATGAACTTGCCTATTTAGGTGAGGAAAAAAATATTTCATTATTGCCGAACCTAAACTGCACTGGCAAACAAACAGAAGAAATATTGGATTCAAAAATTAATGTATGGTACTCCGATTCCGACAATCAAACTTTGCCGTTTAACGGACAACTGATTAAGTTTTTTCAAGATAAATTTTCATGCGAAACAAATAATAAAGCGCTCAACAAAAATGGGATTCACCATATTATGTCGCATACCCATTATAACAAAACAGGTGGTATCCAATTTGAACTCAATGATGCTAAAATTAACCTCTCGTCTGAGGGATTAGGATGCATGCTAAGCGTATTGCATGGATGTAAATCTGGCGAAGGAAAAGTAATTAAATCTGAGGGCAGTTTATCACTTGTAAGAATGTTTTTTTACAATGGTGCAAAGTCGGTAATATTTTCCAACTGGGAGGCAGACAATGCATCTAGTACCTTCATGTTTGAAAACTTTTATGACCTATTGCAAAAAGGCGAAAGTACCCATAGGGCCTTAGCCCTAGCAAAAGGAAGCATCAGAAAACATCCGCAATTTTCTGAATGGGCCAATCCTTTTTATTGGGCCAATTTTCAGGTGAGTGGAAACGATTTAAGGCTTGGACAATAAGCGAAGAATTTCTTGTGCTTGCGACTGATAAGATTGGGCAGGATCAGCAGCAATTTTGGCGAACATGTTTTTAGCTAAAGCGGAATTAAAATTAAGTTGAACCAATGCCAAACGGAACGCTGCTTTATTGGCAATAAAGGTAGAATTGGAGTTTTTTAATTTGGCATATACTGGAAGTACTTCTTGGTAGTTGCTAAGTAATTCATTGCAAATTGCTGCATAATACAAAGAAGTATCAGATTTTGGCATTTTGTTTAATTGATAAAAACAATTGACATAGTCCTTTTTAGCAAATAGCAGCATTACTTGTTTATAATCGCTTTCATTATCTGCATCCATGGTGATGGGCAAACCAGGTTCTGCAAGCATATAGGTTTGGTATACTTGCTGAGAAAGGCTGTTTTTATTGCGCGTAAAAAGCAATAATATCATCAAAAGAATAGAAGCCGCTAAAGACAGGCCGATCCAAGCTTTTCTCCAAGATCTTTTCCCTGTACGTGCATTTTTTTCTAGTCCGGATAACCTTGTTTTAATTGCCATTCGCACAAATTGATCTGCCTCAATTTCGTTGCGCAAAGCGCGATACACCAAATATTTATGGCGAAATAAAGGGTCTGTATTTAAGTTTAACTGAAGGGATTGGAATGCGTCAGCAGAAAGCGAACCCTCAAACATGGCATCAAAAACTTCAATATCGGTATCTAGCAAAATTATTTCTTCCTTATTCATGGCTATTTAATTTTATTACGTTTTGACTAAAAGCTGCAATGCACCTGCTTTTCTGACTTTTCACTGTATTTGCATTTTTGTATTGTAGTATTTCGGCTATTTCCTCCATTGATTTTTTGTGGAAATAAAAGAGGTTTAAAATTTGTTTGCAGGCATCCGACATTTTGCTGAAAACAAACTTCACTGCTTCATCAATTTTTGGATCGTACAAATCTTCGCTCAAAGCATTTTCGGCATAAAACTCACCTAAATCTGTGTGCTGCCCTTTTTTGTCGGCCCATTTAATGAGGCGCATTTTACCTATTTGTATAATATAAGCAGAAAGGCTTGAATTAATTTCTAGGAGCAAACCCTTTTGTATATTCTGGTAAAAAACAATGATCGCATCTTGGTAAATATCCTCCATATCGCTAATAGGAATAGCGCGAAAATTTCTTTGGGCATAGGACATAAAAAGAGGCTTCACCTCTAAATATATCTTATCGAGCTGCTCCAAATCTCCGTTTTTTATTTTTTCAAATTGTTCTTTCAGCATGTTAGGTAGTTCCTAAAAACAGGAAAAGGTAAACATCAAATCTAAAAATAAAAACAACCACCGCCTATATAAAAACATTGCAAAAGCTTGGTGCATTTGCTTACTTTGAAAAAATTTAATAATCTGAAAATGAAGAAATTTATAATTCTAATTTTATTGCTAAGTTTATTTAT
>CANFHJ010000151.1 GCA_947446605.1 Bacteroidota bacterium | reverse complement strand
TATTTGATTAAATAATACAAATTTTGCTCACACTCCAACTCAAGCTAATTCACGCTGTTTAGGATGCTTGGATGAGCTCCTTGGTCGCAGACCTGAATCAGCATACAGTTTGAGTATTGAGCAAGAGTATTTATTCCTGAATGCTCAAACACTAACCCAAACTGATTCTCCTGCATGCTCACACACTAACCCAAACTGATTCTTCTGTAAGCTCACACTCCAACCCAAACTGATTCTCCTGTTAGCTCACACTCCAACTCAAACTGATTCTCCTGTATGCTCACACTCCAACTCAAACTGATTCTTCTGTATGCTCAAACGCTAACTCAAACTGATTCTTCTGTATGCTCAAACGCTAACTCAAACTGATTCTTCTGTATGCTCACACTCCAACCTTCAACTATCTCAGCTGATTCATAACCTCGATTGGAACCTTTTTCCGGTAGATTTATATTGCTCATCATCGAGCGAAGTTCCATCCGTTCCATAAACTCCTTTACTAACCTTAATCCTCCCCAAGCAGATATGTCCTTATCGGTAAATTCGTATTCAAGCGTGTGCACTTTTTTAGTGTTTTATTATCCTCACGGAATATCAGCATCTATTGGTAATTTGTTTTATTTCGATCATCCTATTACATAATCCGGGTTAAATGAATAACTTTCCCAAAATTTTTTACTATATGGCTACTCTGCACATTCACAGCATTTATGAGCTAAGGAATACCGTAAATCCTGTTGCAGGAGATATTTATTATTCCAACGACCTTGGACAGGAAGGCGAATGGTATTATGATTCAAATGATACCACATCACCTGATAATACTGGTATTATATTAGAAGGGCAATCTGGAGTCAGATTTAAAAGAATTTATAACGGTTTTGTAAATGTAAAATGGTTTGGTGCAAAAGGAGATGCGTGGCCGGGAAATGATTCTATAACAAATGATACAGTTGCAATTCAGCTTGCCCTCGATACAATGATATTACTAATTAGTGGTATTAATTCACCTCATGCCCAGAATCAAACTGTATCTGAAATGTCTGGAGCATTGTATTTTCCAGCTGGTTATTATCAAATTGAAACAGTCGAAATAAGAGCTACCGATTTTGTTTCTGAACAATATCGGCTGAGAATTATAGGAGCTGGTATTAAATCCACAATATTTGTTCATTTAAGCCAATATATTCCAGCCCCTCCTGGTGCTGAGGCTTCTGCTTCCATACCCATTAATGTTGTTCCATTGTTTTTGCATTTTCAGTCATATATTACAATCGAGGATTTATCTATAATTGGTAATTTTATTTCGGAAGGCATTTATAGTATTCAAAACACAGATGTAGGTGGCCCTTATTATTATGTTGGAGCTGGGTATGAATGTATAGGTATTAATGCACAAGATAATGTAGCATGTAGCTATAGAAAACTATACATAGCATGTTGTGAAGTTTGCTTTAAATCTTATGGTTGCTTAATTTATAATATTTCGGAATGCACATTTGGAAACGATGATGGCCGCGGAGATTATTCTGGAAGTGAAGGGCACATAACTTATAGCCCAGAATTCGCAAGTAATTATGGTTTGAGTATTAAAGCTCGGTATGGTGGTGATGCGGCTAATCTGATAAATATTTCAAATTGTAGAATTGTTAGGTGCCGAATTTGGGGCCTAGAGTATGGAGACCAAATTGAGGGTGCGGCTGGAGATTTATTAAACATTACTGGTAGTGAGTTTGAGGCAAATGGATCACAGGATTTGAACGGTGTTGGTGATCCTGAAACAGGTGGCATTATTATCTGGGGCTACTCGGTTAATCCTTTAAATGATGGCACCCCTCTTCAGGTTAATATATACAATTCCCACTTTGAGCGCAACTACGGTTATTTTTTTAAATATGACGGTTTAGGTAACAGAATTTTTAATATTTTAGGATCTCTGTTCTCGGGTGCCGATCAAAATAAAAGGTATTTTGGAATTCTAATAGACACCCACCCTGGACAAAATACTACCTATGTTGAAGTTAAAATTGTAAATATTATGGGTTGTAACAGTAATATTTCCGCTTTACATTCTGGTGGCGGAACCTATGATACCTTTATAATTAATTGCGAAGAGGCCAACCTTATTGGATCGTATTTGCAATATTTAAGTGTTTATCCTGCAAGTACAATAACTCAGTTGGTAAATAAATTGTAATAATAAAATTTGTATTATGAAAGCTAGATTAGTATTATTTTTTTGTTTGGGAGTTATTTGTGCAAATAACTATGCGCAGGTTTGCTTTGAGCCTGTAAAATCAATTAGCAGGCAAGTAAAAGGAGATGTGGTAGAAAAAGGGGATTTTAATAACGACGGGAAAATTGATCTAATAATAGGCAATTCAACAAAAAATGGAAACTTCTTTTATGATATTTATTTTTTGACTGGAAACGCAAGCGGGGGATTCGACACTGTATACAATGTTAAGTCATCAGATAAGCCTACCAAAATCCTATTTGGCGATTTTAATAATGATAAGAACCAGGATATCGCAATTGGATTTGTTAGGCCAAAAAGCAACTGGGATGATTATGGTATAATTGTTTATTGGGGTTTTGGTAATGGTATTTTTGATTCTGTAACTACCGAGGTTGGAACTAGTATTTATAGAATTGATTTTTGCACAGCAGATTTTAATCATGATGGAGCAATCGACCTAGCGATTGCTTATCTTACTCCTCGAAACATAAAGTTATTTTATGGTTCTAAGGACTCTTCTTTCATAAATAAGGTAACTATTTCAAGTCCAATATTTAGAAATTTATCAACCATAAATTGTACAGATTTAAATTCGGATGGTTGGTCGGATCTTGTAATTGGAAACGGGGCGCAAAAAGGAGTCCTAGTAGATGGGAACGATAGCCTTTCTGTATTAATTTTCAATAAACTTGATAGCAGTTTTTATCCAGCAGAAAACTCATGGTGCAAAGGAAGAAATCAGGGTATTTACTTTGGAGATTTCGATGGCGACCACAACGTAGATATTTTGTCAACCAATTATTTTGAAGCTGGTACAGGCAACTCAGTTATTTTATGGGGCAAGGGAGGGGCAAGGTTTGAGGTTGCAGACAATTTGTTATCCACTAGTTATATAAATGCTACTGTGGGTGATTTTAATCGTGACGGTATGGATGATGTTGCGTTTATTAAAGATACGATTATCACACAGAACCAACTTTGGGTTGTTACCGGAACTATTGATAGAAAAATGGGGATGGAACAGTCAATTCAAATTTCAAATGGAAATATATTTTCAGCTGATTTAAATACAGATTCATTAAGAGATATTTTTACCCTATCTTCAACTTTGAATTTATTATTTAACTGCAGTACAACAGGTTTTAACGAGATTGATTCACAACTAAAAGTTAAATATTATCCTAATCCTTGCCATTCATTTTTAAATATCGAAAGCGAGGTAGATTCAAAAATTAACTATGTTGAAATTTATGATTTAAGCGGACGTTTTTTAGAAAAATATCATTTCTTAACTTTAGGAGAACTACAGATTAATATGCCAGTTGCAAGCGGTGTTTATTTTTTGCGATGTAAAAGCGAAAATAATAGGGTCACGAATTTCAAAGTAATGCGAGATTAATTATTTTAATTGGAAATTAAACAATAGCAAAAAGAATAAGGCCAATTAATTCCCGTTGTGTTTTGGTATCATTCGACTCACTCAGGATGTCAAACACCCACACAAGAAAATGCATCAAAAATTGAAAAGGAAGAGTAGCCACAAGGGACATCACGGTGCATAGTATTCTGTATAAATATTAGCATTTGAAAAGCTTGGATTAAGAAGTAGTCCCTGAATAAATAAGTGTGCATTACAAAAAGTAACTAATAGAATTATAAGCACTTTGGGCCATTTCAAGTGTATACCACCATAATTTATAAAGTTAATCATTGTTTCGTTGGCAATATTAAGAACGAATATACTAAACCAAAATCACCTTTAATTAGGATGTTTTATTGATCTATGGCTGCCCAATTTAGTTTAGGCTTTGCCTGCGTCAAATTATGTTGGAGCTTCGGCTCAATTGGGGATGATTCAAAATTATGTACCCTAATTAGCAAAAGGCTTGAGTGTGGAGAGTGAGATTACTTCGTGATCCCAGAGGGGGAGGCTTCAGTCCAAACTAAAGCCTGCATCTTCCGCTTCGCTTCAGCTGCGGGCTTTTTTGCGCCTTCGCTCGCTCAAAACTTCGCTGCGCTGGATGTTTGGATGAGCTCCTTCGTCGCTGATCCCTATGGGGGTGCTTCAAAACAACATAAGCCTATTGTCTTGCGCTTCGCTTCAGCCAATGGGCTTTTTTGCGCCTTCGCTCGCTCAAAACTTCGCTGCGCTGGATGTTT
>CANFHJ010000150.1 GCA_947446605.1 Bacteroidota bacterium | reverse complement strand
CTATCCGCCTTAAACTTTGTACTACTTTAACGATCGAGATAGCTCAAATGGATAGAGCACCGGTAGGTTTGAGCAGGTGTACCACCGGAGACCAATCAGTTCGATTCTGTTCCGATCACTAAACCAAAAAAGTTATGATAGAAGCAATACTTGACAATTTTCCCGAGGAATCATTCCTTAAAGCAGATGGCTTCGACGAAGCTATTATTGGTTTAGAAGAACCATCACTCCGCTTAATTTACTCAGTTAAAAAGACAATCGATATTCTTATTGAAGAAGGTATGACCGAAGAGGATGCCTTAGAGCATTTCTATTACAACGTATCAGGTGCTTATGTAGGAGATCTTACTCCTATTTGGTGCGAAGACAGATTCTAATATGGAGTGGATAACACACATACCAATCATCTTATTAGGGATCATAGTGGTTGCCTATATATCATTCCTTTGGGTCCAAGGGATAGATACCATGAACACAATATATCCTGACTACAAAGGAGAAGACTTCCTAGACGAAGACAAGTAATGAGCATATCTTATAGATCCCATGTGATCCCTTACAAAGATAAGTTTACCCCATTACAAATACCAGGTGAGAAGCTAGGTGCAATTGAAAGCTTTTGCTTAAAAGTTATTGAAGCTAAGAAGTCTGAGCAACACCATAAGAGTGATCCCAATCAAGAGTTCAAGAGATTCTATACAGGTATAACAGGAGAGGCAGCTATAGAAGAATTTCTAGGTGTTAACTTCATTGACTACACTGTAGGAGAATCATCAGCATATCATAAGTCAGATCTCAAGTCATTAGGAATTAATGTAGGGATCAAGACCGTTGAGTTTGGTAAGTTCCCTGTTATCTTTAGGATATCTTACTATCCTGAGATCATTGTAATAAAAGCAGATCCGATTCACATAGTATGTGGGTTAGCAACTACCGCAGTATTAAATAAGTTTCAATGTGAGGATTTAATACTTAGTCCATATTTAAAGAGTAGAGGCACTAAGACAGGCTTCTATGGTTTCGGTGAACTGATTCCATTTAAATCGATAGATGATCTTAGAAAAATTATATGATATGGTGGCTATACTATTCTCAATCAGCATGTATGTCCTAGGGATGATATCAGGTATCATTTTACTAGCTGAATACCAAAGACGTGGCAAGAAAAAGAAAGTACCCAAGAAAGTACTTCTTAAAGGTTAATCAATAACTTCTCTGTTAATATTAAGTAAACCATTTCTACCACCAGCATGTCTGCGGTTAGAGATAGGTTGCTTTAATGTCTGATCGTTCTGATTAGATTTGATTATTACTGCACTAAACAATGTACTGATTAATAAAGAGATTGCTAATAAAGGCATTATTTTTTATATTTTGTTATATCCATAAATATAACTATTCCGTTGCAAATTGCACTATTCTTTGATAATTGATGGTATTCATTGGAATATTCCTATAATCAATAATTTAGTTATTTAAGTCATTTACTGCATATTTATATATAAAAGGGTGGCATTGAAAGACAACTGGATAAATTCTTTATTAAGGGATGAGAAAGGTGATATATCTTCTAAGAGGATCACCGGAATTATTAGTGCCATAGTACTTTGGATCATAGGTGTAAGGATGGCTTTCTCCCCAACTGCATTAACAGTATCAGATACACTTATCAATGCACTAGCCATGCTAGCATCGGTTGGCCTTGGTCTAAGTAGTTGGGATAAGTTTACAGAGATGAAGAAGAAGGTAGCCAAGTCAATAAAAAATCCAGATGATATTGCAGATCCAGATGAAAAGTATTAACTTGTAAACAAAAAAATCATGACAAATCCATTCACAATTTTAAAAGCCTGGGGCATTGCATTGAACCCAGATGAAGATCAGAACAGAGTAGCATCAGCTAGATTAGAAAAATGTTCCGTGTGCCCACATAAGAAAGTAAATGCATTAGCAGTTCATTACTGTTCATTGTGCGGATGTCCTATCAAGGGAAAGATATTTACACCTGATAGAGTAAAACTAGATGAAGAAAGTGGAAGAGTATTAAATCCATGCGATGACAATCGATGGGAAGAATAAATTATGGACATAAACAAATTAAAGGGGCATCTGCCTGAATCAATATATGATCAGTTGCCAACTATTGTTGACAAATATCATGTCAATACAAACTTAAGAATGGCTCACTTCCTTGGACAATGTGCTGAGGAGACTGGGTCATTCACTGTGTTCGAAGAGAACCTTAACTACTCATATAAAAGACTGATTGAGATCTTTGGTAAATACTTCCCGGGAACTACTGGACAGTCGTATACTGGAAGACCTGAGAAGATAGCTAATAAGGTATATGGAAATAGATACGGAAACGGACCCGAAGCATCTGGTGATGGTTGGAAGTATCGTGGTAGAGGTTGTATTCAAATAACTTTTAAAGGAAACTATAAGTCACTATCAAAAGACTTTGGCGTAGACTTTGTAAAAACCCCGGAATTAGTGGCAACAGATTACTCATTAGTATCAGCCGCCTGGTTCTTTACATTTAATAAAATATGGCCTATATGTGATGTGGGGCCAACCGCAGATGCTGTAACAGATGTTACAAGAAAGGTAAATGGTGGTACTAACAACTTGGATCAGAGGATTGCCTACTTCAAAAAATACTGGAATATACTTTCAGATATTCACAATACTTAGTAGCTTTGGCAAAACTAAATAATAATCTATGACAAGTTACTATTCTCCCTACCGTGAAGATGAGTTTCCAATTACAAGATATCTTGAACAGTTTAGTCCTGATGGATTAGTTTGTCCAATTAGTATAAGTGGAACTGCTAGACTAAATGATGAAACACTGGAGATACTAAAGGAGAATGGATTTGAAATTATATGGAGTAAGACATACTTCAAGTCTGACTTAGTTCCCGGATCCGAATATGCATTAATGAAGAAAGCTGATAGCGGAACTATCATTTCACTTGTAGGTATGTTTGGTAGTGATCCATGGGAGGATCCTGATTCAGATGACGACAGAGATCCATTCTTGAAACCATTTGAAGATGCAACCAAGGAAGAGGATGAAGATGATGAAAGAAAGGTTGGCAATATAAGATTCTTTGCAAGCTCTTACAAATGTACGGAGTATGTTGAAGGTATTATAAAGATGATCGCACTCCCAGGCAAGAAGAAGAAGGCTGGTCATATACATTTGATTGTTCAACAAAGAAACTCATTAGATACTGAGCCATTCAAATTAGCATGTCCTGATTTGGATATCGAGATGAACTATGGTACCAAGTTTGCAGATTCGTATGAAACTATATTTAAGTCATTGAATGATCATAAGAATGATGAACGTGGAAGATTGCTATTGCTTCATGGAGAACCAGGAACAGGTAAGACTACATTCATTAACTACTTAGCCAACAAGATCAATAGAAAGATATTATGGCTACCTACAATGTTAGCAGAATCAATAACATCTCCAGGATTTATCTCTTTATTAATGGAGAACAAAGGATGTGTCCTTATCATTGAGGATGCTGAACGAGTTATTGGAGATCGTAATGCCGGTGGTTCGTCTTCGATTGGTGTATCTAACATCCTTAACTTAACAGATGGTGTTCTAGGAGATGCATTGCAAATACATGTTGTAGCTACATTCAATACGGCCAAAGAGAATATTGATAAAGCCCTACTTAGGTCAGGTAGATTAATTGCTGAACACAAGTTTGAAGCATTGCCTATTGAAGATACTAATAGATTACTTGCCCATCTTGGAAAGGAAGGTACAAGTGATAAGCCACTAACTCTTTCAGATATCTACACCTTTGGTCAAAAAGAAATCAAGACACAGGAAAAGAAATCAGGCATGGGATTTGGTCGATAAAAAAAATATTAAAAAAATATCTACAAAGTATTGCATATTAAAAAAAGCTTTGTAGTTTTGCTAAACAAACACGTAAACAATAAAGGTTATGTTATTAGAAAGTCTAACACCCGAGCAAGAGGCTCACATTGAGGTAGTTAAAAACTACTGGTTATCTAAGTTATTTACCAATGGGGTAAAGGAAATCAAGAAAGATGTTCTTGAGGAAAAGATTGTATGGATGTATCAGCTCTGCGGATATGGTGCACCTAAGATCGTCTACTCGGAGTCTCCGGAAGATGCTCAACGAATTGCTCGTGAGGCAACAGGAGAGGAAGGTTATCATGAGTTCTCTAGTTATGGTAATGTATCTGACTACGGTTGGGTTTCATTCTACGACTACTTCACTCAGATCGGTGTAATCAATGATGAGAACTTTAACAAGTATCGTGAGTTGATTGACAGTAATGTCTATGACATGATTCAGTTTGATGAGATGTGTATTGTTGTACCATTGCCATCGTTCATCTCTCGTGATAACTCATTGAAGTTACACAATGAAGATGG
>CANFHJ010000149.1 GCA_947446605.1 Bacteroidota bacterium | reverse complement strand
TGTACATTGTGGCTAGTTGCATTGTCATTGAATTCAATTACAGTGTAAGCGCTAGCAGGGTTAGGGTATAATTTCAAGTTAGCAGAAATGCTGTTGTTTTCCAAAATACCGTTTGTGCTGTTTTTGCATGAACCGAACATTTTGAAGATAGTTAGATCTGTACCAGTAGTTCTAACCAATTCTCTTTGAAATCCACCAACACCATTAGGTTTGGTACAACCACGATCTGTAGAATCTGCAAAAACTTCAGCATTTGCATCAACACTGCTATCACCATTCATGAAGTAGTAATAGATAGTTCCATTACAAACACCATTAACAGTAGCAGTATAAACTGCAGGGTTTCCAGCAACTTGGCTCATGCGGATAGCACCACCTTTACCACCTAGGTAATCGATTACCAAATATTGGTTTCCGTTAGGAGTAATTTGGCTGATATCAACTTTGAAAGTGATGTTTTGAGCAGCAGGTCTAGGATTGCAATTAGCAAAAGTATTGATACAGTTTGAAGGCAATACAGTGTTTGCAGTTAATTTTAACTCACGGTTACCTGAAGCAGAAGTAATTTGCTCCCAGTTTCTGATACCACCTTTGTAGTAGCGGTATTTGAATTGAACGGTTGAACCAGAGTCTATTTTGTTTTGGCTACCTGTCCAAACATTGGTTGCGCCAACTTTGGTCATTTTGTTCCCATCACCCCAGCTACCATCTAATAAACCACCAGCAACGTCAACAGAGTCAACACCACAGATGCTTTCTACGTCTACATTGAAAGTAATATTAAATTTAGGTACAACTACACAAACACCACATTTTCCATAGCAAACAGCGTCTTTTACAGTAGTTGCAGTAACAGCTAGTTCGCGGTTGTTACTAACAGCACATCCTGAAGGAACAGATTCATCTTTACCCCAAGCATTTCCATTCACATATTTATATTGGTAACTTCCGCTATCTACGTACAATAAAGCTTGGTAAACAGTTGATGCAAATGCACCATTACCAGTATAGTTAATCATTCTAGTAGTAGCTGGATTCCATCCTTGTAAACTACCTGCAACGTGAACGCCATTGGTATCAACTGAGGCTACTAAACCCATATCTACTTTTAAACGTAGTAAGTATTTGCCTGCAGGAGCATTGTCGCCAAATTTAACTGGAGCCAATACCATTGTGTCAGAACCGTTTTCAACGAAGGTCCAACGGTTACCATTACCACCACCAACAGCAGATTCTGCAGGAATTTTTTCTTCCCCAGCTCCCCAATTGTTGTCATTGATAAATTTAAATTCATAGGCTAATTTGCCTTGAAGGTCAAGGATAACTGAATAAATGTTACCTGATCCACCATTGGTCATCGCATTTTTTGTAGGGTCCCAATTGAATTGAGAAGCGTTTTCAAATGCACCAGTGTAATCAACATCTTTAAAGTTTCCCGCAATGTGTAATCCATTTGCGCTAACGGTTTGTCCAGTCATATTGACTTGGAATTTCACTTTTCTTGCAAAAACACCTGAAGAGGCAACAATTGCAGCTGAAATTAGTAGTAGTTTTTTCATATGTTTAAAAGTTTGATGGTCGCAATTTAAATGGTTTTAATAAAAAATGCTCAATTTTTTAACAATAGGGTCAGAATTAAATAATAAGAAAGCAATATCTCAATAACGGCGCGTATTTATTGTGTGTAATTTTTTTTGCTTGAAGGTTTTTTATTTTTCTTAATAATGTTAATTTGCCCTCATGAATACAAGACTACTAACTTTTTATTTATTACTTCTATTTGCAACTGCTGCAAGTGCCCAAAGTATTAAGGGTACTGTAAAAGATGCAGGAAACGATCCTGTAATTGGTGCCACCATTCAGGTGGAGGGTTCTGGTTATGGCGCTGTTTCAGATGCACTGGGTTCTTTTGAAATCAAGAAACTCCGTCCAGGTAACTACAAAATCAAAATTTCTTCTATTGGCATGGCTTCTGTTACCAAAGAGATTACCTTGGGTACAAGTGATGTGGTTATTGCTGTTACCTTAAAAGAGGACCGCAAGCAAATGGATGAAATGGTTGTGGTTGGTTATGGGGTGCAGCGTAAGCGTGAAATAACAGGTGCTATTTCAAAAATTGGGGGCAAAGAATTAAATGACTTACCTGTTCCAAGTTTTGAGGCGGCTATTCAAGGTAAAGCGCCGGGTGTTCAGGTAACGGTTGGTAGTGGTTTGGCCGGTTCGGCATCCATTATCCGTATTCGTGGTATATCCTCTATCAGTGCGGGTGGCGATCCACTTTATGTGGTAGATGGTATTCCTATTACCCAAGATTACTTTATAACGGGGAACTCTGGTGGTATGAACAATAATCCATTGGCAACCATTAATCCAGATGATATTGAAAGTATTGAAATATTAAAAGATGCAGCTGCTAACGCCATTTATGGTTCTAGGGGTGCAAATGGTGTAATATTAATTACCACTAAACGTGGAAAAGGAAAAGGTTGGAAATTTGGGGCACAAGTAAAAGCGGGTATTTCTGTTCCAACTGCTCGTCCAAAAATGTTAAACAACCAACAATGGTTGCAACTAAACCAAGAAGCTTGGGAAAATGATGGTCATTCAGGCAGAGCGCCATTGCCAGGTGGATTAACTTATGATCAAGCAATGGCTAACAATACCAATTGGGTAGATCAAACCATTCAAACAGGTTCTAAATATGGAATGAATTTTTCTGCTACAAAAGGCGGTGAAAAATTAAGCACCTATATTAATTTATCACATGATTACAATGGTTCTTATTTGGTAGGAAACTCATTTGTGAGAACTGCTGGTAGGATCAACCTTGATTACAATGCCACACAATGGTTGAAAATTGGAATTAATTCTTCTTTTAGTCGTGGTTTAAATAACAGGGTAAACGCAGCGTGGTCTGGAGGATTGGGAGCAGCAATGAGCACCGCTCTTCCAATTTACCCAATATACAATGCAGATGGAACCTGGTACAGAGCAGGAAATAATCCGGTTCGTAACATGGAAAACATGTTATGGAAAACAGAAGAGTTGCGTGCATTAAATGGTTTGAATATTACCTTAACACCCGTTAAAAATTTGGTACTGCAAGGTCAGACCAGCTATGATTACATGAACCAAACAGACGACCAATGGCGTTCATCTGAAATTACGGGAAATAAAAACAGTGGCGATGCTTATCGTGGCATGTCGTTTATTAAGAACTTCAACTATTATGTAACTGCTACTTATATGCGCACTTTAAAAGAGAAGCATAATTTTCAAGTGATGTTGGGTAATGAATACCAAAGAGCAAATACTATTAGACGTTCGGCAGATTCAACCAATGTGGGAGGTTTGTTTAGCAATAACCAAGATAAATATTTAACAGCACGTTATTTGTCACAAGCAGGTACTAACTGGTCGTTCTTGAGTTATTTTGCAAGGGCAACCTATAACTACAAACAAAAATATTTTGTTCAAGCGGTGTTTAGAACAGATGCTTCTTCTCGCTTTGGTAACAATTACCGTTGGGCAAGTTTCCCATCTCTTTCTGGAACTTGGGTTGTATCTGAAGAAGATTTCATGAAAGGCAATAAAACATTTAGTTTCTTAAAGTTTCGTGCTGGTTGGGGTAAATCTGGTAATGCAAATATTCAAGACGATGCACGTTTTGCCACTTATTCAAATACAAGTAATAATATTACTTATAACGGTCAACCTACCTTATTCCCTAATAAATTAGAAAATCAAAATATCCGTTGGGAAACCACACAAAATTATGATGTGGCAGTAGAAGCAGGATTTTTAAAAGACCGCATTACGGTAGAATTAGATTACTACCGCAAAGAAACCAAAGATGTTTTGATGTATTTGTCAATTCCGGCTTCAATTGGTTTTGGAAACTATTGGGATAATGTAGGTAGTATTTTGAACCAAGGTTTGGAGTTCAGTTTCAAATCAAGAAACATTATCAGTAAAAACTTCCAATGGTCTACCAACTTTAACGTAGCTAGAAACTTCAATGAAATTACCAGCTTAGGTGTTTATACGGAAGATGCTGTGAGTGGTGGAACCAACGATACCCGTGTAGTTGTAGGTAAGCCAGTTGGTACCAATTATTTGATCCGTTGGTCGCATGTGGATGCCAATAACGGTTTGCCTGTTTACTTGGATAAAAACGGCAAAGAAACTTATGTGTACGATAACCAAAATCGCATGGCGGTTGGTAAAATTATTCCAGATGCCATTGGCGGTATGACCAATACTTTCCGTTACAAACAATGGGATATGAGTGTGTTAATTATCTTTAGTTATGGTTCTAACATTTATGAATCATCTCAAAAACGCCAAGCTTCTCTAATAACAGATTGGAACATGGATGAGCGCGTTTACGATCGTTGGAGAAAACCGGGTGATATCAGTCATTTCCCTAGGTTAACTCGTGATTATAGAACTTATGGTTTGCCTGATGAGTGGAGTAATACAACTTTGTGGTTGAAAGATGGTAGCTATGCACGTTTGAGAAATTTAACTATTGGTTACA
>CANFHJ010000148.1 GCA_947446605.1 Bacteroidota bacterium | reverse complement strand
TTTCAAGAAATTCTCTTCTTGAGTTATTTTCTTCTTCTATCATAACGGCTTATTGGTTTTATCTGTTTGCATCCAATTTCTGATATCTTTTTCGCTTGCTTTATCGGCAGGCTTACTTTTAATTTTAGAAGGATCTATTTCAACTAATTTTCCATCTGCAGTTAAAAATTTTATTTTTTCAGGGCCTTTTGTTTGAAGTATTTTTTTAGGAATTAAAATGCCTGCAACCATAGCTGCAGAAGCGGTAAGCGCTATTTTCAAAAAATTCCTTTTTCCCTGTGATTCTTCGTTTAATTTCTTTTCCATTTTTTAGGTGTTTGGAGTGAGAAAATTGAAATAAACAGCCCGAAAAATCATTTCCTTTTGGGTGAGATTTTTCAGGCTGTTATTCTTAATTATAATTTAGGTAATTCTTTTCCTATTAATAATTCCACAACCTTGTGATATTGAAACCAATTACGTAACGACTGGTTGTAAAATCATTTTGGTTAAACAGGTTATTATTTTGAGGCAAAATGTAAGCGTAATTACCCATGAATATTTGGAATTGATGCGCACTTGTAGAAAGTTCGATACCAAAACTAATATTAGGATAAGGATTGTTTTTGTTGTGTTTGGTTAAAGGTTGATCGTAGTTTAACATTAAAGCAGCATTGTCTGAAACTTTAAATCTACCTAAACATGAAACAGAGAAGTGATCATTAAACAATTTAGGCGTTACTTTTTTCTCAGCATTTAGGAAACCTTCCATATTGTTGAAATGCGAGTAATTACCTGAAACTTGCAATGACAATCTTTTGTTAATTTTTCTGGCAATCATTAAAGAATTAAAGTAGGAAAGTCTGTCGCCATCGTTTACAAAAAACTTTTTGTCTCTGGTATCTACCACAGCGTTTCCGAAATAGGTAACACTAACTGGCATCTTACCATTGTTTTGTTTAGTAAGTGCAAATTTTACACTACCATCCCATTGCATCCTATCTTTGCAAATACCTAAGCCCAATTGTAAATTATTAACTGGTACATAGCTAAAACCAATACGAATATTAGATGGAGCATATATTCCCCATAGATCTTGGTATCCATTATTAATTAAGCCAAAACGGTGTTGCATATCAAATTCAAGGGTTTTCTTTTGGTTAACCTTTACGGTTTGGTTATCGATAATCCAAACACTTTCGAAGGTGTTTTTAACCGGCTTTATTTTAACCGGTGCTGGTACCTGTGGCTCGGTATCTTGCGCAGCTACTTTTGCTGTTGTAATAACAGTAAAAAGGAATGCAACAAGCGCCAAATGCCAGATTTTTTTATATTTAATCATAAAACTATTCTTATTGGGTTGTTAATTGTTTTTAGCGCCTTGTTTGATCCAAGCTAAAACCAAATTATTGATATTAGAAGGGTTACTTGCTGAACCAACTGGCATTGCTATTCCACTTTTACCTGTTAAAGAAAGATATAGTTTGCTTTTCTCTGCGGTTGTTTTATTAAAATAACCACCATTGTTTAATGAACTATATGCTTTTCCTTCAGATAAATCTGGAGATTTACCACCACTGGCATGACAGCCAGAGATAGCGCAACTCTTGTTTATGATAGGTACAATATCACTAGCGAAACTGATGACTTTGGTACTTGATATTGAACTTGCAGCAGGTTCAATAATTACAGTTACATCTTTTTTGCAACTGTTAAGTCCAAAAATCACAAGCGCACTAACCAATAATGTCCCTAATGTTATTTTTCTTGACATGATCTTGAAAATAAAGGGTTAATTAATTGGTAGCTACTTCTTTTTTGAATTTTAATACTAAACCAGGGCAAATTGCATGTTGGTTGTTAGCATTGTTAAATACACCGATTCCGAATAATTTATCTTGACGATCAGAGAAGTCAACATCTTGTTTCAATACATCATCAGTTTTCAATTTTCTTGATAAAATGATATGCCATTTAGAACCATCATGATAGGTATTTGCACCAACATCTGCTCTACTGCCTTCATAAGGAGCAACTAAAATACTTGGGAAACCTTTTGCAGCCAAAGCACTGTTTGCGCCTTGCAAGAAACCAGCATCACCATTAGGATCAATAGTACCTTCTACAGCACCACCACGCGCGCTACCATATGAAAGCACACCCATTGAATCTACAGAAAGAATGAATTTACAAATTGCAGTATTCAAAGTGTCTTTATCCAAAATATAATATTTTTGGTTTCCAGTTGGATTCAAATAAATCCACAATGGAACGGTAGTTGAAACGGTAGTTTTATTAGATAATTTTAAAGTTTGTTGGTTGTTAGCAGGACCTTTTGCACCAGCAGTAGTACCAATTTGATCCACATGTCTACCATTGGTTAAACTTGGCGTGTATCCAGATCCGCTGTATCCATCATCTTGGAATTCATCAGACAATTGGTTGTAGTAAGAACCACGCATCATATAAAAATGCCATTGGTCAACTTTTTCTAGGTAATTAGCAGTCCAGTGGTTACCAGTACCTGAGTTAACTGCACCAGAACTATAATAAGTATGGCAAGAACCATAACATGATTGAGCGGCAAAGCCTGCACATGAAATATTCCATAACATACCAAATTTGTCTTCGTTGATACCTAAACGGGTCATAACACCAGTGGTTGTATCAAATACAGGGTTACTAGATTCTTTAGCCCATAAGTGTGTGGTAGGGTTAAAATAATAAGGCGCTTGATCATATCCTTTAGTAGCATCATTGTATTCAATTAAGAAATAAATTTTACCAGCAACGGTATCGGTAATAGAACGCATGTCAACAGCATAGGTGTTTCCCCAATATCCTTGGAATAATTTTGGTGGAGCTGGATTTGGAACGGTTGCAGAAACTGTTAATTTTTCTGCTTTAGCCCACATAGCATCCAATGATTGGGCATTTGTAGGATCTGAAGGCGCTCCAAAATAGGTGAATAATTCATTGGTAGATGGCGCTGGAACTTCTGGAGCAGGAGTTACATTTTGATCTACAATTTGGTCGTTTTGCTTACAGCTAAAACTTAATACGGATGCCATTACCAAGGCTCCGAATAAAAATTTATTTTTTTTGTTTTCCATAACTTAAATAGTTAGTTAGTTCGTTTTGTGGTATCAAAATTAGGCATGGGAGCCATTACAATTCCATGACAATTGTCTATAAGAGGGATGATTAAAGTTGGATAAAAAACTGACTATAGTCAGTTTTGTTTTTTTTGGTTTTTTGAATTTTAGTTTAATAACCAAATCAATAATCAAGAGGCATTAATTAGATTCTTGCAAAAATTTTGTGATTTTCTCAGATTCATCAGCAGTTAAATTGGTTCGAACCCGCATGTGCATAGCAATAACCTCCCACTGTGCATCATTGTAATCTTCTGGATCTGGCGAGTAATGGCAACGAGAACAATTCTCACTCCAAAGCACTGCACCTGTTTTTTCTTTTACTTCCAAAGAAGTTTTACAGCTTTGAAGCGATCCAATTGAAAGGAAAATAATAGTAATGATAAAGCTTATATATATTGTCTTTTTCATGATAGTATAAATTAAAAACCGGTAACAAATCTTACAAGCACTGCATCTGATTTTGTGCCATCAGGAAACTGGGTTGCTTCATAAGCCACGCGCAGGCCGGTACGTAAGCTCAACCAATAACTCAAGCCAAGATCTGTTCTCTTGGTAATACCTCCCCAATAAGCATCTTTGGCTAGCTTGGCATAATTGTACCTACCTAAAATTTCAATACGTTTTAAATATTTGTTTTTTAACAAGGCGGGTCGAACCGAAAAACGCACATAATATATATAGCTTGAATTATCAAAAGTATAGGCAAGACCTTCCTCATTGAGATAGGAAGCATTGTCAACTTTCAAATAATTCAATTGTGCTTTTAGGTTTACCAATGACTTAATAGCAGAGATTGATTTATGGTAAGACACATCAACAGCATAGGCATTTGCACCAACATTTTGATAGGCGGTTTTTACATCACCCGCTTTGCTATAATTGGCAGATACGCCAAACTCAAGTGATGAATTAGACAAAGGCAAAAATCCTACACGTCCGCCTATTGCTTTGTTTGAGTTATTATCAAAAAAGTTTTCGTAGGCCATGGCACCTGCTAAACGTGGCTCTAATTTGCCATCATTTAATTTAGCACCATTGGTGCAATACACTACATAATTCATTTTGGCATCGCCCACTTGGAAACCACCACGTAAATCTATTCCCATTTCAGAACCAATAGGACCAATATTTGGCATGCCTTCCATAGGACGGAAATATAAAGGTGCATTTGGCATTCGTTCTATAAAGGAAACTTCTAAACGCTCGCTATAGGTTCCGAAGGGCGTCATTAATTTACCCATTCCAATAGCCATATACTTATTTATTAAGTAGGATAATTTTGCATACTCCACTTGTGTTTGAATGCGACCACTATCTGTATAAAACTCTACCTGACTTTCAAAAAATAATTTGTCGCCCAATTTCCAAATCATGGTTGGACTGTATCCAACACGGGTAAAATTAGATTTCACATCACTCTTAGGAGAAAT
>CANFHJ010000147.1 GCA_947446605.1 Bacteroidota bacterium | reverse complement strand
CTGCTATAGTTTGGCGCTTCTTTGGTAATGGTAATATCATGGGCATGGCTCTCTTTAGAACCTGCGCTGGTTATTTTTATGAACTTACCATTTTCTTGCAATTCTTCCACCGTTTTGGCGCCGCAATAACCCATACCTGCGCGCAAACCGCCCACAAATTGGTATACTACTTCTTTTAGCAATCCTTTGTAAGGCACAATACCTACAATTCCTTCTGGAACCAATTTGGCTATTTCGTCTTCTGCATCTTGGAAATAACGGTCTTTGCTGCCTTCTTTCATAGCTTCAATAGAACCCATTCCGCGGTACGATTTAAACTTACGTCCTTCGTAGATAATAGTTTCCCCTGGACTTTCTTCCACACCAGCAAAAATAGAACCACTCATTACGGTGCTGGCACCTGCGGCTAGCGCTTTAACTAAATCGCCACTGTAACGGATACCACCATCTGCAATTACTGGAACGCCACTGCCTTTAATGGCTTTAGCTGCTTCGTAAACCGCAGTTAATTGAGGTACACCAATACCTGCAATTATACGGGTAGTACAAATTGAACCTGGTCCAACGCCTACTTTAACGGCATCTACGCCCATATCTACCAATGCCCTTGCGGCATCGCCCGTTGCAATATTACCGGCAATAATATCAATGCCTGTAAAGGCTTGTCTGAGGCGTTTTACCTCGTTCATAACACCTCTTGAATGTCCGTGAGCTGTATCAATAATAACTACATCTACACCTGCTTTAACCAAGGCCGTAATGCGTGCTTCGGTTTCTGCTGCTACACCTACTGCCGCGCCAACTATTAATCTGCCGTGTTGGTCTTTGCAAGCCATAGGATGGTCTTTAATTTTAAGGATGTCTTTGTAGGTAATCAATCCTTTTAACTTACCATCTTTATCTATTACAGGAAGTTTTTCAATTTTGTATTCTTGTAAAATACTTTCGGCCATTTTTAAATCAGTTCCTTCTGGAGCCGTAACCAAATTGTCTTTGGTCATTATTTCGGTCACTGATCTGTTTAAATCTTTTTCAAAACGTAAATCGCGGTTGGTTAAAATTCCTACCAATTTGCCATTGTCGTTTACAATTGGAATGCCACCTATTTTATTTTCACTCATAATGCGGTGTGCATCTTTTAAAGTGGCACCATCATGAAGGGTAAGTGGGTCCAAAATCATTCCGCTTTCACTTCTTTTAACCCTGCGCACTTCATCGGCTTGGCGGTCTATGCTCATGTTTTTATGCAAAATACCAACGCCTCCTTGTTGCGCCAAAGCAATGGCCAATTTAGATTCTGTAACGGTATCCATAGCAGCAGACAACATAGGAATGTTGATGCGGATATTTCGTGATAATTGAGTGGAAGTAATTACTTCTCTTGGAAGCACTTCGGAATAAGCTGGTAAAAGCAATACGTCGTCGTATGTTAAACCTTCACCGAAAAATTTTTTGTTGTCTTGGAACATGGCAAATAATACCTTTTGTTATTTGCCGTGCAAAGATAGTTTACGGGGTACATAATACCAAAACAATTCCTGATGAGGCAATTGTAATACGTGGCAATGCCAATGGATAATGGCAATTTATAAATACAATTTTAAAATTTAACATTGGCTTTGGGCAATTTTTAGGGGAGTATTCCTTAAAAAACCTTAACATTGAATATGGAAATTGTGAAACGTGAATCGCTTATTCAGCAATATGCTAGCCCATCGGAGTTGGTTCGAACCGACCAAGAATTATTGGAAGCAGCGAGAGGGGTAATGGAAAGTGCGTATGCGCCTTATTCACGCTTTTTAGTAGGATGTGCCTTGCGTTTACAAAACGGTGTCATCATAAAAGGGAGCAACCAAGAAAACATGGCCTTTCCGAGTGGTTTATGCGCCGAAAGGGTGGCCATATTTTATGCCGGAGCCAATTATCCGGATGTGCCAATAGTAGAAATGGCCATTACTGCCCGGGCAATGGATTACGAATTAAAAGACCCCATTACTTGCTGTGGTGCATGTTTGCAAAGTTTATCGGAATATGAATTGCGTTTTAACCAAACCATTAGAACAATATTGCAGGGGCATAATGGTCCGGTTTGGGTGGCAGAGGCAGGTATCAAAACCTTTTTGCCCTTTCAGTTTTATGTAGAAGAATTAAAAAAATAAGCCATGCTGGTTAAAGGTCAATTGGTAGACATTGCAAACAAGAATATTTTTCCTGCTGCTGTTCACATAGAAAATGGAATTATTCAATCAATAGAAGAACTGGCAGAGGCCCCGCAAAGGTTTATAATGCCAGGCTTTATAGATGCGCATGTGCATATTGAAAGTTCGCTCATGGCGCCTTCGCAATTTGCTAGAATGGCAGTTACCCATGGCACCATTGCCAGTATCAGCGACCCACATGAAATAGCCAATGTGCTTGGCATGAAAGGGGTTGAGTTTATGATTGAAAATGGAAATACGGTTCCGTTTTATTTCAATTTTGGAGCTCCCTCTTGTGTACCAGCCACCACTTTTGAAACTGCTGGCGCTACTTTAAATGCGCAGGAGGTTGCTGTCTTATTAGAAAATCCAAACATCCTTTACCTCACAGAAATGATGAATTTTCCGGGCGTTGTTTATGACGATCCAGAAGTTCATGAGAAAATAAAAGCGGCCCATAGATTGGGAAAGCCTGTGGATGGCCATGCGCCCGGCCTTAGCGGTGAGGCGTTGCGTAAATATGTGGCTGCAGGAATAAGTACCGACCATGAATGTTTTACCCTTGAAGAGGCCTTGGAGAAGTTGAAATTGGGCATGAAAATTTTGATCCGTGAAGGAAGTGCCGCTAGAAATTTTGAAACCCTGATTCCATTGATGGATTTGCATTTTGCAGACCTTATGTTTTGTAGTGACGACAAACACCCAGATTCTTTATTGGCAGGACATATCAATCAATTGGTGGCAAGGGCTGTGGCAAAGGGCTATGATTTGTTTAAAGTTTTACAAGTGGCCTGTCTCAACCCAATTGAACATTACCAAATGAAACATGGTGCCTTGCAAGTGGGCGATACCGCAGATTTTATTGTGGTAGAAGATTTGGTAAATTTTAGCGTGGCTGAAACATTTATTAAAGGAAATAAGGTGGCAGAAAATGGAAATTGCTTGTTTGAAAGTGCAGCTTTTTCTTGTATCAATAACTTTACGGCCGAACCAATAACTGCAAGTGATTTGGCCTACACCCCCAATGCGCAAGAGCCTGTAATTGTTTGTTTAGATGGGCAGTTAATTACCGATAAAATTTTACTTGCACCGCATGAAATTACTGGCGAAAATGATATCCTTAAATTGGTGGTTTTAAACCGTTACCAAAACAGCAAACCCGCCATTGCCTTTATCAAAAATTTTGGTATAAAATCTGGGGCCATTGCCGGTTCTGTTGCGCATGATAGTCATAATATTATTGCAGTAGGAGCCAACGACGAACAAATTTGCGCAGCCATTAACCAAGTGATTTATAATAAAGGGGCCTTGGTGGCTTGCAATGAAAATGAAAGCCATGTTATTCCTTTGCCTTTGGCGGGTTTAATGAGCGACCAAGAGGCGTGGCAGCTTGCAAAAGATTATATTGCTTTGGATCAATTTAGTAAAAAAGAACTTGGATCGACCCTAAAAGCGCCGTTTATGAGCTTATCTTTTATGGCATTGTTGGTTATTCCACACCTGAAATTGAGCGATAAAGGCTTGTTTGATGGCGATACTTTTTCTTTTGTGCATCAAAATTCCTGAGCTCCGTTTTGAATTTATCGTAATATTTTTTTCTTTTGGCTTATTCTTGTTTTTATTTTGAATCCAATCCTAAGTATACCATTTCCCCTAGTACCCAACGATAATGATCCGTTGCGCTGCAGTATTGTATGTATAAAAAAAACTTTGTAAGAGATCATGTTGCCTAACCAATTGCTACTTCAGAAACTCGATGCGTTTATCAGGAAATACTATAAAAATCTCCTGTTAAAAGGCAGTATCATTTTTTCGGGATTATTTGTTGGCGCGTTTTTGTTGATTGCCTTGTTAGAATATTTTGGCAGGTATACCAGTTTGGTGCGAGAAATCTTGTTTTTTACCTTGGTATTTTTGTCGCTGCTATTACTTATTAAATTTGTAATTATTCCTCTGGCCCACTTATTGCGCATTGGCAAACAGCTTACGCATGAGCAGGCTGCAACTATTATTGGCAAACACTTTAGCGGGGTTTCAGATAAATTAACCAATACCCTTGAATTACTCAAAGGCATTGGTTCGAACCAAGACTTATTATTGGCAGCCATTGCACAAAAATCTGAAAGTTTATCGCCTATTCCATTTAACGCGGCCATTGATTATAAATCAAATATCAAATACGCCCGATGGGCCATTATACCCGTGGTATTTTTGTTATTGCTATTAATTGTTTCGCCTAGTTTGGTGAGTGATGGCGCTACGCGCGTATTTAAATACAATACTGTTTTTAAAGTGCCTGCACCTTTTAATTTTAAAATTGAAAACAGCCAATTAAAGGCAGATCAATTTCAAGATTTTGAATTAAAGGTGAG
>CANFHJ010000146.1 GCA_947446605.1 Bacteroidota bacterium | reverse complement strand
TTTGTTTACAATATCAAAACTTGGCATGGCTTTATGTAAAATTTAACTAAAATAATGAAGGCACTTGCATTAAATTGCACTAGCAAATATAGAAATTCCTTAATTGCATCATTTATTTTTTTATTATGTCGAACCAATTTCAATTAAAATTAGTCGCTTTTACTTTTGGTATGTTTGTTCTTTTTGCCCAAGGATGTGAACCAGAAGAAAACTTCCCTGCAGTTAGCATCAATCCATGGGATACTGTTACCAACTATCAAGGTTTAATTATCCCTACAGATGGCGGATCTATTGCCTTTAATATGAGTTATAATTACAAAGGTGAGGCAATCGTTTTTGGTTCGAAAAAATACAGCAATGCTGCAAACGACACCTTTACCATTAACGAATTGAAACATTATTTAACCAATGTTATTCTTACCAAAGCAGACGGGGAAACGCTTAATTTGGGGAATTATAATTTATTAGATGCCAAGGTGCCAGGCAGTCAAACTTTTACCCTAAAAAATATTCCAGCAGGAAATTATACAAAACTTTCTTTCCTTTTGGCTGTTGACAGTGCCAAGAACCACGGAGGTTTGCAAGAAGGTGCTTTGGATCCAGCTTATGGCATGTTTTGGACTTGGAGTACAGGCTATATTTTTTACCGTATCAATGGTGGAACTAATGCTGGTCAGAACTACTCCTTTGATTTGGGTGGCGACGAAAACTTGCCAGACGTTTCTTTGGATTTAAAAGCGTATAAATTGAAAGCCGTGAATGCTAAATTAGCTTTGGCCATGGATGTGAATGAAATGTTCCAAAATCCAAACCTATTTAGCTTTAAAACAGACGGCTATACCATTCATAGCAATATTGATCCAGCAGGCAAAAAATTGGCAGACAACATGAAAGATATGGTTAAAATACTTACACTTTTGCCTTAATCATTAATGATCAAAAAAGGATTTTATTTCATTGGTTTTCTGTTGTTATTGGGTGCTTGTAAAAAAGACCCTGTTTTAGGTGATGCCTATGCGTATAACCCAAAGCCCTATGTGCTTAATATTCCAACTAATTTAGGCTGGTCGAGTTTCCCAGTACCTGCAGATAATCCCATTACGCAAGCAGGCGTGGAACTTGGCAAAAAGCTCTTTTTTGACCCCATACTTTCTGCAAACAATGTTCAAAGTTGTGGTTCTTGCCACATGCCTGCCTATGCCTATTCAGATACCAACAGGTTTAGTTCAGGTGCTTTTGGCGATATTGGACATCGCAGTGCACCACCCTTGTTTAATTTGGCTTGGGCAGAAAAATACAACAATACCAATCACCGTTTCTTTTGGGATGGTGGTGCCAACGATTTAGAACGACAAGCCATTGGGCCTATTTTGAACCCAATTGAAATGGCCAATAAAAGTTTGTTCGATGTGGTGGCTCGTTTGCAAAAACATCCCTTGTATCCGCAATTATTTAGAAAAGCTTTTGGTTCAGACAGTATTACAACTATAAAAATGGCAAAAGCCCTTTCGCAATTTGAAAGAACGCTTATTTCAGGAAATTCCAATTGGGATAAAGCCGAACGCAGGCAGCGCTTAAGAACGCAAAGTGAGATCAATGGAATGATTATTTTTAGTACCGAAAAAGGCGATTGTTTTCATTGTCATGGTAACCTCAATTCTCCCTATTTCACTGATTTTGGTTTTCATAACAATGGCATAGATGTTACGCCTATAGATAGCGGCTTATTTAGAATTACTGGTGAGCCAAGCGATATGGGAAAATTTAAAACGCCTTCATTGAGAAATATTTCATTTACTGCGCCTTATATGCATGATGGCAGGTTTAAAACGCTCATGGAAGTGATAGAATTTTATAATTCGGGTACACAAAATTCGCCTACTGTAGATCCATTTATCAGCAAAAATTTCCCTAAAGGTGGACTCAATTTAACACCCCAAGACAAGCTAGATTTAATGAATTTTTTACTTTCATTGAACGATTCTGATTTTGTTTCAGAAAAATCCTTAAAACTTCCTTAATTATTTGCTTTTTTTCTAAGATATCCTATATTTGATTTATATAATTTCGTAATGAACCCGCTTTTTTTACGAATTCAAATTGAATAATTATTATCAAATGAAAAAACAAATACACTTTAAGTTGTTGTTTGCAATGCTCCTTTTCTTAGGATTTAGCAATGCTTACGGCCAGTATTGTACCACTGTTGGGGCAAGTTCTACAGGTGATGAAGACATCGCAAATGTGACCTTAGTAGGTTCATTTGGAACGCAGATTAACAATGCAACTTCCTGTTATGCTACCGTACCACAATATGTAGATTTCACTTCTACTTTGCCAGGTGTTTCGCTGATTCCAGGAAATTCTTACACCATTTCGGTAACCCTTACCCAATGTTTAGCAACGTTTTATAGTAACTCTTGCAATGTTTGGATAGATTGGAACAGGGATTTTACCTTCGATATGACAACTGAATTAGTTTGTAATTTAGTTGCTGGTCCAAGTGTTTTTCCAAGTACACATACCTTTACATTCACAGTTCCTCCGGGAGCCACGCTTGGTGTATCAAGAATGCGTTTATCACAAATGGAAGGTGGTACAGCAACCTCTATTTTACCTTGCGCTACCACTACTTGGGGTGAGGTAGAAGATTATTTGGTAAACATTGTGAGTGCAAATGGTAACGGTCCTGTATTACCTCCCATTGCAAATTTCTTTCCTAGTCAAGCAACTACCAATGCAATTCCTACAGATACCGTTTGGATCAATAGCCCTTATGATTTGGTTTCAACAAGTACAAGTTCTACCCGTACTTTTTGGGATTTACCTGGCGTAAGTCCATTGCTTCCTGGTTATACCAGAAACAATTTGGCTTGGACATCACAACAATATATTGATACGGCTAAGTACAACCAAAAATTCAGATACACCTACAATACACGTGGCTTTTGGCCAGTTCGTTTATTGGCTATTAATGATTTGAAACGTGATAGTTTGCGTGATAGTATTGTAAAATATATTTGGGTAGATACCCCTAATACCAATCCTAAACCAAACTTTTTTGCGGCCCGTAGAAAAATTGGTATTGGCGATTATGGTAGTTTATTAGATATAACAACCGGTGGACCAAATATGTGGTATTGGACTTATGATCCACCATGTAATTTGTGTTCAACACCTCCTTATTTCAATAATTTCTTTGCGGGTGCCACAGATCAAAATCCATTGTTCTTTGCGGGTGACCCAGGTAAATTTACTATTTGTTTGCAAGCCTGGAATGCCCGAGGTTGGGATACCATTTGTAAGAAAGATTATTTTCAAGTTATTAATAGTATAAATGTTTGTAGTGGAAGTGGCTCAACCTATAGTACCGAAAAAGAAGGTTACATGTTTGGTCCAAGTGGCACTGGCTTAAGCTATACCCGCTCGCAGGTTTCAGGTTGTCCTGGTTTCTTATTGGCACCTTGTGCAGATAGTATTATACTTTGGGTAGATAGAATTAAAATGTTGCCAACAGATACTTTGGTAATTAGAAATGGAACAAATGCAAGTGCGCCAATCCTCGCAAAACTTGGTGCGGCAAATGTTTCCTTGTTACCTTCTACCATGCTTCAAAATGGTATCAGAGGTGGAAGTCGTTTGTTTGTGAGCTTTATGGTAGGAACAGGTGTAATTCCTAGTCCTTATGACTCTGCAGGTTTCTCTATTCGTTGGGAAATTAAAGCAGCCAGTTATCCTAAACCTACCTCTGCAATGATATTACAGGATACTATTTTTAGTTTACAACCTGTATTGTATAAGAGTGCTTCAACAGGAACTTTAATGCAATATGCATGGGATACTGATGGCAATGGTGTGTATGATTCATCAAACGCAACAGCAACAAGAAGTTTCTTGGTAACTACGCCACAATACAAGCGCATTTGCTTGGTAACGTACAATTGCGTTGGTAGTGATACAACATGTAAATTTGTATTGTTCTTGCCAACTACCCAAAGACCAGTAACACGTTTTGATGCAGATAAATTGCAAGGATTTAATACAGATACATTCTTCTTCAGTGATAAATCATTGTATGGACCAAGTATTTGGAAATGGACCTTTACACCCGCAACTGCGCAGTACTTATTGGGAACCAGTTCAACAAGTAAAAACCCAACGATGCGTTTTACGCAACGTACGAAATACACAGTTAAATTAGTTGTAACAAACCAATATGGTTCAGATTCATTAACCAAAGTTGATTATGTAAACATTGGCGCATACGACCAACCATTCTGTGCAACAGATATTAATTTAGGAGATGGAAGTATTGGTATTACCAGGGTTCAATTGCAAACAGGAATTGACACAGCTGTAAATGCATATACGCCTTGTTTCCAAATAATAGGAGGAAACCAAGCAGCGAGTATGTACCGTGGCAGAAAACATGGTTTAACTGTTGGACGTCCTGCTATAACAAGTCCTATGGATCGCAAGGCTTGGATAGACTTTAACATGGATGGTTTGTTTACCAATGATGAATTGGTAATGAATGACATGGCTGGAACCACACTTTCTAGAACAGATTCTGTTTTAGTTGCCAATAACCAAAAACTAGGAAGTACACGTATGCGTGTGGGTGTTACTTT
>CANFHJ010000145.1 GCA_947446605.1 Bacteroidota bacterium | reverse complement strand
GTCTTTTTAACAAGGCTAAGTCCTATTCCATACCCAGGAACCTTTCTGGTGTCGTTTGAGCGGTAAAATGCTTGAAAAACCAGTGGGAGGTCTTTCTTGCTAATTCCTTCGCCTTTATCAATGATGCTCACAAATATTTGCGCATTCTTGAAACATACTTTCACTACACTAGTTTTATCTGCAGAAAATTTGCAGGCATTGTCCATTAAATTTATAAAAACGGAATTCATTAAGGCAAAATCGCCCATTATTTGAATTGCATTTTCATCTTCTGGAAAATCATCCCAATCGATGCTAATTTTATAGTTAGGTTTGCGTTTTAAGAGGTCTTCTCTTGCGTCCATTATAGCCTCTACAATGGAAACTTGCTGAAAGGTGATATTTGGAAATTCGGCATTTGCTGAGGCTAATTCTGTAAGTCCATTTAATAAGAGCATACTATTTTGAATGTCTTCCTGTATAGAATCAAAAGCAGCTAAATATTCCTTTTCAGTTCTTGGTTGTAAAAGTAAAACCTCTATCTGACCTTTCATGGCTGTTAGGGGTGTTCTAAATTCATGGGAAGCGTTAGCCACAAACATTTTTTGCAAATCAAATGACTTTTCAATTCGTGCCAGCATTTTGTTAAATACAATTGCTAATTTGGCTATTTCATCTGTGCCATTCCCCTCGTTTACGCGTTGGTGTAGGTTGCTTTCATTAATTGTATCAACTTCAGCAATAACTTTCTTAATTGGTTGCAACGACTGTTTTGAAAAGTAAAAACCGAATAGGAAAGAGATAAAAACACAAGCAATATTTAATACCAATAATAAGTAGCGTAGAAATTTTAATTTTTGTTGTCCAACTACATCAATTGCACTGCTAACAATAAAATAATTTTTGGTATTGTAATGAACTATATAGGCACAATATTCTGTGTCTTTTTTATTTATTTCTATTTCGTTATTGGTTTTATATAGTTTTTCTAAGAGATCCAATTCTGTTTCTGCAGCTGGTTTAGAAGCAAAAATTACAACGTGGTGTTCATCTGCAATTATAAGGCGCTCCTGAGGAAAACGGTTTAATTGTTTTTCATAAATAAGTCTTAAAATAGAAGGCGTTAATTCTTCTTTATCGAGGTAATTGATAACAACATTCCTTGATACATTTCTAAGTCTATCTGTAAACTCATTTTTTCTGAAAATTTCAGAAAACTCATACGTGAAAATTGAAAATAAAATTAAAATACCAGCAACAATGGCTGTAAATTTTAGCGTAAGTGCGGTTTTTATTTTCATGTTAAAGAAAAGCTATTCTTCGCTTTTCACAATATAGCCCATACCTACCATGGTATGAATAATTTTTGTAGGGAAATCTTTTTCAATTTTCTTTCTTAGAAAATTAATGTATACATCAATTACATTGGTTGTAGTATCAAAGCCAGATTCCCATACTTTTTCAAGGATTTCTGTTCTAGAAATTACCCTGTTTTTATTGCGTATAAGGTATTCTAATAGCGCAAATTCTTTGGCTGTTAGGTCAATTGTTTTGCCGCCTCTTCTGGCAACTTTTCTATTTAAATCTAATTCTAAATCTTCTATTTTAATTATTTTTTGCTCAGCAATATTGTCGGTATAGCGCTTGTTTAAGGCTCTTAACCTGGCCAATAATTCTTTGAATTCAAAGGGCTTTACTAAATAATCATCTGCACCTGCATCTAAGCCACTTACTTTTTCGTCAATTGAACCTAGTGCGGTTAACATAAGGATTGGTGTTTTAATGCCTTCCACCCTTAATTCTCTTGCCACATCCAATCCATTTATTTGTGGAATCATTACATCTAAAATGATGGCATCATAGGTGTTTTCTTTTGCCATCTTCTTTGCATTAAAACCATCATATGCCAAACTTACTTCGTTTTGCTGTTCTTCTAATCCTTGCTTTAAAAACGAGGCAACTTTTGGCTCATCTTCAACAACTAATAGTCTCATTGTGTGTATGTTATTTTAACGATTTTTTAATCTAGTATAAATTCGAAACCAAGGTAATTTATTATAAAACTGTAATGTTGAATTGTCAGGAATTTTACCAAAACATTTCAATTGATTTTTTCTATCCTCCAGCTTTTTTTGCCTTATATCCTTCTTTTACAAGCAGATTGAGTATTTTGTCTCTAAAATCTCCTTGTATTAAAATTTCCCCATCCTTACTGCTACCGCCAACTCCACAGTGTTTTTTTAGGTTCGAACCAAGGGTTGAAAGGTCTTCGTCTGTACCAATAAATCCGGTAATTCTAGTTACCAATTTGCTACCCCCTTTGCGGTCTAAAAATATTTTTAATTGCTGTTGTTGGGATGGCAAGGTGTCTTGGTTCTCTTGCTCAAATTCTTGGTAATTGAAATGGGTATCGGTTGAAAAGACAACGCCATTTCTGTTCTTGTTTTTATTGCTCATTTTTAGGGTACAATAATTTGTAATGACTTTGGTAATAATTGAATCGTAACTTTCTCTTCGAACCAAATGGGTTCGCCATCAATGTTTACAAAAGCCGCGCTTTCTTGCATTACCGTTAGGTTTGCGGCTCTTTGGTGTTTGGTATTTTTAGATTGATACAGTTTTTTTAGAAACAAATTTAAACTCAATGGAATAACATTTTTCCAATTAACCTTTTCTAAAATACTGATATCAAATTGGCCATCGCTAAATTCTGCTAAGGGTGCAATAAAGGCATTGTTGCCATATTGTGGTCCGTTGCAAATAGCCAGAATAAATGCATTTTGTTTTTGTAAAGTATGCTCAAATTCTAATTGATAGTTTTTATTCTGGTATTGGTGCAATTCCTTTATGCTAATTTTGGCATAGGTTTTTAATCCCCTTGTGCCAGCTTCTGCAAATTTTGAACTTACATGGGCATCAAAACCAAAACCACAAACATTGATAAATGGAATTTGGTTGGCCATGCCGCTATCAATAGCTATTGGCTTTCCGGTATTAATTGTTTTAATGGCTGCAATGGTATTCATGGGAATATTTAATGCCCTTGCAAAACCATTTCCCGAACCTAATGGAATAATTCCCATTGGAATTTCGCTGTTTATTAATCCCGAAGCAGTTAGGTTTAGGGTACCATCACCACCTGCTGCAATAACTAAATCTCTTTTTAAGGAAACAGCTTCTTGCGCTAACTCTCTGGCATGTTCGGCAGATTGGGTAAAGCAAAATTCTGTTTCAAATTTACTTTGATCTAAATATTGTTGCAGTAAACCCGGAATGTCTTTTTTCTCCCTGCCTCCAGAAATAGGATTGATGATGATGCGTGCCTTAAGTTTTGCTGTCATGCAGAATGAAAAATTTCTGTAAAGTTATTCAATCCTCCTACATTTAGTATATTCGACAAAATATTTTGATGAACTGGACAAGCCTACTTCAAGCCTTTCGCTATGGTGATAAAATAGCCCGAAACCTAAATGAAACGCAGCATCGCAGCATTTTTGAACAGGATTACGACCGTATAATTTTTGCAACTCCCTTCCGTAGGTTGCAAGATAAAACACAGGTAATTCCTTTGCCCGAACACGATTTTGTGCACAATAGACTTACGCATAGCATTGAAGTGAGCAGCGTGGGAAGAACCCTTGGCAAAATGGTGGGGCAGGCTATTTTAGAGAAATACCCCGAATTAAATGCGCAAGTAACTCCGCATGATTTTGGTGCAATTGTAGCAGCAGCAAGTTTAGCGCATGATATTGGAAATCCTCCTTTTGGGCACAGCGGTGAGTCTGCCATTGGCGAATATTTTTTAAATGGAGCTGGAAAACAATACCGCTCGCAATTAAATGACGCCCAGTGGAACGACCTAATTCGTTTTGAAGGCAATGCAAATGGATTTCGAATTCTTACGAATGCCAGTAATATGGCTACTGGCGGTATTCGATTGAGTTATCCAACCTTGGCAGCTTTTACCAAATACCCAAAAGAAAGTTTGCCCATCTATCCTAAAAACAGGGCCAGTGAAAAGAAATATGGGTATTTTCAAACTGAGAAAAATTTATATGCAGAAATTGCATTAGCCTTGGGTCTTGCGCAGGCTGATGCAACTACTATTCATTACCGGAGACATCCACTTGCCTTTTTAGTAGAAGCGGCAGATGATATCTGCTACCATATTATTGATTTTGAAGATGGTTTGCGTTTACGTTGGATAGATTTTGATCTCGCAGAAGAATTGTTAATGCCAATTGCTGGTAATAGTTTTTATAAAGAAAGTTACCTGCGATTAAAACACCAAGATGAGAAAGCCTCCTATTTACGTGCAGTAGCAATAAATAGTTTAATTAAAGAAGTAGTAAGCATTTTCTTAAACCACGAAGAAGCCATGTTGGCCGGCACTTTCGACCAATCTTTGCTAAATTATAGTATACATAAACCTTTGATTGATCAAATTAAGAAAATCTCCCTTCAAAAAGTTTATAAAGCCCGCGAAGTAATAGAAATTGAAGCTGCCGGTTTTGAGGTAATAGGTGGTTTGTTAGATATGTTTCTTGGCGCCATGAACCAAATTTGTGAAACTGGCTCGACCCAAGAAAGTTATAGAAGCAGAAAAATTGCCGAGTTATTGCCCGACCATTTGAGAACTCCTGAAGCTTTGCTC
>CANFHJ010000144.1 GCA_947446605.1 Bacteroidota bacterium | reverse complement strand
GGCGTTGTGGATGGTATAATTGTTTTGCACGCAGGAATTGGTGCCGAAGAACAAAGTGCACCCTCTGCTAATAATTATATTTGGTCGCACAGGTACAATTTGGCCTATAGCTCTGGCGTAGCATATGTAGACGGTGTAAATGTAGATGCCTATGGAATTTTTCCAGAAAAAAGATATAACAGTGGTGCTCCTTCTATGGTTGGAATTGGTGTTATTTCGCATGAATTTGGACACTTATTAGATTTACCAGATCTGTATTCTACCCAAAGCAAAGGAGAAGGTGCAGGTAATTTTGCAAATATGGCGGGAGGCCCATGGTTAAACAGTGAAAGAACTCCTTGCCTGCATGATGCTTGGTCGAGAAATATGATGGGCTGGATGCCAACAACCTTGATTGCGGCGAGCGGCACCTACACCATTCCAAAAGGTGTTGCAGATAGTAATTTTGCCTTTCGTATTAATACTACCCAAGCCAATGAATATTTTTTATTGGAAAACAGGCAAAAGAAAGGATTTGATTTATACCTACCTGGAAGGGGATTGGCCATTTGGCATATTAACGCTAGCAAGGCCAGGTTGTTATCTGTTTCAAGTGGTAACAATGTAAACAATGATACCAGCGCTTATGGTGTTGGCTTATTGCAAGCAGATGGAAAAAGAGATTTGGAAATTGGTTCGAACCGAGGTGATGCAGGTGATTTATACCCAGGTAATACCAATAATAAGTTTTTGAACAATTATTCAAAACCAAACTCAGCTTTGCATTTAAAAGTTGGTGGGGTAAAACAGCCGTCAAACATAGTAATTAGCAATATTACGCAAAATGCAGATAGCTCTATCTCTTTTACCATTGGTAATAAAGCAAGTGCAGGATTTGAAGCTTCAAGTTTAAATGGTTGCGCGCCCTTATTTGTAAACTTTACAAATATTTCGGCATTTGCCAATAGCTATTTATGGAAATTTCATGATGGAACTACCTCCAACATTAAAAACCAAAGCTATAATTATACCACTCCTGGGAATTATTTAGTTACGCTTTATGTATTGGATTCAGCCAATCAAGTGCTTGATTCAAACCAACAAACCATTGTTGTTAATTCCTCGCCACAAGCAGCTTTTACAATGGATAGAACAGATAGTAATACATTTATTTTAAAAGATTTATCTACCAATAAATTATATATCAATTGGCGTTTCGGTTCGAACCAAAGCTCAACCGCTGCACAAGTAAATTATAAAATTGCAGGTCAAACAAGCGTACCCTTTAAGTTAATTGCCTTCTCACAAAACCTATGTTCTGATACTGCCTTTGGCACCATGGACTATTGGCCATTGGGTATGAATGAAAATTCTAAATTGCATGTATTTGATGTATTTCCAAACCCTTTCCAAAACAAACTAAGCATCAAATTTGCCAACCTAAAAGACCAAGAATTAAATGTTAAAATTTTTGACATCCTAGGTAATTGTGTGTTTGAACAAAAAAGCTTACCCATTAAATTTGGACAGGTTGAAACAGAGCTACATCTAAACGCTTTGAAAGCGGGTGTTTATCTATTAGAAATTAAAGGAGAAGAGGGATCTGAATCGCTAAAAATTATTGCCCAATAATTATTTAGATAGCAATATGCTGAAAAGCCTGTTACACTTACTCTATCCTAATTTATGCGTAGCCTGCAATAAACAGTTATTGCCCGCCGAAAGATACTTGTGCCTTGGTTGCCAAATGCAATTGCCAGAAACCAACGATCATTTATACTTAGAAAACGGCGTTGAAAAAACGCTTTGGGGTAGAATACCATTTGAACGTGCTTTTTCGTTTTTATTTTTTAATCAAAAAGGAACTACCCAAAAGTTACTTCATGAACTAAAATACAAAGGAAATGAAGAATTGGCCATTTATTTAGGCGAAATATATGGGCAAAAAATTAGGAAAACTGCTGAAAGTCATGGAATTGATTCAATAGTTGCTGTTCCTTTGCATGCAAGTAAACTCAGAAAAAGAGGATACAACCAAAGTTTGGCCTTTGCCAATGGCATTTCGGAGGTTTTAGGAATTGAAAACCTAAGTGATTTAATGGTTAGGAGAAAGGCAACAGCCACCCAAACCCAAAAAAACAGAACCGAAAGGTGGCAAAATGTTGAGAATATTTTTGCAATTAATCAGGCTCAAATGTTTGAAAACAAGCACATTCTATTGGTTGACGATGTTATAACCACCGGTGCTACTTTAGAAAGTTGTGCCAGTGCAATTGTAAAAAATTGCAAATGTAGAATTAGCATTGCCAGTATCGCTTTTGCTGCTTAACTTTGTATATCTTATCCCTATTGTTAACCTAAGCCCTGAAATACATACCTACCCAACAAGAATGAAAAAGCTTTTATTAATTATCTTTCTCTTAGGATCGGGTATCAAATTTGGATATTCCCAATTTCAAACGGGTGTTTGTTCCAGCACCCGTGCTGGAGTTATGGGTGTAACCATCAACCCTGCAAATACCAATTATCTTAGTAATGGAACGGATGTTTTGTTGTTTAATTACGGAACAACCCTAATGAATAATGGCTATTATTTAACACCAAGACCTGTAACAAGCATTATTTCTCCCAGGGTAATCAATACCCTTACCGCAAAACAAACCAATGGAGAAAGCATCAATGAGACCTTCGATAAGCTTTTTAGCCTCAAAAGAAGCTTTAAAACCAACAACTATATTTTTGCAGATGCCACCATTTATGGTCCTTCCTTCTTAATGAATGTTGGTAAACATTCCTTTGGTTTGTTAACCTCATTAAAAGCCGTTTCTGGAACCACTCAAATGCCAAAAGAATTGGCAATCTTTGTCCTTAAAGGATCCACCGCTATTGAATTGCAAGGAAAAACATTTAACCTAAATAATTTTGTTTCGGGAACAATGGTTTATACAGACCTCGCTCTTAACTATTCCTATCAAATTGTTGATACCTACAAATCACGTCAGCGCTTAGGAATAACCGCCCATTATTTATCTGGAATCAATTCACTTGATTTTGAAGACAGAGGAGGTTCTAAGTGGAGTTTTATTGGCGATTCAACCATATACATGGACAATGGGCACCTTTATTATAATTATTCAGCAACCAAATCAACTAAGATAAGTGAACTTATGGCTCCGCGTGGAATGGGCTTTGCATTTGATATTGGCTATAATTATGTAAGAAAGAAAAAAAGCAGGCCAACCAGAACTACAATTTGCCCAAATATTCGTTATGGAGGCGCAACCAGAGAATACCAAGAATACAAATGGCGTTTAGGTGCCTCATTAATGGATATTGGAATGATTACCTACGACAAGCAAACCGATTTTAATGAATATACAAATGCCTCAGGACCTTCAAAAAATTTGGATAAAGCATTTTACTTGGGCGTATTTGCATTAGATAGAAAGCTATGGTTTGATTATTCTTCCAATACCGCAGAAGTAAAATATACAAGTAATACCAAATACACGCACTTCACAGCCACACGCTTGAATGTGCAATTTGATTATAACTTCAAAGACAATTATTATGTGAGTTTTAATGGCTCGCACAGGCTGCCAATGCCAGGTGTAATTGCCAATCACGCGCCCAATATTTTAAGCTTAGCGGCGCGTTATGAATCTACTAAATATCAATTTGAATTACCCATTAGTTTAATAGAATACCAATATCCAATTATTGGATTTAATTTTAGAGTTGGTCCATTTTATATGGGAACCAATCACCTGCCAGAAATGATTGGCCTCAGAAACATCAGGGGCTTAGATATTTTTGCTGGATTAAAATTAAATATCTCTAACCTCAGAGGAACCTAGTTTATTTAAGTAAAGAAATTATTTCTTCACTCATTGGCTTCACATTTGAAGAAAAATGTTTCAACCAGTTTCCGTTTGGATCAACAAGAATTTTATTAAAATTCCATCCTATTTTTACATCCATTTGGCCATTTAGTGCTTTCTCAGTTAACCATTGATAAACCAGGTGCTTGCCATTTCCTTTTACTTCAATTTTTTCGGTTAGGGGAAAGGTAATGCCATAATTTTTGGTACAAAATTGTTGTATTTCAGTTGCCGTTCCTGGTTCCTGTCCTAAAAATTGATTGCAAGGAAAACCAACCACAACCAATTTGTCTTTATAGGTATCGGCTAGCTTTTGTAATTCTGCATATTGAGGCGTATAACCACACTCACTTGCCACATTTACACAAAGCACATACTTTCCTTTAAAATCCTTCATACAAAGCCTATCAGCCCCATTTAATTTAGGAATACATAGGTCGTAAAAACCAGTTGAAGAAACCGCAGCAATTGAATCACTTGTTTTCTTAGCATTGGCTTCCGAAAAGCTATAGATAAATGCCCAAGCAAAAACCATTATTAGAATAGAATAGAAATATTTTTTCATTATTTTGTAAGTTCAAGTAATAAGTGCAATTTTCTTTTGTAGCACTTGGTTAGGTGATAAATAATTAAACTTTCTAACAGGTCTATTGTTGATTTTCTTTTCAACGTCTCTGACTTGTTTATCAGTAACAAATGTAAGATTTGTTTTCTTAGGAAAAAACCTCCTAATAACTCCAATTCGGTTTTCAACGGAACCTTTATCCTGGCTTGTATATGGCCTTGTAAAAT
>CANFHJ010000143.1 GCA_947446605.1 Bacteroidota bacterium | reverse complement strand
ATTTTTCCTTTGTTATACTCTTCCCATGAGGGAAGCAAACCACCCATGCGGTATTCAAAGTCAAGATTAGCACCATATTCCAACATCAATTTTCTAAATTGTGGTTGAATAATCCAACAGGTAGAACAAATTGGATCGGTATAATAGATAAGTTTTATTTTTTTTGATAATGCAGCTGTAACCCTTGTAGAACCTGTATCTTTTATTAATGGAATATGCAAATTTTCATCATCCATTTTGCGCGACAAGAAATTTACTTTGCTATTTCTTCCAAATTCTAAATGTTTATTTACAATGGGGGCGCGCAATTGGTAATAGGCTAAAAAAACTTCCTCCAAATTAGCATTTGGAACCAAATACTTAGCAATTGAAATAGCATCTAAAAAAGCATTTGTTGTACCTGCACTGGTAAATGGTAGAGCAAGATGAGCAGCATCGCCAATGAGCACTACATTGTTTTTATGAAAACTTGGCAACATATCAAAATCTGTTCCATGCCATACAAACGACTTGGTAAAATCGTGTTGTGAAATTAGGGTATTCAATTCCTCAGGAAAATCTTTCAGCGATTCCAAAACAAAGGCTTTAATATCTTCTGGTGAATCTGAATAATTGCCTTGCAATACAGCATGAAATTGCATGAACCAAACCCATTCATGAGAAGCTATTGGAATAATACCAAAAGCCATTGACCTACTTTCACAAATATACTTTCTAAATAAATGAGGCGTATTTTCAGACGATTCTTTACTCTTAAAAACACCCACAATCTCTTTTACTTCAACAGGTGTATAATGTGTTTCTCCAAATAACGTGTGCCTAACAGCTGATTTTGCGCCATCTGCACCTACAAAAACATCACCATATTCTATGTCTCCATTTTTAAAAACTGCCGCAATTACTTTTTCACCTTCATATAAAAAATGAGAAAAAACACGCTCGTATTTAATGAAATTACTATCAATATAATTTTTTATAAAATCAACCAAATCGCTGCGTTTCATTCCATGCCATGAACCCAATTTCTTGTGAGCAATTTCTTTCCCGCTGCTGTATTTTAAGACCAAATCATTTACAATATTTCCTGGGAATTTAGGTTTTGGAAATTTTGGCAAAAACTCTTCCACCAAGGCTATTGCATCTTCATGAACCAAAAATGCCAGGCCTCTTGTGAACCCAATTGGATCACGTTCACAAACTACAAAGGATATGCCCCTAGATTGTAACAATACACCCAATGAAAATCCTGCTAAGCCTCCTCCAATAATTACTACTTTCATATGAGCACAACTTTTTGCATTCTAAACAAAGCCTCCTCAATGGTTTCTTTTGAGGTGGCAAAACTTAAGCGAAGGTGACCAGTTGCTCTATCGCCAAACCATTGCGGCAAACCGGGCACAACGGCCACTTTAGCCTTTTCTAAAAAAAGCTGATGCCACTCAGAAGCGTTTTTCCCGCTGGCACTAATAGCTGGAAATGCCAAATAACAAGCTTGTGGCAACTCACAATGAAAACCAGGAAATGTGTTAAGCCCATCAACCAAAAGAGAACGCATTTGTGTGAGATGCTTAATAAATTCAAATAACCAATCCTGACAATCATTTAAAGCTGTAGCAACTGCAACTTGACCCAATACATTGCAACCATGAATAGTTGATGGCTGTTCTGCAGCTAATAGTATTTGTTGAAAATGTGATTCGTTAGGTGCAATTACCGCACCCACACGCAATCCTGCTAAACCATAAGATTTACTATAACCAGTAACAGTTATAGTATGCGCTTGAATTTGGGAATTTAGGGAAGCTATGCTTACAAACTGATTGGGTTCAAAAACAATATCACTCCAAATTTCATCCGATAAAATAAGCAAATTATGTTTGATGGCTAAATTCCCTAAAACCATTAACTCAGCAGCTGAAAAAAGCTTTCCAGTAGGGTTTAAGGGATTGCACAAACAAATTAATTTGGTGCGATTTGTGATTAAATTCTCCAGTAAATTAAAATCTATTCCTTCATTTGGATGGAGTGGAACAGGAAAAGAAATGGCAATCCCTCCTACTGCTTCAACTGAATATTTAAATAAAAAATCAACTGGATTAAAAACAATAGCCTCATCTCCTTTTTGCAAATACGCTTTGCAAACCGCATGGATTCCATGCGCAGCGCTATCAGTTGGAAACACTAATGAAGGCTGGGTAAGTACATTTCGCTTTTCAATAAAAAATTTTGCTACTGCTTCTTTAAAAAAAGCATAGCCCTCAGCTGGCGCATAACTAAAATAACGGTCTTTGCTGTATTTAATAATTGCCTCAGAAATTTGTGGCGCACATGGAAAGTCTGGATCTGCAGCCGTTAAAGGAATTACCCCTTCTGGCAATGCAGCCCAGCGCAAATTGAATGCACGCTGGCGTAATAGGGGTAAATTAATTTCTGAATGGGTAAACATACTTAGGGTAAGAATGACAAAATTAAACAAATTTTAATGCCATTTTAAATTATTCAACTTTTAAGGGAAAAATGACATCTATATCGGTAGTACCATTCAATAAACTTTGTGCTTTAGGCGACTCTGACGTGTAATGGCGTAATAAAACTTCTAATGTGCCATTAATGTTGCCATCACTATTGGTTTGCGCCAAAAACTGCAAACCCAATTCAATGGGTGGCACATGGAAATCACTATCGGTATTAATTATTTGTAAACGAGAGGTACTCGAAAAATATTTAAACAAATGAGCGTTGGCTTCTATTTTAATTTCATCACTTACCACAAAAACGGGTGATTTGGTTTCGTCTAAAATTTCAATATATCCCAGGTAAGAAATAGTTGGTTTGAGTGAAACAGAATCAACAGCAATGGCTGTACCTGGACCGCCAATTTGTTGCCAAGTAAATTGAAGTGTATCGTTGGTGGCAGTATCAATAAAATTAAGCCTCACAGTGCTTATTAGCTCATTCTCGTTTTGAGGTTCATTGGTACTTGAAACCTGTTTTTTACAGGCATTTATTTGTATAAAAGCACTTATTAATAAAAAATATACGATTGATTTTTTCATGTTAATTTTTTGAAATAGGAATTTGTAAACTAAAAATAAAATTGATTCCAGGATCATTGGTAAAGTACCTAAACTTACTCATGTAATCGCGGAAATTTTGGTTCAATACATTTTGAACACTCAAATTAAATAACCAGACTTGGCCATTTTTAAAAGGCTGAAAAGACCCACCTGCATTGATATTTAACAATACATAGGCAGCAGGTGGAATGGTAAAATCTGCACCACTTACATACCTATTTTGCTTAGCCACCCAAATACTTTGCATTTCAATAAACGGCAATTTGAATAATTTGTTTTCACTAAAAACATAGCCCAAAGTATGCTCCATTCTATTGGCTGGCATAAAAATTAATGGCTGGTTTAAATCTATATTTTGCGCATGTAAATAATTGAATTTACTCTCCCATTGCCAGGCCCTTTTCTGCTGATAAACAAAACTTACTTCCAATCCCATTAGCCGCGCATTGTGTTGCATAAATTGAAAAGCAGGAAAAGCGCCACGTATGGTTAATATGGGTTCGGCCATAGGACTGCGGTAAATAAAATGATTGAATTGTTGCAGGTAGGCACTTGCCTCAATACTTATATTGTGATAGGCTTTGCGCAGATTAATGTCCAATAAAAAGGCGCGCTCTGGAACAAGTTTGTCTGAACCAATTTCAAAACTTGCCACACCATAATGCAAACCATAACTGTACAATTCATTCACTGCGGGTGGGCGCCAACTGCTTTGCAAACTGATGCTTGCACTTAGTTGTTTTTGAAGTCGTTTGTTATAGGTTAAGCCTGCAGAAGCGCCTCCCATTTGTATATTGTAGTGGTAAGAATTTTGAAAGCGTTTATAAGTAGGCACCTCTAGCCAACGTTTATCGTAGCGCAATCCTAGCGACAAATTTGCATCTAACCATTCTTTTTTGAGTAAGGCAAATGCACCTAAAGTAATAGATTGAAAAGTAGGAATAATAAACTGCGTACCTTGAACTGAATTGTTTTGCAATAATTCTGCTGCACCCAATTTAAAAATCCAATGCTCATGAAACTTTTGCTCGTAACTTTGTTCGTCTGTAAAACTCTGAATCTCCAAGTCAGTAGCAGGTTTCCCCTGCAAGGCTTGGTTATAAATTCTATCTGCATCAAACTCTTGTCGCCTATTGTCTTGTTGCACATAAAGCAAACTGAGTTTTTTATTTTTAGCAATTTGGTAATTGAATTTAGTAGAAAATAAAACATGCTCCACCGTTTGGTAGGGTTTGCCTATAGTATAAGAAAATGGAAGAATAATGAGTGGTTTACTTGCTGCTAGGGCCTTTTTCAAATCATCTATATTTCCTAAATGCGAACCAATAAAAATGCCTTGTACCGTTGCAAACCTGCTCAAATTACTTTCCCATGTCCATTTTTTACCGCCAAAAATGAGCATGGCAGATTGGTTGTTTTCGTTAAACCCAGTATTACTAATTTGATAGCTAGGAGCATGCGCATCACCTGCTTTTCGCATACTGCCTTGCACACGCCAAGCCATAAAATTTTCCTTTCCTTTTCTACCCTCCACCTGAAAAGAAAAGGCACCTTGGCGGTTATTGCTCAATGCTTGTAAATTAATTTTAGCGGCAATACCCGCTTGTTT
>CANFHJ010000142.1 GCA_947446605.1 Bacteroidota bacterium | reverse complement strand
ATTTTTCCTTTGTTATACTCTTCCCATGAGGGAAGCAAACCACCCATGCGGTATTCAAAGTCAAGATTAGCACCATATTCCAACATCAATTTTCTAAATTGTGGTTGAATAATCCAACAGGTAGAACAAATTGGATCGGTATAATAGATTAGTTTTATTTTCTGAGACAAAGCCGCTGTAACCCTGGTAGAGCCGGTATCTTTAATTAATGGAATATGCAAGTTCTCTTCATCCATTTTTCTAGATAGAAAATTAACCTTACTGTTTCTTCCAAACTCTAAATGTTTATTTACAATGGGAGCGCGCAATTGGTAATAGGATGTAAATGCCTCTTCTAAATTAACTTCCGGTTTTAAATAATTAGCAATTGTAATAGCATCTAAAAAAGCATTGGTAGTTCCAGCACTGGTAAAGGGCAAAGCAAGATGCGCTGCATCTCCAATGAGCACTACATTGCTTTTATGAAAACTTGGCAGCATATCAAAATCTGTTCCATGCCATACAAATGATTTATTGAAATCATGCTGGGCAATTAGATCTGAAAGTTCTTTAGGAAAACTATTAAGTGATTCTAATACAAAAGATTTAATATCCTCAGGCGAATCTGAATAATTGCCCTGTAAAACAGAATGAAATTGCATGAACCATACCCACTCGTGACTAGCAATAGGAATTATACCAAATGCCATTGAACGGTGTTCACAAATGTATTTTCTAAATAAGTGAGGAATATCTTCTGAAGATTCTTTGCTTTTAAAAACCCCTACAATTTCCTTTACCTCTACAGGTGTATATAATGTTTCACCAAACAATGACTGCCTAACGGCAGATTTTGCGCCATCTGCCCCAACAAAAACATCGCCATATTCTATATCGCCATTTTTAAAAACAGCAGCAATAGCTTTATTGCCCTCATATAAAAAATGAGAAAAAACACGCTGGTATTTAATGAAATTACTATCAATATAATTTTTTATGAAATCAACCAAATCGCTGCGTTTCATGCCATGCCAAGAACCTAGCTTCTTGTGCGCAATTTCTTTCCCACTGCTGTATTGTAATAACAAATCATTTACAATATTCCCTGGGAATTTAGGCTTTGGAAATTTGGGTAAAAACTCTTCCACTAAGGCAATGGCATCTTCATGCACCAAAAAAGCCAATCCCCTAGAGAATCCTATTGGATCACGCTCGCAAACCACAAAAGAAATTCCTTTTGATTGGAGCATAACTCCTAACGAAAACCCTGCTAAACCTCCTCCAATGATTACTACTTTCATATAGAAATTACATGTTGCATTCTGTATAAAGCCTCCTCAATTGTTTCTTTTGAGGTGGCAAAACTTAAACGAAGATGTCCTTCTGCTCTATTACCAAACCACTGCGGCAACCCAGGCACCACTGCAACTTTGGCTTGCTCTAAAAATATGGCATGCCACTCAGAAGCATTCTTTCCACTTGCACTGATATCTGGAAATGCCAAATAACAGGCTTGTGGAAGCGCACAATTAAAGCCTGGAAATTTATTCAGTCCATCTACTACAAGTGTGCGCATTTGGGTCAAATGGCTTAAAAAATCGGCCAACCAATCCTGACAATCATTTAGCGCTGTTGCTACAGCAACTTGCCCTAACACATTGCAACCATGAATGGTTGAAGGTTGTTCGGCAGCTATTAAGATTCTTTGAAAATGTGATTCACTTGGCGCTATTACTGCACCCACACGTAAACCTGCCAAACCATATGATTTGCTGTAACCAGTAACCGTAATGGTATGGGCTTGAATAGCAGAATTTAAAGAAGCAATGCTCACAAACTTATTGGGTTCAAAAACAATATCACTCCAAATTTCATCCGATAAAATAATTAAATTATGCTTGATGGCAATAGCTCCCAAAACCATTAACTCAGCAACTGAAAACAGCTTCCCTGTTGGATTTAAAGGATTGCACAAACAAATTATTTTGGTTCGATCCGTGATTAATTTTTCAAGTAAATTAAAATCAATTCCTTCTGCAGGATTGAGTGGAACAGGAAAAGAAATAGCTACCCCTCCTACTGCCTCCACAGAATATTTGAATAAGAAATCAACAGGATTAAATACAATAGCCTCATCTCCTTTTTCTAAAAACCCTCTACACACCGCATGAATACCATGTGCTGCGCTATCTGTTGGAAACACCAATGATGGTTCCGTTGGAACATTTCGTTTTTCAATAAAGAATTTAGCAACAGCCTCCTTAAAAAAGGCATACCCCTCTGCAGGGGCATAACTAAAATAACGGTCCTGACTAAATTTAACAATCGCTTCAGAAATCTGAGGCGCACATGGAAAATCTGGATCTGCAGCCGTTAAAGGAATTACACCTTCTGGCAAGGCTGCCCATCTTAAATTAAAGGCCCGCTGGCGTAATAAAGGGAAATTAATATCTGAATGGCTAAACATAATTCACGTTCGAAGGGTGAAATTATACAAATTTTAATGCCATACAAATTTATTCAACCTTTAATGGAAAAATGACATCAATATCTGTGGTGCCATTATTTAAACTCAATGCCTTTGGAGATGCTGGGGTATAATGGCGCAATAATACTTCTAAAGATCCTTTTAGCTCACCAACACTGTTGGTTCGGGCCAAAAACTGCAAACCTAATTCCAGGGGTGGCACATGAAAATCACTGTCGGTATTAATTATTTGTAAACGAGAGGTACTTGAAAGATATTTAAACAAATGAGCGTTGGCTTCTATTTTAATTTCATCACTTACCACAAAAATGGGTAATTTGGTTTCGTCTAAAATTTCAATATATCCCAGGTAAGAAATAGTTGGTTTGAGTGAAACAGAATCAACAGTAATGGCTGTACCTGGACCGCCCATTTGTTGCCAAGTAAATTGAAGTGTATCATTGGTGGCAGTATCAATAAAATTAAGCCTCACAGTGCTTATTAGCTCATTCTCATTTTGAGGTTCATTGGCACTTGAAACCTGCTTTTTACAGGCAGTTAATTGTATAAAAGCACTTATTAATAAAAAATATACGATTGATTTTTTCATGTTAATTTTTTGAAATAGGAATTTGTAAACTAAAAATAAAATTGATACCGGGATCATTGGTAAAGTACCTAAACTTACTCATGTAATCGCGGTAATTTTGGTTCAATACATTTTGAACACTCAAATTAAATAACCAGGATTGGCCATTTTTAAAAGGCTGAAAAGACGCACCTGTATTGATATTTAACAAAACATAGGCAGCAGGTGGAGTAGTAAAATCTGCGCCACTTACATACCTATTTTGCTTAGCCACCCAAATGCTTTGCAATTCAATAAATGGCAATTTAAATAATTTATTTTCACTAAAAACATAGCCCAAAGTATGTTCCATTCTATTGGCTGGCATAAAAATTAATGGCTGGTTTAAATCTATATTTTGGGCATGTAAATAACTAAATTTACTCTCCCATTGCCAAGCCCTTTTCCGCTGGTAAACTATACTTGCCTCTAATCCCATTAAACGCGCATTGTGTTGCATAAATTGAAAAGCAGGAAAAGCACCACGTATGGTTAATATGGGTTCGGGCATTGGGCTACGGTATATAAAATTATTGAATTGTTGTACATAGGCACTTGCCTCAATACTTATATTTTGATAGGTTTTGCGCAGATTAATATCCAATAAATAGGCGCGCTCTGGAACAAGTTTTTCTGAACCAATCTCAAAACTTGCCACACCATAATGTAAACCATAGCTGTACAATTCATTCACGGCGGGTGGTCGCCAACTGCTTTGCAAACTGATGCTAACACTTAGTTGTTTTTGAAGTTGTTTGTTATAGGTTAAACCGGCAGCAGGGCCTCCCATCTGCGATTGGTATTGGTAGGATTTTTGAAAGCGAAAATAGCTTGGCACATTCAGCCAACGCTTGTCGTAACGGATGCCTAATGACAAATTTGCATCTAACCATTCTCTTTTAAGCAAGGCAAATGCGCCTAATGACATAGATTGAAAAGCAGGTATAATAAACTGAGTACCTTGAACAGTATTGTGCTGTAATAATTCAGAGGCACCCCATTTACAAACCCAATGGTGGCGAAATTTTTGCTCGTAACTTTGCTCGGCATTAAAACTTTGAATTTCTAAATCTGTAGCTGGTTTTCCTTGTAAGGCCTGGTTATAAATCCTATCTGCATCAAACTCTTGTCGCCTGTTGTCTTGTTGCACATAAAGCAAACTCAGTTTTTTGTTTTTAGCTAGTTGGTAATTAAACTTGGTTGAGAATAAAACATGCTCCACCGTTTGGTAGGGTTTACCTATGTTATAGGAAAATGGAAGAATTATGAGTGGTTTACTTGCTTGAAGGGCCTTTTTCAAATCATCTATATTTCCTAAATGCGAACCAATAAAAATGCCTTGTACTGTTGCAAACCTGCTCAAATTACTTTCCCATGTCCATTTTTTACCCCCAAAAATGAGCATGGCAGATTGGTTGTTTTCGTTAAACCCCGTATTACTTATTTGATAGCTGGGAGCATGTGCATCACCTGCTTTTCGCATACTGCCTTGCACACGCCAAGCCATAAAATTTTCCTTTCCTTTTCTACCCTCCACCTGAAAAGAAAAGGCACCTTGGCGGTTATTGCTCAATGCTTGTAAATTAATTTTAGCGGCAATACCCGCTTGTTT
>CANFHJ010000141.1 GCA_947446605.1 Bacteroidota bacterium | reverse complement strand
TTTGAACTCTTCGCTGAATACCCTTCTGCGGCGTTCTTCCTGACTTAAGGTAAATTGTTGTCTTGTTGCCATATGTTTTGTTTTAAAGTTTTTTCCTTCATAACGGTCAACATATTTCAGGCACTGACACTAGCTACTAGCTAAAGTCATTTATAAACAAACAAAAAAAAAGTCCTACAGCTTGCTGTAGGACTTTTTTTTGTTACGCCAAATTATTCAAATCATCTAAATCTTTGTACCTGCCAGCTGCTTTTTTTGCTGCCTTTAATTGATTTAGATTTATTACCCTAACAGGAATATCATTGAGTGTATGAATCTCGGATTTTTCAAATGAATCACTAAATTCTATTCCTTTTACCTTCGTTAAAATATCTATTGCAATGGGAGGACGACCAAAGGTAAATACATCTTGGTTTTCGTTGTCTAAGAAATTTTCTTCGGCAATTGCGTTGGTTGGTAGGCCAAATTCAGAAAAGGCTTTTAACAATAATTGAAAATTTTCTTTTGTTGGTTCAACCCAAATATCAATATCTCCAGTTGTTCTTCTATATCCGTATATGATCACAGAATAACCACCCACCAACAAATACCTTACTTCTTCAATGTTCAAGCATTTAATAAAGTCTTGAAAATCTTCGTTGAGTATATTATTTTTTGGTCCCATTATGTTGTTTCCTGGTGCTAAAAATGGTCTTATCCATTTTTGGCCATGCTTGCCCCACAAAGCCAAAAGCTGCAGCCATTAATGTATTAAAGGCTGCTGTTTGTTCTGTGGCCGACAATAAATCATATATTTTTTTATGATCAGCAGCCTCTTCAAAACTATTTTTAGTAAAAACAGATTTATCCATTCTCATTATAGCAAATATAGGAAAATTTTAGTTTCGATCTCACAGCTAAAGTCATTTATAAACAAACAAAAAAAAGTCCTACAGCTTGCTGTAGGACTTTTTTTTATGGCTCAAGGCCAGTGGCTAGAAGCCAGCTGCCAAAAGCTAATTAGCGGATAATGTTCAATTTCTTAACAGCAGTTTTGCCATCAACGGTTAATTCAACAAAATACAAACCATTGCTTAATGTTTCGCAATTGATGGTTCCGTTTAAGCTATTGATGTTTTTGTTCATTACTTCTTTGCCATTCATATCTACAATACGAACTGTACCATTGCTGCTTGCACCTGTGAAGCTAACTTCAAAGCTGCTGGTAGCAGGATTAGGATATAGGTTTAAACCTAACTCGCTAATTTCTGCAACTGCCAATGCACCATCAGGAGCAGTAGAAGCAGATTGCCATACAGTTTTATCGTTATCGTCTTGCAAGAAAACAATTGCAAATAAGTTACCAAATTCTTCTACTGAATTTTCAGTAGATAAATTGATAATGTTTGCAGCTTGACCATCTAATGGCAAACGGTAAGTGCCAGGGAAAGTAAATGATTGGGTATAGTTAACAGCAGTACCTGCAGCTAAGTTAACAGCAGTACCAGTTGCATCTGGCAACATTTTCTTCATTACGTTGAAGAATTCAGTTTCGCCATTTGTTTTAGCGTTTTTGGTAGTTCTGGTTTCAACAACTGCAATGCGCAATTTTAAACCTGCATTGCTAAATCCTTGCACAGGAGTTACGTTACCAGATACAGTTACTTTTTGACCAACTCTTACTAAATTAGCAGTAATAGAAGCCAATGAAGGAATTGATTGCATGTTGGTAAAGAATGCACCAGTATATGAGTTTGCATTTGCATCTGTAGAACCCCACTTGCTAGTACCATCAACAACTAACCAAGGAGCAAAGTTAGCACCATAGTAGCTGAAACGAGTTCCAACTTCAGTTGTATAATATGGATCACCAGTACCAGGGAAATTTACTTGGTATTTCACTACGTTCCATTTTCCAACGTTACCATCCAATACTGTTTTTAAATTAGCATTACCAGGGTTACATGGAGGACAAGTAGCTGAAGTAAAGATTTCATGCATAACTTTACGTGGCACAGTTGAATTAACAACAGTTATATTTCCAGCAGCATTGTTATTAGATGAATCGCCATCTGCACTTGCATTTGGATTGCTTACCCAAACTTTAATTGGATAATCACCAGATACGCTTTGGCTAAAAGGTACATTGTGGGTGAAATCATAAGTACCACCATTTGTAGCGATATCTAATCCAGATAATTGCATAGTTAATGTTGCACCAGAACCAACTGCATAATTTAATTTAAATGAAGTTAAGTTTTGAGCGCCCCAATTAGTTACTCTACCTTTTATAGAAACATTGGTATTTTTTTGTAAGTACTTTGGTAATTCAATGCTCGTTAACTCAACTTCGTTGTTTGGTTGAGGACCTGGCAAGAATCTGTATTTAGTCATGTTTGCATAATCACCATCTGCACTTGGCGTAGACCAAGCCACTGAAGGAGAACCAGCAATGTTATAACCAATAGTTCCATCTGCATTGTTTACACCAATAGTACCAGCTAATGCAGCACCAACTTGGTTTAAAACTACATCAAAACTTTTTCCTTCGTAAATACGAATTGCAAAAGAAGCAAAACTTCCAGTTGCAGTTGTAATAGATAACCATTGGATAACGTGTACGCGGTTAGGCGCAGTTCCGTAAGTCCAAGAAGAAACTTGATCTGGCACACCAGTACCTGATTGTGCTAATTTAAAATTGTACCAATAAGCAAAAATGGCGTTTTTAGGTGCAGTAGTGCTTGGCAAAGCAACCGGAGTTGTTGGGTTGGTAGTTTCTGTTGTGTTAAAAGAAATAAAACCATTATCGCTGGCAACATATTTGGTAACTGGTTGACCAAAGAATGTCCAACCAAATGGCAAAGTTTGTTCTGTTGAAAGAACATCGTCTTTAATTGGAGCAAGAACACTTGCAGTGGTACCAGCAACAAGCGCTTGCTTGTATTCGTAACCACCAGCATTGTCAACGCCAGTTGATTTTAGTGAGTAATAGTTCTGTGCGTTTGCGCTTGTTAACAAGCCCAAAGCAGCAACTAAACTTAGTAGTTGTTTTTTCATTTTATGTGTTTGTTTAAGAGTTATTTAATATATTTTGTAAATCCTTTGCTTAAGTAATTATTTACCTAATCAATGAATAGTGCAATTTGGTAAAAAAAATGAAATATTCAAGCCATTTAAGATTTTTTTTACCCACTATTTCTACGTAAAAACCTTTCAAATTTTCTTATGTAAGAACTTGGTTATAATTACATTGCAGTTGTTTTTGCTCGCTATAATCTCATTTTAATTCGGTTCGAACCAATTATTTATTGATAAATTTAGGGTTGATTAAATTCTCGATAGAGAAAATTTCATCCCATTTGGCTTGGTCAATCAATTTGCGTTCTACCACCACAATTTCATGAACGCTCTTGCCTGTTTTTAATGCTTCACCTGCAATACTTGCACTTATTTCATAACCTACAATAGGATTCAATTGGGTTACAATTCCAATGCTATTCATAACCATTTCTGCGCATCTATCTGCGTTGGCTGTGATGCCAATAATACATTTATCTACTAAAGACATGATGGCATTTCCTAAATACTCAAGAGAAGTAAACATGGCAAAAGCAATAATGGGTTCCATTACATTTAACTGCAATTGTCCGGCTTCTGCAGCCATTGTTACCGTAAGGTCTTGACCAATTACATAATAACAACTTTGGTTTACCACTTCTGGAATTACTGGATTTACTTTACCTGGCATAATTGAACTGCCGGGCTGACGTGCAGGTAAATTAATTTCATTGAAACCCGTTCTTGGTCCAGAACTTAATAAGCGCAAATCATTGCAAATTTTCGAAATTTTTATGGCATTTCTTTTTAGTGTTCCCATGATTTGAACATAGGCACCCGTATCTCCTGTGGCTTCAATTAGGTCTGGGGCAAGTACTACGTGTATGCCGCTTTCTTTTCTTAGATAGGCTACACATAAATCTGGGTAACCTTCTGGGGCGTTTACCCTGGTGCCAATTGCAGTGGCGCCCATATTTACTTCTAATACCAATTGTTGTGCTTCTCTTAACCTTAAAATGTCTTCACCAATGGTAGTTGCAAATGCATTAAATTCTTGTCCTAAGGTCATTGGCACGGCATCTTGCAATTGGGTTCGACCCATTTTAAGTACCCTGTTAAATTCTTGTCCTTTGGCTCGGAATGCTTTTTCTAATTCTACTAAAATTTTAAGGTAATCTGTCAACTTCATGTATAATGCTATACGGAAAGCAGTAGGATAGGCATCATTTGTAGATTGCGAACAATTTACATGGTTGTTTGGATGAAGGAAATCGTAATCGCCTTTTTTCTTGCCCAAATACTCTAAACCAATATTGGCAATTACTTCATTGGCATTCATGTTACATGAGGTGCCTGCGCCGCCTTGAATTAAATCGCTTACAAATTGATCTTCAAATTTTCCAGCAATCAATTGGTCACAGCCATAACAAATCGCTTCAGCAATTTTTGGGTCGAGTACACCACAATCTCTATTGGCTAAAGCAGCAGCTTTTTTAACAAAACCGAGTGCTTTTATAAAACGGGCTTCCCTAGAAATTGGAATGCCTGTAATGTTAAAATTTTCTTTTGCTCTATAGGTTTGAATACCATAATACAAATGATTTGGAATATCAAGTTCTCCAAGAAAATCGTGCTCTTTGCGTGTAGTTTGCATGAATTAAAAATTTCTCAATGATAGGAATAATTGTTGAATGCGCAAGGTAGGGGATAAG
>CANFHJ010000140.1 GCA_947446605.1 Bacteroidota bacterium | reverse complement strand
GGTTTGGTTCAAACCCGCCGTGTACCAATGATTAGAACCTTAAACAATAAAATCAAACAACACATGATGGCAGAATTGGGTAAAATTCCAGGAGTGAGTTTTGCAACAATTCCTGATCCAAACGGCGATTCAGCTACCTTCCTTAATATGTTTTTACCAGATACCACCAGCGCACAGAAAGTAGTTGAAGAATTTAACAACAATGGTGTGGGTGGTTTCAATTATTGGTTTACCAATATGTACCATTTTATTAACCAATGGAACCATATTAAAAATGGCAATGTAGCGGCCAAAACAAATGTTCAATTGCTGGGAGCACCGCAAGATTACAATAGCATGGAATTGCCTAAAACGCAAGAAACCATTGGTCGTTTAATCTCATTTGGTATTAAGGCTACTTGGACAGAACAAGAAGTTAATGAGTTAATTTCAAAAATGACGGCTTGCATTCAATCGGCATTGGTTCAAACCGCTTAATTTTTTATAATGAGCCACAAGAATTTTAAATCGATAGAAAAAACAGTTTTTGGCAGAGGTAGCTTTAAGCAATTGGCCGAAATTGTTGCTCCAAAACGTGATTTAAACAATAAATATTTTGTATACATCGTAGACAATTTCTTTAAAGGTAAAACGCTTGAAAACCGCTTGCAGCAGTTGCCTGAGGATACCATTTATTTTATTGATGTTGATCCACATGAACCAACTACAGAACAAATAGACCAATTGCGTGATGAAATTCTTGCGCGAAAAGGATTGCCTGCTGGAGTTATAGGTATTGGAGGTGGAAGCATCATGGATATTGCCAAAGCGCTTTCATTAATGCTTTGCAATGAAGGACCATCTCAAAATTACCAAGGACTAAATTTAATTAAAAAGCCAGGTGTGTATCACTTGGGAGTTCCAACAATTTCTGGTACTGGTGCAGAATGTAGCATGACGGCCGTATTAACAGGACCGGAGAAAAAATTAGGATTAAAATGTGATTGGACCATTTTTGATCAAGTAATTCTTGATTCAGAGTTAACAGAAAGTGTACCTGTAGACAAATGGTTTTATACAGGTATGGATACCTTTATTCACTGCATCGAAAGTCGCGATGGTATCCTAAACAATGCATACAGCATGGCTTACGGTGAGCAATCATTGAAACTTTGTCGTGATATTTATTTAAGTGACAAAGCTGGTCAATCGCCAGAAAATGACGATAAATTAATGGTAGCTTCTTTAATGGGTGGTTTAAGCCTTACCTATTCTGAGGTTGGTGTTTGTCATGCTTTGAGCTATGGATTGAGCAAAATATTTGGCGAGAAACATTGCTATGCAAATTGTTTGGCATTCCAACATTTGGGCGATTTTTACCCAGAAGGTGTGGCCGAATTTAAAACCATGTTGGCCAAACATAATATTAAATTGCCACAAGGATTAAGTGCCAATTGGACGGATGCAGAAATTACTGCAATGGCCCATGTGGCCTATAATTTACCACATATGTGGAACCATGCCATTGGTACAGATTGGAAAGACAAAATTACCATTGAACGCATTGAAGGTTTGTTTAGAAGATTATAATTAACAAAAAAAATATACGATGACCAAAATTGTAAAAGTTGGAAATATTGAATGCGGCAGCGATGAGCTGTTTCTAATTTCAGGTCCATGTGTGATTGAAGATGAATCTATCATGATGAAAACTGCTGAAAAATTGAAAGAGGTTTCAGAAAAGTTAAACATCAAAATGATTTATAAATCGTCTTTTCAAAAAGACAATAGAAGTAGCTTAAAATATTATGATGGACCAGGTTTGGATAAGGGCGTTAAAATATTAGCTAAAGTTAAAGAACAATTTGGTTTTCCTTTGTTAACAGATATTCATTACCCAGACCAAGCTGCTGCTGCTGGCGAGGTTTGCGATGTTTTACAAATTCCTGCATACTTGTGTATGCAATCAACCTTAATGGTTGCCGCTGCAAAAACGGGTCGTGTAATTAACATCAAACATGGTCAGTTTTTAGCACCTGAAAACATGAAGCACCCTGTTCAAAAATGTATTGATGCAGGAAACGATCAAGTGATTTTAACAGAAAGAGGTTTTACTTTTGGTTATAACGATATGGTTGTTGATCCTAGAAGTTTCTTTTTAATGGGTCAAATTGGCTATCCAGTTGTATTTGATATTACCCATTCAATTAGAAAATATGGTATTCCTAGTGCTGATGCAAAAGGTGGTGCAAGAGAATTTTTGCCGGTTTTAAGCAGGGCAGGGGTTGCTGCAGGCGTAGATGGTGTTTTTATTGAAACACATCCAGATCCTGCTTCAGCTTTATGTGATGCAGCATCTCAATTGTCTGTTTACCAATTAGAAGAGTTTTTAAAACCGCTAATTGCTTTACACCAATTAGAAGTAAGTACCCGTATTAAATAAGCCTTTACAAATATTAATTAAGCTGCATTTAGCAAAATTGAATTTTAAGTCTATTTTTGCCCAAAAGCATCATTATAAGATTACAACATGGAATTATATTTAGATTCAGCAAACTTAAAAGAAATTGAAGAAGCCTTTAAATTAGGTTTCTTAAATGGTTTAACCACAACTCCAACTTTCATGCAACGTGAAGGTATTACCGATGTGGATGCCATGATTGTTAAGCTTTCAAAAATTGTTCCTGTGCTTCAAATTGAAGCATTGGGTGATACTGCCGAGGATGTATTGGCTGAAGCCAAACGTCAATTAGCACTTGGGCTCGATCCTAAGAAAACAGTATTTAAAATACCTGTTTCCTTAGAAGGTGTGCGTGCTTGTAAATTATTACGTAACGAAGGTTTATTAGTAAACGTACATTTGGTTTACACCTTGCAACAAGCTTATATGGCTATGCATGCAGGTGCCACATACGTATGTCCGTTGGTTGGTCGTTTGCAAGACCAAGGTCATGATGCCTTAGATTTAGTTGCACAAATTGTTGATGCCGTTGATCATTATGGTTATGATACCAAAGTTATGTTCTCATCGGTTCGTACCATGGAGCATATTAGAAATGCTATCAATTTAGGTGTTCATACCATTACTGTTCCATTAAAAATCATGAAACAGTTAACAGAAAATCATTTCACAACTGTTGGAACAGATCAGTTTATTCATGATACCCGTTTAATGACGGTAAGAGTGAAAGAAGCTATTAATGCAGTAAATCCAATAGTAGCGGCTGATACCAATTTAGCTGATGCCATTGTTAAGATGACAGAATTTGGTTTTGGTGCTGTTACTATAGTAAATGCAGATGGCAGCCTTAAAGGTGTATTCACAGATGGCGATTTGCGCAGAAAAATTCAATCTGAAGGAAGAGATGTTTTGAGTAAAAACGTAGGTGATTTTGAATATGGCACAGCTGTATCAATTGAAGGTTCTGCTTTATTAAATGAAGCTGCAGGCTTGTTTAAATCTACCAAAGTTGATACAATATTGGTTACCGAAAATGGTAAGCCAATTGGTATGATTGACATCCAAGATTTAGAAGCTTAATTCTATATAACTTTGAAAGGCCGTCCCTAGTGGCGGCCTTTTTTTTGAAAAAAGTATTGGTTCGAACCTAATTATTTATTTTATGAAAATTTTTAAATACATCTCAATTATTCTTTTAAGTTTAGTAGCCTTGGTATTGGTTTCAGCACTTTTTATTAAAAATGAATTTGCTGTTGAACGTCAAATTGAAATTCATAAACCTAATGCACAAGTTTTTAATTTCCTTCGTTTTTTAAAGAGCCAAGATGAATTCAGTGTTTGGGCTTTAACTGATTCAAACATGGAGAAATCTATGTCGGGTAAAGATGGAATGGTTGGTGCAATATCTCGTTGGAAAAGCAATAACAAGGATATTGGCACTGGTGAGCAAGAAATTATTGGTATTGTAGAAAACAAACAAGTAGATTTAGAATTGCGTTTTAAAGAACCATTTGAATCAAAAGACCATGCGTATTTCCTAACGGAAGCACAGGGAGATTCAAGCACTATTGTGAAATGGGGCTTCGATGGAAGAATGGATTATCCTATGAATTTTATGTTGCCTATTATTGGTATGGAAAATGAATTGGGTGGCATGCTTCAAACAGGATTAGATAAATTGAAAATTGTTTTAGAGAAATAAATAAATTAAACATGAACCATACCGAATCTATTTTTACGCAAATAGGTGGTGTATTTTGTACACCAGTTCAAGAATTATCCCAAAAGCTTAAAGGGATAAAAGCGTATGTATTTGATTGGGATGGTGTGTTTAATAACGCTGTCAAAAACGAAAATAAAAGTAGCACATTCAATGAGGCCGATAGCATGGGAACCAATATGCTTCGTTTTAGTCATTACCTTTTAAATAAAACATTACCTGCTACTGCCATTATCTCTGGCGAGCGCAATGAAATGGCGTTTTATTTTGCCGAACGCGAACATTTTGATGGCTGTTATTACAAAGTACCTCATAAAATTATTGCTTTAGAACAATTCTGTTCGAACCAAAATATTGCCATCAACGAGGTTGCTTACTTCTTTGATGATGTGCTGGATCTGAGCATTGCAGCGCGCTGTGGTGTGCGCATTTTAATCAATAGGAAAGCTAATCCATTGTTTAAAAATTATTTGGTGCAAAACAATTATGTTGATTATATCACCGCACATGAAAGTGGTAATTTTGCGGTTCGTGAAGGAACAGAAATGCTCATGGGATTAAATGAAAACTTTAACCAATGCATGGATTT
>CANFHJ010000139.1 GCA_947446605.1 Bacteroidota bacterium | reverse complement strand
GGCGTTGTGGATGGTATAATTGTTTTGCACGCAGGAATTGGTGCCGAAGAACAAAGTGCACCCTCTGCTAATAATTATATTTGGTCGCACAGGTACAATTTGGCCTATAGCTCTGGCGTAGCATATGTAGACGGTGTAAATGTAGATGCTTATGGAATTTTTCCAGAAAAAAGATATAACAGTGGGGCACCTTCTATGGTAGGAATTGGCGTTATTTCACATGAATTTGGACATTTATTAGACTTACCAGATTTATACTCCACCCAAAGCAAAGGAGAGGGCGCAGGTAATTTTGCAAATATGGCGGGAGGCCCATGGCTAAACAGTGAAAGAACACCCTGCTTGCACGAGGCATGGTCGAGAAACATGCTCGGATGGATGCCAACAACTTTAATTGCAAATAGCGGAACATATACAATTCCAAAAGGTGTTGCAGATAGTAATTTTGCCTTTCGTATTAATACTACCCAAAACAATGAATATTTTCTTTTAGAAAATCGCCAGAAGAAAGGTTTTGATCTTTACTTACCTGGAAGAGGATTGGCTATTTGGCATATCAATTCAAGTAAGGCAAGGTTATTATCCGTTTCAAGCGGTAATAATGTAAACAATGATACCAGCGCCTATGGTGTAGGTTTATTGCAAGCAGATGGAAAAAGAGATTTAGAAATTGGCACGAACCGAGGCGACGCGGGAGATTTATACCCAGGTTCTTCAAATAATAGGTCATTAAATAATTATTCAAAACCAAATTCAGCTTTGCATTTAAAAGTTGGTGGTATAAAACAAGCATCAAATATTGTTATTAGCAATATCACTCAAAATGCAGACAGTTCCATCACTTTCACTATTGGGAATAAACCAAGTGCAGGCTTCGACCCTTCTAGCCTAAACGGATGCGCACCCTTAGTTGTAAACTTTACAAATATTTCAGCATTTGCAAGCAGTTACCTATGGAAATTTCATGATGGCAGCACCTCTACCATCAAAAACCAAACCTTTACGTATACCACTCCTGGCAACTATTTAGTAACTCTTTTTGTTTTAGATTCTTCCAATCAAATTGTTGATTCAAGTCAACAAACAATTGTGGTTAACTCCTCTCCTAAAGCTGCATTTACAATGGATAGAACAGACAGCAATTCGTTTATTTTAAAAGATTTATCTACTAACAAACTTTATATCAATTGGCGTTTCGGTTCGAACCAAAGTTCCACTTCTGCTGAAGTAAGTTACAAAATTATTGGTCAGGCAAGTGTGCCATTTAAATTAATTGCCTACTCACAAAATCTTTGTTCAGACACTGCATTTGGAACAATGGATTACTGGCCATTAAGTGTGGGAGAAAAAATTAAAGGACAAGTATTTGATATTTTCCCAAATCCATTTCAAAATAAACTAAGTATTAAAATTGGCAAAACAGGCGAGCAAGAATTAGCGGTAAAAGTAATTGACCTAATTGGCAACATCGTGTTCGAACAAAAAAACCTACAAATAAAAAATGGACAAACAGATGCTGAAATTTCTTTATCAGGAATAAAACCAGGTGTGTATTTTATAGAAATTAAAGGACAAAAAGCACAAGAAACCTTTAAAATTATTGCACAATAAAAGGTAAAAATTTATGCTAAAAAGTCTGCTACACTTGCTCTATCCTAATTTGTGCGTGGCTTGTAACAATCAATTACATGCAAGCGAAAGGTACTTATGCTTGGGATGTCAATTGCAATTGCCAGAAACCAACGACCACCTTAAATTGGAAAATGGAGTAGAAAAAACATTGTGGGGAAGAATACCTTTTGAGCGTGCATTTTCATTTTTATTCTTTAATCAAAGAGGAACCACGCAAAAACTATTGCACGAACTAAAATACAAGGGAAATGAAGAACTGGCCGTATATTTAGGTGAAATATATGGGCAAAAAATTAGGAAAACTGCTGAAAGTCATGGAATTAATGCCATAGTTGCTGTTCCTTTGCATACAAGTAAACTCAGAAAAAGAGGATACAACCAAAGTTTAGCCTTTGCCAATGGGATTTCGGAGGTTTTGGCCATGGAAAACCTAAGTGATTTTATGGTTAGAGTGAAAGCTACAGACACCCAAACCCTAAAAAGCAGAACCGAAAGGTGGCAAAATGTTGAAAATATATTTGAAGTGAATAACACTCAAATATTTGAAAACAAGCATATTCTATTGGTAGACGACGTTATTACAACCGGTGCAACTTTAGAAAGTTGTGCTGGGGCAATTGTAAAAAATTGCAATTGTAGAATTAGCGTTGCCAGTATCGCTTTTGCTGCTTAACTTTGTGAATCTTATCCCTTTTGTAAAATAGCGCCTTGAAATACTTACCTACCCAACAAGAATGAAAAAGCTTTTATTAATTATCTTTCTATTAGGATCAGGTATTAAATCTGGAAATGCGCAATTTCAAACTGGGGTATGTTCAAGCACCCGTGCTGGCGTTATGGGTGTTACCATCAACCCTGCAAATACCAATTATTTAAGTAATGGAACAGATGTTTTGTTATTCAATTACGGTACAACCCTAATGAACAATGGCTATTATTTAACACCAAGACCTGTAACAAGCATTGTATCTCCAACGGTAATTAATAAACTTACAGCAAAATCTACCAATGGAGAAAGCATCAACGAAACGTTTGATAAGCTTTTTAGCTTAAAAAGAAGCTTCAAAACAAACAACTATATTTTTGCAGATGCCACCATCTATGGCCCTTCATTTTTAATGAATGTTGGTAAACATTCATTTGGTTTATTAACTTCTTTAAAAGCCGTTTCTGGAACCACTCAAATGCCAAAAGAGTTGGCAATTTTTGTACTTAAAGGATCAACCGCAATTGAATTGCAAGGAAAGACATTTAACCTAAATAATTTTGTTTCTGGAACAATGGTTTATACAGACCTAGCCCTTAACTATTCCTATCAAATTGTTGATACCTACAAATCACGCCAACGCCTGGGAATAACCGCCCACTATTTATCTGGAATTAATTCACTTGATTTTGAAGACAGAGGAGGTACTAAATGGAGCTTTATTGGTGATTCTACTATATACATGGACAAAGGGCACCTTTACTACAATTATGCAGCTACCAAATCTGCCAGCATGAGTGAATTATTGGCAACACGTGGAAGGGGCTTTGCATTTGATATTGGTTACAATTATATCAGTAAGAAAAAAAGCAGACCAACAAGAACTACAATTTGTCCAAATATACGTTATGGTGGTGCAACCAGAGAATACCAACAATACAAATGGCGTTTTGGTGCCTCATTAATGGATATTGGAATGATTACCTACGACAAACAAACAGATTACAACGAGTATACCAATGCCTCTGGACCTTCAAAAAATTTAGATAAAGCATTTTACTTGGGCGTATTTGCCTTAGATAGAAAGTTGTGGTTTGATTATTCTTCTAATACTGCAGAAGTAAAATATACCAGTAACACCAAATACACTCACTTCACAGCAACACGCTTGAATGTGCAATTTGATTATAATTTCAAAGACAATTATTATGTGAGTTTTAATGGCTCGCATAGACTGCCAATGCCAGGTGTTATTGCCAACCACGCGCCCAATATTTTAAGCCTAGCAGCGCGTTATGAATCTACTAAATATCAATTTGAATTACCCATTAGTTTAATAGAATATCAATATCCAATCATTGGATTTAATTTTAGAGTTGGCCCATTTTATATGGGAACCAATCACCTGCCAGAAATGATTGGCTTAAGAAACATTAGAGGCTTAGATATTTTTGCGGGATTAAAATTAAACATCTCTAATTTAAGAGGTACTTAATTTATTTTATTAATGAAGTAATTTCTTCGCTCATTGGTTTTACATTAGAGGAGAAATGTTTTAACCAATTTCCGTTTGGATCAACAAGAATTTTATTGAAATTCCATCCAATTTTAACATCCATTTGGCTATTAAGCGCTTTTTCCGTTAACCATTGGTAAACGAGGTGTTTTCCATTTCCTTTAACTTCAATTTTTTCGGTTAAAGGAAAGGTAATGCCATAATTTTTGGAGCAAAATTGCTGAATTTCTGAAGCAGTTCCTGGCTCTTGACCTAAAAACTGATTGCAAGGAAACCCAATTACAACCAATTTGTCTTTATACGCATCTGCTAACTTTTGCAATTCTGCATACTGAGGGGTATATCCGCACTCACTTGCTACATTTACGCATAACACATACTTACCCTTAAAATCTTTCATGCAAAGTCTATCTGCCCCATTTAAACTAGGTATGCATAAATCATAAAAACTTGTTGGTGCAGCAGTGGACATTGGTTCACTGGTTTTTTTCGCATTGGCCTCAGAAAAGCTATATATATAAGCCCAAGCAAAAACCAATATCAGAATAGAATAGAAATATTTTTTCATGTAATTATTTTTATAGTGAAAGCAATTTTTCTTTCACCTCTTCCATCTGCCATTGAGGAGTGGAAGTAGCACCGCAAATGCCCACAGCATCGTTTTCTGAAAACCATGTTGGATCTATTTCATCCTTACTACTTACAAAATAGGAATGAGTATTATTTTCTTTACAAACATCAAATAAAACTTTTCCATTTGAAGATTTTAATCCTGCCACAAATACTATTTTATTAAACCTTTTTGCAAAATCACGTAATTGAATATCCCTGTTACTAACCTGCCTGCAAAGTGTATCATTAAAATTCACTTCAATTCCTTTAGCTTCCAATTTATC
>CANFHJ010000138.1 GCA_947446605.1 Bacteroidota bacterium | reverse complement strand
GACAATATTGCGGCCTGCACTGCCTTAGCCGGAGAGATGTTAGGCTTAAAAGTAATTTATATGGATGCCGGTAGTGGTGCAAAAAATCCTATCTCGGCATCTATGATCAGAGAGGTGAAAGCCCAAATTTCTGGTCCTTTGTTTATTGGCGGAGGCATTAGAACTGCAGCCCAAGCCATTGATGCTTGTAATGCTGGAGCAGATATCGTTGTTGTTGGAAATGCCATTGAAAAGGACCCAAGCCTTGTAGGTTTATTGAGCAATGCCATACACCAACAAAATGCTAGCAAATAGCATTCATTAAAACCATTTTTCATTTCCTGCGTTTTAACTTTACATGGCAATAAAGAACATTATTTTTGACCTTGGCGGAGTGGTATTGAATTTGGACCAACAAAAAACCATTCGTGCCTTTAAAAAATTGGGTGCAGAATTAGACCAACTTAACGAAAACTCCTCTTTATTTACCGATTTTGAAACCGGGAAAATTGATGCAAACTTCTTTGTGGATACACTTCACACGCATTTAAAAGGAACAGCTTCAAAAGAAGCAATTATTCACGCTTGGAATAGCATGTTACTTGAACTGCCTAGCGAACGCGTTGAATTGATTAAAACTTTAAAAAAAGATTATCAACTCATCTTATTAAGTAATACCAATTCCATTCATATTGATGCAGTATACCAAGAGCATGGCAAAGAAGTTTTTGAAAACTTGTTTTCAAAAATATTTTTATCGCATGAAATTGGTTTGCGCAAACCAAGCGTTGAGTGTTACAAACACGTTTTGGCTGCTGCAGAAATAAAAGGCGAGGAAAGCATATTCATAGACGATATGCCTGAAAACATTAAAGGCGCTGGGCTTGCTGGAATCCATACCATTTGGGCAAAAACACCAGTTGATATTTGGTTCTTAGAAGAATTAAATAAACTACAAGTTGTATTGGCTATCAATTAACCAAAAAGGAACTGAAGCATTTCCTCCACTTTAGCAACTTCCACTATTCTTAAAGACGATTTTGATTTAGGGAGTTTATTAAATTTAGAAAGGTAAACCGTTTTAAATCCTAATTTTTCTGCTTCAGAAATTCTTTGCTCAATTCTACTCACTGCGCGTATTTCTCCACTCAAACCTATTTCACCCACAAAGCAAATTTTATTGTCGATTGGCAAGTTTTCATAACTTGAAACGATGGAGGCTACAATACTTAAATCAATGCCGGGATCTTCTACCCGCAAGCCACCAGCAATATTTACAAATACATCTTGCATCCCCATTCGCAAACCACATTTTTTCTCCAAAATGGCTAAGAGCATATTTAATCTTTTGCCATCGTAGCCATTTGAATTTCTTTGCGGAGTGCCATATACTGCTGCACTTACCAAGGCTTGAGTTTCTATTAATAAAGGGCGCATACCTTCCAAGGTTGCCGAAATAGAAACACCACTTAACGCCTCATCTCTTTGAGAAATTAATATTTCAGAAGGATTACTTACTTCTCGCAAGCCGCCCTGCTGCATTTCATAAATGCCTATTTCATTGGTCGACCCAAAACGATTTTTTGTACTTCGCAAAATGCGGTAAACATGATGCCTATCGCCCTCAAATTGCAAAACGGTATCAACCATGTGCTCCAACAATTTTGGACCAGCTAAGGTGCCATCTTTGGTAATATGCCCAATTAAAAAAACGGGTGTGCCCGTTTCTTTGGCAAATCGAATCATGTCGCTGGCAGTTTCCTTTATTTGAGAAATACTTCCTGGGGTGCTGTCAATAATATCGGATTGGAGCGTTTGGATCGAATCTACCACTACTAAGTCTGGCTGCAATTCTTTGAAGGCTTTACCAATTTTTTGGGTGGAAGTTTCGGTAAATAGAAAACAATTTTCGTTGGCAAATGGGATACGTTCTGCCCGCATCTTTATTTGGGTTTCGCTTTCTTCACCGCTGATATAAAGTACTTTTAAATCTTTGAATTGCAAAGCAACTTGTAGCAACAAGGTAGACTTTCCAATACCCGGCTCACCACCAATAAGAACAACACTTCCAGGCACCAAGCCACCGCCTAATACTCTTGCTAATTCTTGATCTATAAGTGGAATCCTTTGCTCATTTCCTTTTTCAACCTCATTGATTAAAATAGGTTTGCGGGAAGCAATATGACCTTCTTTCTTCCAAGTACTTTTAAAATCTTCCTTTTCCTTATGAACCACTTCCTCCATAAAAGTGTTCCATTCGCCACAGGCAGGGCATTTACCCACCCATTTTGCTGAAGAAACACCGCAATTTTTGCAGAAAAAGGTAGAATGCGTTTTTGCCATAAAAAGGAGAATTAAATAAAGTGCTAATATAAATCAGTTATGCCTGAATAAAAAAAACAGGATTAATTGTTTTATTTGCGGGTACAGTGAGCAAGTTAAATCAAATTAAAGCACCCATAGACAATGAACTGAATTTGTTTGAAACCAAATTCAGGGAAGCCATGAGAAGCACCGTGCCTCTTTTGGACACCATCATGAACTATATAATTAAACGAAAAGGCAAACAGATTAGGCCCATCTTCGTTTTCTTTAGTGCCAAATTATTCAATAATATCAACGATTCAACTTACAGAGCAGCAAGCTTGGTTGAATTATTACATACCGCAACCTTGGTGCATGATGATGTTGTTGACGACAGTGATGAGCGCCGTGGTTTCTTCTCCATTAATGCACTTTGGAAAAATAAAATCGCTGTATTAGTGGGCGATTATTTATTAAGTCGTGGCCTATTGCTCTCTGTTCAAAACAAAGATTACCATTTATTAGAAATAGTAAGCAATGCGGTAAAAGAAATGAGCGAAGGAGAACTTTTGCAAATTGAAAAAACACGCAATCTCAATTTATCAGAAGAAGTATATTACGATATTATCAGAAAAAAAACAGCTTCCTTAATTGCCTCTTGTTGCGCCATTGGCGCTGCTTCTGCAGGTGCTAACGAAGTGCAAATAGAACAAATGCGTTTGTTTGGAGAAAAAATTGGTATTGCCTTTCAAATGAAAGACGACCTGATGGATTATGGAGATGATGATATAGGGAAACCAAAAGGGATCGACTTAAAAGAAAAAAAATTAACGCTCCCCATTATTTATACTTTAAACCAGGCCGAACCAAAGGTGAGGAGTAAAATAATTAGCACGATAAAAAATCACCATAACAATAAAAAGAAAGTAGCCGAAGTGATTGATTATGTAAATGCCCACAATGGTATTGCTTACACAAAAAAGGCCATGAATCAATACAAAGAAGAAGCGCTCAGCATTTTAAATGAATTGCCAGATTCGGAAGTGAAAGAAAATGTAAGGCAATTGGTTGAATTTATAATAGACAGAAATCATTAAACAAAAAAAGAGGCCGATGGCCTCTTTTTTTGTTTCGTACACGCTAACTTATTCCTTCACAAAGTTCCTTGTGAAAATTTTGTCGCCCATCTTTACTTTAATAATATATAATCCTGCAGGCAGCGCTTGAACATTGATATCTTTTACCATTGTACCTAATGTAGAAACATATTGTTCTTTGTTCATATTTTGCCCAAGCATATTATAAATAACCACTTCCACATCTTCTGCTTTATTGGTTTCGATTTGAACTTTTATAAACTGAGATACAGGATTTGGAAATACGCGAATAGCATTTTCTGGATTCACTTTAATAACACCTGTATTCACCAAATTTACATTCAATAATTTTTGAACGCCTCTACAATTGTTACTTGCAATTTCTTGCACGCCAATAGTAGCCGTTGTTCCTATTCCGTATTTAACTTGCACCGATGAAGTTCCAGCTCCTGTTTGCACCGTAGCACCAACTGGCGACCAAGTAAAAACTGAACCAACCATACCTGGTATAACAGAAAAGCTTGCCGTATCTCCTTTTACAGCCCAGGTGGCACCAGAAATTTCTGAAGTAACTGGTCGTGGCAATTTTGTGATTAGCAAAGAATCAGAAAAAACAGAACATATTTTTTCTGTTAGTTTTACCTTGAATTCACCAGAATTATTATAATTTAATGTGCTGGCAATTTGACCTAAAAACAAAGTATCATTAATATACCATTGGTTATTGCTTGCAGCACTTGAATATAAATTAAATGAGCCACCTTCGCAGAAAACATTTCCAGATAGATCTTTTGTTAATATAGGTTTAACTGGGGTAATTCCGGTTTGAACCATAAGGGCATCTGACTTAGACCAGCATCCGTTAACACTAGATTGACGTACATAATACAAGGCCTCTTCTTTTGTTTGGAAACTGGTGAGTGAGGTAGAATAAGGTAAATTATTTTTATACCAAACAAAACCTGTTGTAGCATTGGTGCTCAAAGTGGTGCTATCTCCATCGCACAAGGCTAATCCTCTAGAAGCACTAATACTTGGAACAGCTGGCGAAGGCAATACGGTAATGTAATTTACACGTGTAATGCTGTCTTTACCCGTTGCATTTATAACCGACAATGAAATAGATTTAGTACCAGCTGTTAAGAATTTAACTTTAGGATTTCTAATGGTATAAGTTAATGTATCTGCATCGGTAACATACCACATCCATTGATCTGGTTTGTTTAAAGTTGAATCTAATAATTGTAATTCATCACCCACACAAATAGTCCTATTTAGCGCGTAAAAATTAGCCACTGGATTATTGGGTGTACCTGTAACTTTTACGTTGTCAATAAACATATTGTTTCCATTATTAGATTTCTGTTCGAACCTAATTCTGATATT
>CANFHJ010000137.1 GCA_947446605.1 Bacteroidota bacterium | reverse complement strand
GCTTGGTTACTTACCTTGCCGGTTTGTATGTTGCTATCTGGTGGATTGTTCTTATTGTTTCGTTGGATTATCTAATTAATAAACCAATCGCTCTAATCTTCCATCCTTAAAATAAAGGATATTGAGTTTATTGTTTTGTAGACTTTTTCCTCCGGGTTTTCTAGCAATTAAATACCAATTACTCAAAGGTTTGTTTTTTTCTTGCTTATCTATTGCGTTCAATTCTCCCTTTTGCTGAATTAGTGAACTAATAAAATAAGTTGCTTGTTCATACCCAGTTACCGCATATTCATTGGGTTCGGTAAAAAAACGCTCTCTGTATTTTTCTATAAATAATTTATTATTTGGGTCGGAATAGTTAAAGTAAAATGGACTAATAATTTTAACCTTCAATTGCTCATATTGGGCAATATTAACGGAAGTAAATTCTAACCATTTTTTCAATCCATAAACCTGCATATCTACAAATGAATTTGAATCTGCCATAAAGCGTAAAGCAGAATTTACCAAAAACTCGTTTTCACTGCTCACAATAATATGGTTGATCTTCCCTAATTTATAGGCAGATTTTAAATCGGTATATTTACCAATTTCTACATTCTTAAAAATGTAATTTGGATATTTACTTTTCAAGGAATTAATGCTTGCACTTAATACCTTATCATTGCTTTCCTTGCCACATAATACTATAATATTGGCACTTTGATCTCCCGTTCTAACAATGTCTTCTAAGATAAAATTTCCATAATAGGAGAGGTCTGGATAAACAGAAATTAAATAAGGATTTTCAATTTTACTTTTGGTTAATGTCAAGAATGGCGAAACATGATAAATTTTATTCTTTTCGCAAAATCCTAACATCATTTCATTGCCTTCTTTTAAAACAGGACCAATTATTAAATCCGAATTTATGATGTCTTTCTTTTCTAGTATACGTTTAAAAACCAAAGTGTCTCTTTGGGTATCGTATACTTTAATTTCAATAGGGATTTCATTTTTTTTGAAGCTATCTAATGCTAAAATAAAACCTTCATAATATTGTCTGCATGCCGAACCTATTGCCGCATTCTTGTGGTTTGGATTCTCCATTAATTGCTTGCCGCAAAAGGGCATTGCCACAGCTATTTGAAACTTTTCTCCATTGCTATCACTCAATGGTTTTTGGGCAAAAAGAATATTTGCCCAAAGGCAAAATAATGAAGCAAAAATGGCGGCTATCCTTTTCATATTATTCCCACTCAATGGTTGCTGGTGGCTTACTGCTTATATCATAAACTACGCGGTTAATACCTTTAACCTCATTGATAATTCTATTGGCAACCATTCCTAAAAAGGTATGTGGTAAATGACAAAAATCTGCCGTCATACCATCCACAGAGGTTACAGCTCGCAATGAAACTACATTTTCATAAGTTCTTTCATCGCCCATTACACCCACCGATTGAATGGGTAAATAAACCACACCAGCTTGCCACACATTGTTATAGTGTCCTTTGTCTTTTAACTCACTGATGAAAATATGGTCGGCCTCCTGTAAAATCCTTACTTTTTCTTCTGTTATATCACCTAAGATTCTAATAGCTAAACCAGGACCAGGAAAAGGATGGCGGTTCAAAATAATTGGATCCATGCCTAAGGCTGCACCCACATTTCTTACCTCATCTTTAAACAACATGCGCAATGGTTCAACAATCTTTAACTTCATGTTTTCTGGCAAACCACCTACGTTATGATGACTCTTAATAGTTGCTGATGGACCTTTTACACTAACACTTTCAATAACATCTGGATAGATGGTTCCTTGCGCCAACCATTTGGTATTTTCTATTTTATTGGCCTCTTCGTCAAATACCTCAATAAATACGCGACCTATTGCTTTTCGCTTTAATTCAGGATCACTGATGCCTTTTAATGCATCTAAAAACTTTTTACCTGCATCAACGCCAATTACATTAATGCCCATATTTCTGTAGGCATGCAATACTTGTGCGTATTCATCTTTACGCAATAAACCATTGTCTATAAATATACCTGTTAGGTTCGAACCAATGGCTTCTTTCAATAACATGGCAGCCACTGAAGAATCAACACCTCCAGACAATCCAAGAATTACCTTATCATCACCTAATTTAGCTTTTAAATCTGCTGTTGTATTTTCAATAAAGTGTGTAGGTGTCCAGTTTTGCTTTAAACCGGCAACTTTGCTGATAAAATTATGTAAAATGGTTTTTCCATCTTCGCTGTGCGTAACCTCTGGATGAAATTGAATGGCATAGGTATCTTCTTCCTTAATTTTAAAAGCTGCAACCTTTACACTTTCAGTACTTGCAATAATTTCAAAATGTGCAGGGATATCTTGAATGGTATCGCCATGGCTCATCCAAACCTGACTATCAACTGATACATCTGCAAACAAAGGACTATCGCTTACACTAATTAAATTGGCTCGGCCATATTCTCTAATTTTACTTGGTACAACATAGCCAGCATTTTGCTTGGCCAATAATTGCGCACCATAACAAACGCCTAATAAAGGCAATTTGCCTCTGTATGGACTTAAATCTACATCAGGTAAAATTCCATCGTTTACGCTATATGGACTACCACTTAAAATAACGGCCTTTGTAGTAGCATCCAAACTAGGAATATTTGTACAAGGGTGAATTTCTGAATAAACATTTAACTCACGCAAACGGCGAGCAATTAATTGGGTATATTGCGACCCGAAATCTATGATGAGAACTTTTTCTTCCATAATCGGTCGCGAATTTCATTATTTTTTGTCATAAATTTAGATGCCCGAACCAATAATGTTAAAATTAAAAAACATTTCAGAATTTCTTACTAACGCAACTTCGGGCGTATTGCTTGATGCACGTAGTGAAGGCGAGTTTGAACAGGGACATATTCCTGGTGCAATTTCTTTTCCCATTCTTAATAATGAGGAGCGTAAATTGGTTGGAACCTGCTATAAACAGCAAGGACACAGAGAAGCTGTTATTCTGGGATATAAACTTATTGGTCCTAAATTTAATGAAATAATTGCCCAAGCATACGAGCGTTTTGATGGGCAAGAAATTAATGTTCATTGCTGGCGTGGTGGCTTGCGCAGCCAAATAATGGGAAGCTTGTTGCAATCCGCCGGATTTAAGGTTGGTATCTTAAAAGGAGGCTATAAAAGTTACCGTAGCTTGGTTTTGGAATATTTGGCAGGCAATTTCAAATTTGAGGTTTTAGGCGGACTTACTGGGTCGGGAAAAACAAGTATACTTTTGGATTTAGAAAAAAGAGGCGGACAAATAATAGATATTGAAGGTTTGGCAAATCACAAAGGGTCTGCGTTTGGCGCTCTTGGAAGGCCAAAACAACCAACCCAAGAACAATTTGAAAATTCATTTTATAATAAATTAATTAGTCTCGATCCAAATAAAGTTACATGGGTTGAAGATGAAAGTAGGTTAATTGGTTCTCTTCAAGTTCCAACTCAAATTTATCTTGCTATTCGAAATGCATTTGTTCATTTTTTGGATTATTCATTTGAAAAAAGAAAAGCCCAAATTATTAGAGAATATGGCTGTTTTGAAGTCAATGAGCTCGCATTAATAACAGAAAAAATACGTAAGCGAATGGGCGATCTCAATAACAGGTTGGCTGTAGAGGCAATAAAAAATGGCGACAAAGAGGCTTGGGCAAACTTGGTTTTAAGCCATTACGACAAACAATATTTATTCGGATTTTCGCAACGCGAACCCAATAAAAGCAGACAAGTTGGAGCAGAAGGAGATGCTCTGATTTTAGAATTATTGTCGGTGCAAAGTAATAATTTATAGCCCATTCAGGGAATCCCTATTTTTATAGGCAAATGACTGCAATATTGTTTATTTTTGTAGTCCAATTAATTTAGATAAACATGGCAGGTACAGAATTTTACGGCGCTGAAGAGAAAAAAGAAATCAATGAAGTGCTAGAAACAGGTATTTTTTTTAGGTTCAACCACGATGCACAAAGAAATGGAATTTGGAAAGCACGTTCATTTGAAAATGAAGTTGCTTCTTTGGTTGGTGCAAAATATGCACATGCCGTTTCAAGCGGAAGTACCGCTGTTTCATGTGCATTAGCCGCTGCCGGAATAGGCGCAGGAGATGAAGTAATTGTTCCGCCTTTTACCTATATCGCATCTGTTGAAGCTGTTATTTTTGCGGGTGCTTTACCCGTGTTTGCAGAAATTGATGAAACACTTTGCTTGAGTGCCGCTGGTATTAAAAAAGCAATTACGCCCAAAACCAAAGCTATCTTGTTAGTGCATATGTGTGGTCAAATGGCCCAAATGGACCAAATTATGGACTTGGTTAAAGAGAATAATTTAATATTAGTAGAGGATGCTGGCCAAGCCATGGCTGCAAGCTATAAAGGAACTTCTACAGGTTTATTTGGTGCAACTGGTTGTTATAGTTTCGACTTTTTCAAAATTGCAACAGCCGGTGAAGGTGGCGTGATGGTAACAAATAATGAAACTGCCTATAAATTGGCAGATAGTTTTTCAGACCATGGTCACGACCATATTGGCAATAACCGTGGAATGGAAAATCATCCAGTATTAGGTTTTAATTATAGAATTTCAGAATTACATGCTGCTATAGGTTTGGTTCAAACCCGCCGTGTACCAATGATTAGAACCTTAAACAATAAAATCAAACAACACATGATGGCAGAATTGGGTAAAATTCCAGGAGTGAGTTTTGCAACAATTCCTGATCCAAACGGCGATTCAGCTACCTTCCTTAATAT
>CANFHJ010000136.1 GCA_947446605.1 Bacteroidota bacterium | reverse complement strand
TCTCCTACTTCTGATCGTTTGCAATTATTAGATCCATTTGCCGCATGGGAAGGCAGCGACCTTAATGGTTTAAAATTACTTATCAAAGCAAAAGGTAAGTGTACCACAGACCATATTTCAATGGCTGGTCCATGGTTAAAATACCGTGGTCACTTAGACAATATTTCAAACAACATGTTAATTGGTGCGGTAAATTTCTTCAATGAAAAAACCGACAATGTAAAAAACCAGTTGACTGGCGAATACCAATCTGTTCCTAAAGTACAACGTGCTTATAAAGCACAAGGCATTGGATCAATTGTAGTAGGTGACGAAAACTATGGAGAAGGAAGTAGCCGCGAGCATGCTGCTATGGAACCACGTCATTTAGGTGTTAGAGCTGTTTTGGTAAAATCATTTGCACGTATACATGAAACAAACTTGAAAAAACAAGGTATGTTGGGCTTAACATTTGCAGATAAAAATGATTACGAAAAATTCCAAGAAGACGATCAAATTGACATCATTGGCTTAAATGAATTTGCACCAGGCAAAGCTTTAACTTTGGTATTACACCATGCCGATGGCAGTTCAGAAAATATCCAAGTAAACCATACTTATAACGACCAACAAATTGAATGGTTTAGAGCAGGTGGTGCTTTGAATATTATCCGCAAACAAGTAGCAGGTTAATTCCTGTTTTACATCAAATAAAAAGGTTGCCAATCTCAAAAAGATTGGCAACCTTTGTTTTATACCACTATGAAAAGTATTTTTTATTTATGCGCTCTACTCTTTTTATGGAGCGCCTGCCAATGTGATAACAAGGAAATTCAAAATCCTTTTGTACAATTTTATATGCCCGCCTCAGATACTTTGTTGCATCCATTGGATCGAAACAACAAAATGAAAATACACGTATACCAAAAAAGTGGCAATTGGGACCAAGCGCATTTTTTAGACTCCAGCACAACACTAGTTTTAAATTGGTACCGTGTTTCTCTCAATTACAAAGGAGATTCTTTTGCCTATTATTTTAGCTTAGACCAAAACATCACTCTTTCCCATACCGTTGCAGAGATGGGAAAATATGATTATTGGCTCAAGAGCACGCAAAGTGATTTGCAAGTAAAAATGAGTAATATGAAAATTAAAAATACACCCAAAACTGGGCGCTGTGGCATAGAACAAAATAATTTTGAACAATGTCTTATCAACGACAGTATTCAAGATTACAGCAAGGCCGTTCGCTTATGGTAATTTAACTTCGCCTCTTGTTACTTTATCGGCTAATAGCAAGGCTTCGTAGGCATTTACAATACCGCCAGAAATACAAATTTCTTTCAATTTTGCTTTGCGTTTGGTACCAGGAATAATTATTTTTTCTTTACATGGCACAGCGCTCATCATTAAAATCTGACGGGTTTGTGCTGCTGTTAAGTTAGGGTAATTTTGACGAACCAAAGCAGCTACACCCGCAACTACTGGCGAGGCCATACTTGTTCCATCTAAACTTTTATAAAGGCTTCCTGGCATGGTTGAATTTACATCAACACCAGGTGCAAATAAATCTACTTTACCTTGACCATAATTGCTAAATGTAGCAACACGGGCTTTTCCTTTGCCCCAGCCAGATGCGCCAACTTCAATCCAATTTGGCACTACTTCACTGCCACCTTCCATGGTGCGCATTGGGTAAAACGGATTTTCATTTAAATCTTCTGCTTCATTACCTGCAGCATGCACAAACAATACATCTTTGCTTAAAGCATATTTTACAGCATTGTCAATTACACCCTTATTAGGAGATAATTTCTTACCAAAACTCATATTAATAACTTTAGCGCCATTATCAACTGCGTAGATAATAGCATTGGCAATATCTTTATCGCGCTCATCGCCATTAGGCACCACACGAAGGGTCATAATTACCGCTTTATCGCAAATACCTTTTACACCAATATCATTGTTACGGTTTGCAGCAATAATACCTGCCACATGCGTTCCATGGTCCATGTTTGGCGCGTTAATTTGGTTATTTCCATAATATTTTTCAGTGAGGTCTTCGTAATTATCGCCCACCAAATTTCTTGGATCAAAGTTTTTGTTCAAGTTGTAATTCACCATTGTTCCCAATTGCTCTTCAGCTTCTTTCAAGCTAGCTATAATTGGAGAATTTTTCATTCCACCGGTTTGCATAATGTATTTCAAAATCATTTTTACATTTTGCTCTTCTTTGCTGGCAGTTGGAATGGCTTCAATTTGGGCCAAAGTAGGATTCTTGGTTCCGGTTAAGGCAACCATGGAATTTAATTTACCCATAATTTGTTTGAACTGCTCGTACTGGCCATTGTTTTCTTTGAAGTTTTTTTCATACATCTCAGTAGCCTTTTCGTACCTGGCTTTTTCGGCATCTGATTTAAAGGTAGGAATTTCACCTGGGGCCAATCCTTGTTTAATATAACTCGCTAAAATGCGCGTGTATTCATACGTATCAACATTTACATTGCCATCTTTACCGCCAATAAAATTCCAACCATTGATATCGTCTACATAACCATTTTTGTCATCGTCTATTCCATTTGCAGGAATTTCATTAGGGTTAACCCAAAGAATAGATTTTAAATCTTCATGGTCAATATCAGTACCCGCATCAATAACTGCCACAATAATTTTGGTAGGATTTTTACCAATTGGCAATTCTTTGTATGCTTTTTCGGTACTAACACCCCACATTTTATCGGCTTTTTTGTCTAAGTTGAACCAATTTTCGGGAGCTTGTTTTTGGGCAAATGCCTGTAGCGACAAGCAAACACCAAGGACCAATAGTCTAAATAATCTCATTTTTTAGGATTGTTTTGTTAGGGCAATTATATTTGATGTTTTCCGAAAAACATATATTTTTTTTAATGAACCAAAATAAAGCGTCGAACCCCGACAAAGAAGCCGATAATGCATTTCATAAATGGTATTTTATCATCATAGGCTTTGTTCTTGTGCTCGTCTTATTTTTCAACTACTTAACTGAAAGTTTAAAATGAGTGTTTTAGATTGGATTGTACTATTAGCTTCACTCATAGGAATTGCTGGTTATGGCATGTATAAAAGTAGGGGTTCCAATACCATGGAAACCTACCTGCGCGGCGACCACAGCATTCCTTGGTATATGGTGGGTTTATCTATTATGGCAACCCAAGCCAGCGCTATTACTTTTTTATCGGCACCTGGCCAGGCTTATACAGACGGAATGCGCTTTGTACAATATTATTTAGGACTTCCTATTGCCATGGTAGTAATTTGTATTTTCTTTCTCCCCATTTACCACCGCCTCAATATTTTTACAGCTTACGAATATTTGGAAAATAGGTTCGACCAAAAAACCAGGGCTTTAACCAGCTTGTTATTTTTAACGCAAAGAGGATTGGCTTCTGGTTTAACTTTATATGCACCCAGCTTAATTTTATCGGCTATTTTAGGATGGAATATTTATTATACCAATCTCTTTATTGGTGGCATTGTTATTATTTACACCGTAGCTGGCGGAAGCAAAGCTGTGAGCTATACACACCTACACCAAATGAGCATTATTTTTATAGGTATGTTTCTCGCAGGATTTATGATTGTGCATTTGTTACCCCAAGATATTGGCTTTACAGATGCAGTTAAAATTGGTGGCAAATTGGGTAAAATGAACCTTATAGATTTGAAATTCGACTTTAATAATAAATACAATATTTGGAGTGGTATTATTGGCGGATTCTTTTTAGCCTTGGCATACTTTGGCACCGACCAATCGCAGGTTTCACGCCACCTTTCAGCAAAAGACTTGAAGCAAAGTCGTTTAGGCTTATTAATGAACGGCTTTATGAAAGTGCCCATGCAATTTTTCATTTTCCTTATTGGTGTTTTACTTTTTGTGTTTTACCAATTTAAGCCAGCACCTGTTTTCTTTAACAATACCGAAACCGCAAAACTAGAAAACAGTATTTACAAAACAGAATGGAATGTTATTGAGGCCCAGCATGCCAAATTCAACGACATAAAAAGAGAACAAACACTTTTGTTGAACCAAGAAATCAAGGAAGGCAATGAAACAGCTATTGTATTAACTACCGCTGCCATCAGAAAGAACGAAAAGGAACAAATACAAAACAGGGAGAAAGCTATTGGCCTCATGCAAAAAAACGATCCAAAAGCAGAAACCAACGACACCAATTACATCTTTTTACGCTTTGTAATGGACTATCTTCCTCATGGATTAATTGGCTTATTAATTGCAGTAATTTTTGCGGCCTCCATGCAAAGTAAATCGGCAGAATTAAACGCATTGGCCTCTAGTAGTATTGTTGATATTTACAAAAGAAGTTTTGTGAAAGAAGCAAGTGAAATGCACTATTTACATGCCTCTAAATGGGCAACCGCTTTATGGGGAGTATACGCTATTGGGGTAGCCATGTTTGCCAGCAAACTAGGAAGTTTAATTGAGGCCGTTAATGTTTTAGGCTCTTTGTTTTACGGAACTATATTAGGTATTTTCCTTGTTGGATTTATGTTCAAACGCATTACAGGCTCAAGCAGTTTTTATGCCGCATTAATTTCAGAATCAATTGTATTGTACATGTATTTCTATACACAAGTTGGCTTCCTATGGTTCAATGTTTTTGGAAGCCTAATGGTAATAGGATTTAGCTTTGCCATTCAAATGGGCAAAAATGCTTGGCAAAAAACAATAAAAATGTAGTTGCTAATTTTATTTAATGCGCAAAAAATTGCCCTCCATTTGAGGCACAATATTGCAGGTATCTATTT
>CANFHJ010000135.1 GCA_947446605.1 Bacteroidota bacterium | reverse complement strand
TAACATTTACTGTTGACAAACCTGTAGTAGCAAAAAACGGAGCAGTGGTTCCAGCTCCTGAAGATGGATTACCTGATATATAAATTGAATTGTGGTAAATATTATTCGCAGAACTTGTTGCCAAATAATACCCATATACATTGTAAGGACCAGTAAAGGCATTACCTGCCGCATCAATACCCAAACGAATCATATTGTTTTGGGTACTAATAGTACCGGCTGCTTGATAAATACCAAATATTGAAGCAGTTCCAGTTGTAACTGCTCCAAAAGAATGCACCAAATTCTTTTGAATATAATTGGCACCACTCGTACTCATTGAGGCATAAATACCAATCATATTTATACCCGATACCGTGGTATTTGTGCTTTTAACTGCATACACTTTATTTCCAACAATATTATTATTGGTTAAAGCAGATGGATAAGAAAAACCAATTACAGCAGCAGAAGTTGTTGTTCCTATGGAACTAGAAGCAGTAGCAATGTTTCTTACCGTATTATTGGACAAGGTTAAAGTAGCCCCTGCAGCATATACACCATAACATTGTGTAGAAGCAAGTCCCGTCAACAACAAAGTATCTACTAAATTATTTGAAATAATTTGTCCAGTAGAGGTTGAGGTATTCATTATACCAATTAATGCAGCAGAAGTTGTTGTTCCAGCACTTAAGGTATTTATAGTAAAGTTTCTAATTTGATTATTAGAAATATTATTTACACCGCCTGTGGTACCAATTCCAAAATGAGATCCTGCAATTGCAGTTGTATTGGCATTAACAAAATTGGAAATAATATTATTGGTAATGGTTTGGGTAGGGTTGGTACTCGAAACCATAATACCACACAATGGTGTTGCAGTGGTAACTCCAGTTAAAGCTGTATTTACATAAAATTTATAAAGTGTATTGTTATTAATAAATACATTTAAGGTAGTAGCAGAAACAGCAATACCCCTTAAACCTGCCGTGGTACTTGCTGTATTGTTAGCCGTTAGATTTCCAATATAATTATCTGCAATTGCAATAGAGGCAGTACCACCATAATTAATACCTGTCATAATTCCCGTTCCAACAGATTGAATGCTATTTAAAGTAGAAGCATGTCCAATTGTATTGGCCTTAATATTGGCTACACCTGCAGAAATAGTTATACCAGTTATAGAACCTGCAGTTGTAGAAGTATAATTTATATTTTGAATGGTATTGCCTTGAATATATACACCTGTATTTGTTCCAACACTGGCACTAATACCTGTAAATGTTGTGGCAGCAGTATTTGTTAGTGCAGTACCACCGCAAAAACGGCTGCTTCCACCCAAATAATTTCCAGAAATGGTATCTCCATTAGAAACTGCCCCTGGAGTTAATGTAATAGGAGCCCAAGCACCGCCCAATGCGGTAGGATGATTATAATAAAAATGATTGTTATTAATACTGGTATTAATACCCGTTGCAGTTGCTGCATAAACACCACCTACAGTAAAGTTATAAATATTATTATTTAAAATAACGGTATTGTCATTCTCCTTACCAGCAGTACCTAACATGTATATTCCATAAGCATATGGCGTTGCAAGATCTGTATATAGGTTCGAACCGATAATTACATTATTATCATTTCCATTTCCAATACCTGCGCTTGTAATATTTATTAAACCAGTAGAAGTATTTCTTCCACGAATAACCATATTAACAATTGAATCATTTGAAGCGTCATTACTCAACAAAATAGCTGGCGCAACAGCCTGGCTTACAAAAACTAAATTTGTATCAGTACTTGTTCCACTTGGCGACACACCTTTAATGGTAACACCACTTGCCCCATTCAAACGTATCATTCCACTTGCATTTGTACTGGTTAAAGTAAACTGTGTATTTGATTGTGGTTGAATAGTAATTCTATAACCATAATTACCCACAGCGCCCGCGCTTACTTGCGAAACCGCATTTAATGCAGTTGTTCCTAATTCAGTAATATTACTGGTAATTAAAACCTGGGTATTGCCAGTAATGGCACCATTATTTAAATTAAAGAATAAACCAGTTGCATCTCCAGCTGTAAGCGAGGTAATAGCATTTCCAGCGCCAACCAAAATTGGCGAACTCAATAATGGAACAACTTTGTAGTAATTTAATAAAGGCGCTAAGGTATTACTTGGATGCGTTGTAATAGTATTTACATCTGTTGCCAATACATAAGGCACATTTGAAGCAATATTTCCAGCACTATCCTGTGCAATTAAATAATAGTATACAGAGTCGTTACCCAATACACCGCCAACCAAAGAATGATCAATTACAAAGTTCCATTGTGCATTTTTTGACGAACCTGCGTTTAAGGTTCCAGCAGTACTATAATAGGTTCCATTTATTCCTTTTTTGTAATAAACTCTAGGAGCTAGTGTGCCACTTGTATAAACTCCGCCATTATCATAAATAGAAGCTTGCAATGTTACATTGGCGCCATTTAAAACATTTGCCAAAGGAGTAAATAAAATATAAGGTGCAATTAAATCTGCAGATAAGGAATAATTTCCTGCATCTGCTCCAATATCAACCGGTGTTCTGCTTGAACGTGCGGCACCATCAAAATTATCTGTGGTGGTAAGTGTATTATCGCCCATTCCCTCAACTGGTGTAGGTGATTGAACACGCATATTTACAGTTGCACTTGTACCAGTTGGACTTACAAAATTTGGATTTGCAGAAGCACTGTTTACATCTAATTTTGTTAAAGCTCTCCAGCCAGTAGCACCAGCCAATGAGGCATAAGAAGTTGCTGTTAATATAGCTGCATTACCGCCAGTTCCTGGCGTATAAAACAAATTGAAATTACTTATAATATTTGCCAAGGATGCCAATTTCAATCCATAATGCAAACCAGTTGCAGCTGTATTAGAAGATAAATTAGCAATAATATTATTTCTTATATCTACACTACCCGTTGCAACCGCTGCACTTACATCTATGCCATAAGTAGCAGAAGTTCCAGAAGTATAAGATCCATTTAAATAAATAGTATTGTGGTAAATTTTTAAACCATTTCCAACACCCGCGCTACCATATGTAGCTGCTGTTAAATAAATTCCTCTGTTTGCATACGGACCAGTTAATACGGTACCCGCATTGTTTACGCCAATTCTAATAATATTGTTTTGAACCACAGCATAAGTGCTGCTCATTATCATACCTGTAATTGCTCCCGCTGCTGTGGTGCTTAAGCTAAAACTATGGAAATTATTCCTTGCAATAATACTGGTATTACCCGCTGCTGTTGTTCCTGCTGTATGATACAAACCAACAATATTGGCAGCAGTGGCAGTGGCAGAACTTATAAAAGTATGAAGGGTATTTTGTGTAATGGTTTGGTTCGTTCCAGAGCCAGCCACATTCATACCCACCAATGCAGATGAATTTAGCGAACCTGCAGCGGTACTTGAAGAATAAAAACGAGAAATAGTATTTCCTGTTATGGTATTTCCTGTAGTACCTAATAAATATAAACCTGTAGTTTGTGAAGCACTTGCACCACTATAAACAAAAGAATCTATGCTATTGTTTAAGATGGTATGCAAAGTAGATACACCAAAATTCATAGCCATAATTGCTGCGGCAGCATTTACACCAGAACTCGTACTTGCTGTATTCTTGAAATTATAAAGCGTATTATTTTGAAAAATATTAGTGGTAGATGAAGAGGTTTCACAAATTGCATTAACCTGGGTAGATGCCGCTCCTGACAATGTAAAATTAGAAATGGTATTTCCACTTACCGTATTTAAGGTGCTTCCACTTGCTATTAATAAACCATTTAACGCTGCCGAAGAAGTTGTTCCTAAAGCAGTACTTGCAGAAGTGAAATTAGATATGGTATTGTTAGAAATGGTATTGTTGGCAGAAGCGCCTCCATAATAAATACCCGTTGTAACATGTGTGCCTAATTGTACATTTCTAAAAATACCTAATGACCCGCCAATGGTATTGTTTGAAATTACTTGCGGATTTCCAGATGATGTTACAGATATACCTAGTAATGCCGCAGCAGTGGTTACACCTGCATTGGTTGATTGTGTTACAAAATTATACAAGCTATTGTTTGAAATGGAAACAATACTTCCGCCTGAATTATTAATACCCCTAATTGCAGCTGCTGCACTAACATTACTATCTGTTAAATTGGCAATTAAATTGTTGGTTATATTTATTATACCAGTTCCAGAATTTGTTATTGCTGTAATTACCGAATTATTCAAAGAACGAATACTCGAAACGGTACTTGCATGGCCAATAGTATTTGCTGTAGCTGCACCTCCACCAATTGTATAGGTTCCAGTTCCACTTGTATTGATACCCGTTAAAGCAAAAGTTGAAGCAAGACCTCCTGTTAAACTAATATTTTGAATTGTATTACTTTGAATTAAAGTTGGAGACACCCCTGCAGAGGTGCTTGCTGCAATACCGGTTAATGAACCAGCGGCACTACTTATGGTCCATGGCAAACCAGCGCACAAGGGCGCACTACCTCCAATATAATTATTACTAATAGTATGGCTAAAAGATGTTGTACCTGCAGGTATAAAGTTAATAGCAGTTACAGCATTGGTAGTAATAGTTGTGGTAGTATCGTAAAAACTATTATTGCTAATATTCCAGAAAGAACCAATACCCGTATTGGTAGCATTGGCTAAAATTCCATTCAACACAAAAGCATAGAAATTATTATTGCTAATGCTTACATAATCATTTTGCGCCGCTGCAGATTGACCTTGTGCAAAAATTCCATTTGCCAATGTTGCAGGATAAGCAGAACT
>CANFHJ010000134.1 GCA_947446605.1 Bacteroidota bacterium | reverse complement strand
CCTATTACTACTATACCCGACAGCAATACTACTGCGGCTAATTTTTCATTCCAAACAGCATCGCCTAACTTTAAAAAATGTTCATCTTTTATAGGACCCATTACAGAACTGCCTGCAGCTCTTAAAATATAAACGGCCGTTACCACAATAGATGCACAGGATAAAATGGTTGCCAACCTATACCACATATTTGGGTTTTGCCACGAACCAACAAAGACAGTCATTTCCGAAACAAAACCACTAAAGCCTGGTAGGCCCAAAGACACCAAACCGGCAATAATAAAAATGCTGGAAATAAATGGCATTACCTTTAACAAACCGCCCAATTGGCCTACCAATCTGGTATGTGTTCTGTTGTACATCATGCCTATTGCAGCAAAGAAAAGGGCTGTCATTAAACCATGACTCACCATTTGCATAACAGCACCAGTTATAGAAGTTTTGGTAAGCATGCCTATACCCAACAATACAAATCCGCAATGGCTAATAGAAGAATACGCATTGATGTATTTTAAATCTGTTTGCATTAAAGTAGCAAAGGCACCATAAATAATGGCAATGGTTGCCAAGGCAATAATTACAGGTGCATAATGCGCTGCTGCCTGTGGCATTAAAAATGTAGCCACACGTAAACAACCATAGCCTCCTAATTTCATAGATATACCAGCTAAAAACATAGAGGCTGCGGTAGGTGCAGATGAGTGCCCGTCTGGCACCCAAGTATGAAATGGAAACAAGGCCGTAAATACTCCAAAGCCTGCAAAGGCAAATGGGAAAAAGAACAACTGCGCACTTAAAGGCATGCCATTTTTTGCAATGCGCATTAAATCAAATGTGTTTGGACCATTTACCCCCGAGTAAAAATAAACGCCACTCAAGCCAATAAAGATCATGGCCGAACCGCCCATTAGCATTAAGGCCAATTTCATGGCGCTCTTTTCTTTTGGACCACTGCCCCAAATACCAATCAATAAAAACTTAGGAATTACCGCTACTTCTAAGAAGAAAAACAAAGTGAAAATATCGAGCGAGATAAAGAAACCATACGCGCCCAAACTTAGTAATACCAATAAGAAGAAAAATTCTTTGTGCAAGGTTTCCATATTGTACGAAACCAAAACCCCAGCTACCACCACCAAGGAAGTAAGCAAAATCATGGCAATAGAAATGCCATCTACACCAATATGAAAATTCACCCCCATACTTGGAAACCAAGCATAGCTTTGCTCAAACAACATCAAGGAGGTATCGCCCAAAATTTTTGCATTTTGGTATTGGTTCAGCAAATAAAAAGAAAGAAATAACTGCAGCAAAGATCCAATAAATGCCACTGTTCTTACCTGCTTCAAACCCTTTGCCGCCAATACGCCTAGCGCAGTGAGGAAAGGAATAAATATAAGAAGTAATAAATTCATCTTTACTTAATTTAATACATATAAAAGTAGGATGGCCAATCCCATAATTCCACCTAAAAAGTAGCGTGCATAGCCTTGCACATTACCAGATTGCCAGCCTTTAATAGTATTCGAAAATTCTTCAGTTACCACTGCACTCATACTATAAAAGCCATCCACAATATTTTTATCTACCCAAGCGGCAGGCCTGCCAATTAAATTGAAAACAATTTTTTTGGTGATGAACAGATAAATTTCATCGATGTAAAATTTCTTTTTAGCAGCCATAAACAAGCCGCCTAAGCTATTGGCTATATTGTCTGGCTTATTGTTTTTAACGCGGTATAAATAGGCCGCAAATACAATTCCTAACACTGCCAAACTCACCGGCGCAATAGAGAACAATAGATCTACATGCGATTCTAATAAGAACCCATCTGAACTTACATAATGAGAGAACGGCACAAAGCCAACGCCAATAGAAGCCACCATTAACAACAACAAAGGCAATTTCATGCTCCAGGTACCTTCACCATGTCCGTGGTTATCATGCGTGCTGTGAGTGGCCTCCTTGCTCCAAAAAATATTGAAATACAAACGGAACATATAAAAAGCCGTAAGCATAGAGGTAAACAAGGCAATATAATAAATCACTGGACTGCCTGCATGGGCGGCATGCAAAATTGCCTCCTTGCTAAAGAAGCCCGCAAAGGGCGGTATACCTGCTATTGCCAAACACGCAATTAAAAAACTGATATGCGTAATGGGCATTAATTTTCTTAAGCCACCCATGTCTTCCATTTCATTGCTATGCACAAAATGGATAATAGAACCTGCTCCTAAAAACAAAAGTGATTTAAAGAAAGCATGGGTAAATAAATGAAACAAAGAAGCACTAAAGCCAGCACCGTTTTCGCCACCGTAACCAGAAACTCCTAAAGCAAACATCATATAGCCAATTTGGCTCATGGTTGAGTAAGCCAAAACACGTTTGATATCTGTTTGCGTGCAAGCAATAATGGCTGCAAACAAAGCAGAAATAATTCCGGTATAGGCCACCACATCCAAAGCAATTGGATCAGACAAAGCAAAGATGGGAAACAAACGCGCTACCAAATACACACCAGCTACCACCATGGTTGCCGCATGAATTAAGGCAGAAACTGGGGTTGGACCTTCCATGGCATCTGGTAACCAAATATGCAAAGGGAACATGGCAGATTTACCTGCACCACCCACAAACACCAATAGCAATCCCCAAGTAAGGGCACTTACCCCCACAAAAGAAGCAGCACTAATAGCTAAAAATTGCGGCGATTGGTGGTCGGTTAAACGTTGAATCAATTCTTGAAAATCAAAAGTTTCGCTGTAAAAACCCAAACTCAAAATGCCAATTAAAAATCCTAAATCGGCAAAGCGGGTTACAATAAATGCTTTCTTAGAAGCAGCCACTGCAGAAGGTTTATTAAAGTAATAGCCAATTAATAAAAACGACGATACCCCAACCAATTCCCAAAAAATATAAATCTGAAAAATATTAGCACTCAATACCAATCCCAACATAGAAAAGGTAAACAATCCCAAAAAGGCGTAATAGGTGCCAAAGCGCTCCTCGCCTTTCATATAGCCCAAACTAAAGAGGTGTACCATCAAAGAAATAAAGGTAACCACCGCCAACATCATAGATGAAATGGGATCAATAAAAGCACCCATATCAATAGAAATGCCCGAACCAAAATTTAACCAGTTGTATTTAAAAACAATATTGGGAACATAATTGGCCTGAAAAATATTATTGAAGGTGAAATAGCCCCAGGCAACATGCATAGCAAAAAAACAAGAGATAGCCATTAGGCTCGTGCCAATAATTCCTGCATATTTTTTAAGTAGCTCACTGCTGTTTCCAAAAATACCCAAGAGCAGAAATGCCAACAATGGCAAGCCGGGAATAAGGAGTATCATAAGTTGTGCCGACATAATTAAAATTTCATTTCTCCCGCATCTTCCACATCAATAGATTGATGGCTACGGTAAAGGTTAATAATAATAGCAATGGCTACAGCAGCTTCCGCAGCCGCAATAGTGATAACAAAAATGGTAAAAAATACCCCGTCGAGTTTTTCTGGAAACAGGTATTTGTTAAAGGCCACAAAATTGATGTTTACACTGTTTAACATCAACTCAACAGACATGAGCAAAGTGATTAAGTTTCTTCTGGTAAAAAAACCATACATGCCAATAAAGAACAAACTGGTGCTCAACAATAAAATATGTGTAATGCTAATGGGTGTCATTATTGCTCCTCCTTTTTAATTTTCATGGCAATTACAATACAGCCTACCATGGCAGCTAATAACAGCATACTCACTGCTTCAAATGGCAATATGTATCCGCCATCGCCGGTTGTGAGCATCAGCGTTCCTATGCGGTCAACAGACAAATCAAAACTTTTAGTAGCACTTAAAGCAAACGAATTATGCAAAAGCAAATTGGCCGTAAATGCAAAAGCAAACAGCACGGCAAAAGCAGCAGGCAATTTTCTTTTAATGGCAATTTTTGGCATTTCATCACCCGATTTATGCGTAAGAAAAATGGAGAAAATAATAAGTACCACAATTCCTCCAACATACACCACAATTTGTACGGCGGCAATAAACTCTAAATCCATCCAAAAATACAAAGCGGCTATTCCAATTAAGGTAGACAATAACCAAATGGCCGAGCGGAAAATTTTTCTGGTGCTTACCGCCATGATGCCCGAACCTAAAACAAAGGCAGCAATGATGTAAAAAATAATTTCACGTATTTCCATTATTCTACTCCCTCCCTGAGTTTAGAGCCTGCCTTGTTTAATTGCTTGGTAAGCATATTTCTATTAAACACACTGTGTTCAAAGGTTTGTGCCATTTTAATGGCATCTGTTGGGCAAGCTTGTATGCACAAATTGCACATGGTACATAATTCTAAATGGTAAACAAAAGCATCAATGGCTTTTTTCTTTTTACCCTCTGCATTTATTTCAAACTTATTAATAATTTTAATGGTGCCATTTGGACAAGCCAACTCACAAGCAGAACAACCCGTGCAGGCATGTTCGTTTTGTTCATCGTGGGTCATTACCACTTCGCCCCTAAAACGCTCAGATAAATTTAAAGTAAGCCTGTTTTCTGGATACTCCTGTGTAATTATTTCCTTGGGATGTGTGAAATAATATCCCGTGAGTTTCATGCCCAAAAACAGTGATTTCACTGCTTGGAAAACTTCGGTAAAATAGTTTTTTAAAAAACGAATCATCTGCTTAAAAATGCCACCCCTTAATGGCTATTACGGTTATCAATAACAAATTGAACAAGCTAATTGGCAAGAGGTATTTCCACTCTAAATTTAATAATTGGTCAATGCGCAAACGTGGGAACGTCCACCTAAACCACATAATTACAAAAATGAGAAAGAAGGTTTTTCCAAAGAACCAAATAGAAGAGGGTATATAATCCATTATATGGTTAAAGCCTTCCCAATGGCCAAT
>CANFHJ010000133.1 GCA_947446605.1 Bacteroidota bacterium | reverse complement strand
CTCTCTATTTTGCAAATTCAAACACAACACCAATTAGGAATTTTTGAGGCGGGTATTTCCGAACCAAAGGAAATGAAAAGCCTGGCAGAAATTATTCGTCCAACATACGGCATTCTTACGCTATTGGGCGATGCGCACGAAGAGGGATTTGAAAGCAGATCGGAGAAATTAATTGAAAAAGCACAATTGTTTTCGCATTGCAAACATGTTTTGTATGGCGAAGAACAAACCGCTGTTTTCTCTTATTTTGAAATGCTCAATGTGCCTTTAACCGAAAAGAAATATTTAGGCTGGTCGCGGCACAATACGCAAGCAGATTTCTACATACAAACGCAAGCAAGTGCCAAAAGCACCGAGCTAATTTGTAATGGAATTTCTGTTCAAATTCCATTTACAGATGAAGCCGCAATATGGAATGCCTGCACCTGTTTTGCCTATTTGTTAATGCGCAAATACGATGTAACAAAATTAGTAAATCGTTTTGCAGATTTACCTTCTTTAGACATGCGCTTGCAACTCAAAGAAGCACATAACAATTGTCTCTTAATCAATGATAGTTACAGTGCAGATTTGGGCTCATTGGGAATTGCATTGGATTTTCTGAAACAACACCAAGCGGGCAATAAAAGCTGTGTAATTTTATCTGATTTTTTAGAAAGTGGAAAGTCGGAAGAAAGCTTGTATGGCGCCATTGCCAAGCAATTGGAAGCGCATCAGGTGAAACAAATTATAGGCATTGGTCCTGCCATTTCAAGGCAACAAAAAGTGTTCTCGCAAACAGAAAGTTTGTTTTTTGAAAGCACACAAGATTTTATAGCACACTTTTCTTCACTCTCTTTTTCGAACCAATTAATTTTGGTTAAAGGTGCCCGAAGTTTTGGCTTTGAACGCATCATTAAATTGCTAGAGAAAAAAGTACACCAAACAGTATTTGAAGTTAACCTAAATGCATTGGTAAATAACCTAAATGTTTACCGCAATCTCCTGCAACCTAAGGTTAAAATGATGGCCATGGTAAAAGCATTTAGCTATGGTGCGGGTAGTTTTGAAATTGCCAGAATATTAAGTTTTAATAGGGTAGATTATTTGGCAGTGGCCTACGCAGATGAAGGTGTGGTATTGCGCAAATCGGGTATCAAAACACCTATTATGGTTATGAATCCCGAACCCAATAGTTTTGATGCCATTTTGCAAGAAAACCTAGAGCCTGAAATATACCATTTCGAAATTCTCCAAAGCCTCATCGCTGCAGCCAATGGGGTAGAAGTAGGTATTCACCTAGAGCTAGATTCGGGTATGAAACGCCTTGGGTTCGACCAAAATGAATTGCCTACATTAATTGAACAATTACAGCATTATCCTAACTTAATTATTAAGTCTGTTTTTACTCATTTAGCGGCAAGTGAAGATGTTGCCCACGATGAATTTACGCTGCAACAAATTCTGCAGTTTCAAAAAATGGCTGCGCAAATTCAAGAGGCGTTTTCTTATCCCATAACACGTCATTGTCTCAACAGTGGCGGCATTGCCCGTTTCCCGCAAGCGCAATTTGATATGGTGCGTTTGGGTATTGGTTTGTATGGGGTCGACCCAAGTGAAAACAAATTGCCCTTGCAAAATATTGGTACGCTTAAAACGGTGGTATCACAAATTAGAAATATCTCTGCAGACGAAAGCATAGGCTATGGCAGAAAAGGTGTGCTTATGCAAGCGGGTAAAATTGCCATTGTGGCAATTGGCTACGCAGATGGGCTAGATAGGCGTTTAAGTAATGGTGTAGGGAGTATGTTGGTGAATGGGCATCTTGCAAAAATTGTAGGAAATGTTTGTATGGACATGACCATGTTAGATGTTTCAAACATTCAATGCAAAGTGGGCGATGAGGTAATTGTGTTCGGACAAGAACCTAGCCTTGCCAAAATGAGTCAGCAATTGGGAACCATTCCCTACGAAATTTTAACGGGTGTTTCGCAACGTGTTAAACGTGTATATTTCTTTGAATAATTGCCTACATGAAATTTAAAAATCTTCGTTTATTGTTTTTATTATTCATCCTTCAATCCTGCGTCAGCACAAGCATCGTAAGCGTTTGGAGCGATGTAAATTTTGTGTTCGACCCAAAACAGCCGCATAAATTTGTGTACTTTGTGCAAAGCAATAACCAAATAAATAGCAGGATAGCACAAGATGAATTAACACGAATTTCTGCTTACCCATCTATTCAAGGATATTTGTATACCAAAGGCGATCGAATCAATGCAGGCAACAGAGAATTTTACCGCACCAAAATGAAACAAGATGACTATGATTTTGCCGTGCTCATGCGTTTGGTAGATTCTGTGCAAGTGCAACAATCTATTCCAAGCGAAAGCACCACCAATGTAAGAAGTTTCTACAGCGATTATTCCTTTTATATCGATCCATATGCTTACAATCCAAGCTATGAACGACCAAATACCATCTTTACCATTGAAACAAGTATTTACGCCATTGAAACAGGTAATTTAGTTTGGCAATCTTTAAGCAAAGTGTATAACCCGCAATCGGTAACACAAGCCATCCAAGAAACCTCCACCGCCCTCATCGAAAAAATGAAACGCAACGGATTTGTGAAGGAATAGCTTCTGGCCGCTAGCTTCTGGCTTCTAGCCGGAAAATCACAATGGTGAGCTTGCCGAACCACGTCATGGTGAGCCTGCCGAACCACGTCATGGTGAGCTTGCCGAGCTACGTCATGGTGAGCTTGCCGAACCATAGTTCTCTTTTAGCACTACCTCCTCCAAAAGAAAAATGCTTCGGCAAGCTCAGCATGACGATCATTTAAAACCACCAACCAGTAAATCGCATCCGCCGAAGCTTCAGCGCAGGTGGAAAAACTCGCCTCTCGCTACTTAAAATAAATCTGGATTCTGGACTCTGGATTCTGGGCTCTCAAAAAAAACTCGCCTCTCGCTTCTCGTCTCTCGCTTCTAAAAAAATCATTTGCTAATTAAAAAATCAAAACGATACCCTGCATAAGGTTGCCAATTTTCTTGTTGTACCAATTGCCCTTTCACGCCCAACTCTTCGCAGATTTTAAACAACTCATTTGGGTGCCAAAATTTTCCCATGTTGTTTTGCTTATTTATTTTCTGTTTGAACCAACGCAAAAGCGCCGATAAAGAATTATAATACCTGAAAAACTTTCTGCTATCGGTAATATCGCCAATGAGCAGCAATGCTCCTGGTTTGGCGTGTTGCAGCATATTGGCAATTACTTTTTTGCCTTCGGCATAAGTTTCAAAATATTGAAAAGAGAAATACAAAACAGCTTTGTCAAATTGCTGAGGTAAATTAAAATCCAAGGCACTTGCACAATGAAATTGAATGTGTGGTGGAGCCTCTTTTTTTGCCTTCTCCATCAATGCCTGCGAAAAATCTATGCCATTAATTTCCTTGCAATAGGGGAGTAATAATTTACTCAAAGCACCATTGCCACAACAAACATCCAGTAAAACATCAGTGGGTTTCAAATCCAATTGCAAGGCAATTTGCTGCGCAATTTTTTTCAATAGCACCTCGTCCATTTCTTGTCCATTCACAACTCTCCCCACCTGCCCCGCAGCCCCTTGCAATGTCCCTCGCTTATCCCAAAATTCTACCCAATTCATTTTTTGTCTATAGCTTCTGGCCTCTGGCTTCTGGCTTCTTGCCTCTAGCCAAAATCCTTGATTTTTTCTAAAATAAATAAACAATATTTTGCTTCATCCAACCAGTAAATCTCATCCGCCGAAGCTTTAGCGCAGGCGGACCATCAAAAAAAACTCGCCTCTCGCCTCTCGCTTCTCGCCTCTCGCTTCTTTTTCCGCCGCTACCCCGCATGATGATAAGGTTCGCCCTTAATTATTGTAAATGCTCTGTACAATTGTTCACCAAAAATAAGCGGTACCAATTGGTGAGAAAACGTAAATGCCGAGATAGACAATTGCGCATTTGCCCGCTCGTAAATTCTTTGGTCGAAACCATAGGCGCCGCCAATAATAAATACAAGATGACTGGTTTGTTGTTGCAACAGTTCCAAATAGCTGGCAAATTTTTCGCTGCTTAAACTCTTGCCACGTTCATCCAATAAAATCACAAAATCTGTTGCTTGTATTTTCTTCAACAAGGCATCAGCCTCCGCTTTTTTAATTTGCTCTGGGTCTTTACTCTTGCTATTTACCACCAACAATACATCCAAAAATTTCACATAATGTTGCAAGCGCTTCGCATATTCATCAAAGCCACTCTGTGCAAAATTTAAGTGTAATTTTCCTAGTCGTAATAAACTAATTTTCATGCGGTGTTAAATAGAAATAGCTGCTGCACGCCTTTTTTTTAAAGGAAATACAACAGCTATTCTGGTGTCAACAAATTTATTCGTTGCTGGTATCTTTTTTCTTTCTTCCCGGTTTCTTTGGCGCACCGCTATTGCCACTACTAATTTTTAATTCACCTGTATTGGCTTCTTTGTCGTAGTCAATTTCAATGGTATCGCCTTCGCTCATTTCCATTTTCAACAATTCTTCTGCAATTGGATCTTCCACAAATTTTTGAATGGTTCTTCCCAAAGGCCTTGCACCCAATTCTGGATCAAAACCTTTATCGGCTAAAAACTCCTTTGCAACATCAGAAAATTTCACTTTGAAACCCAAATCTTCAATGCGCTTCAATAGTTTCTCTAAATTCAAATCAAGAATTTTTCTAATAGAATCTCTGTCTAAAGAAGAGAAAACAATTACATCGTCAATTCTATTCAAAAACTCAGGAGAGAAAAAGCGTTTTAAAGCTGTTTCAATCACAATTTTAATATTCTTATCTGTATCTGCAGCCTTACTTGGCGTAGAGAAGCCAACCCCTCCCGCAAAGTCTTTCAATTGTCTCGAACCTAAATTGGATGTCATGAT
>CANFHJ010000132.1 GCA_947446605.1 Bacteroidota bacterium | reverse complement strand
TGAACAATACTTTTGTGTTAAACAATTATTCAGGCTCATTTGAAAAACTGAAATGGGATATGATTCCAAAAACATTGGAATTTACTGGTCCCGTTAAACCCGCAAATATGGAAGCTGGAAGTTATTTACTTAGCAATAAACCCAGTCAAGAGCAGCTTAAATATTCAGCAGGTTCGGCATTATTAACGCTCAACGATTATGTGATGAAAGTTGGTAAAATTCCATTCATCATTGTTGCAGATAGCAAGGTTTTTCCAGATAGTGGCAAAGCTGTACTAAGACAAAATGCAGAAATGGACATGTTGGTAAATGCAAAAATTAAAGCCGATACAGTAAACCAATACCATGATATTGAAGGAGTAGGTATTAAAATCAATGGCCGCACCGATTGCATTGGCGCTGGCACCTATACCTATTTTGACCACAATAAGAAACCACAGAAATTTTATTTAGACCAAATTTATGTAGTAGAGAAAAAATTCTTAGAAGGAAAAACTTTAATTCCAGATACCATTAATTTTATGGTAGGACCAAAAATTGGTTTTAGAGGAAATACCATTTTACATTCATTTAATAAGAACTTAGAATACAGTGGATTTTTTAAAGGCATGCACAAGCAATTTATCCCTAAAACAGATTGGTTCAGAGCAGCTGCAACAATTAACCCTGATTCTGTATACATCAACTTAGTGCCACCATTGACCAATTTAAATAGACAAGCCTTAACCAATGGATTTTTTGTTAGCAGTGATTCAACGCACGTGTATCCGGCTTTGTTTTCAAGAAAACGTAATACAAGCGACCAAGAATTGCTAAAATGCGAAGGAACCTTTACCTACAATGAAAAATTTGATGAATTTAGGTTAGGCAGTTATGGCAAAGTGTTTAGAGATGATAAACGTGGCAATTTTATGGCCATGAGCGAGCAAAAGAAAAGCGTGTATGGCGAAGGGAAGTTTAATTTTGGATTCAATACACAAGGTTTTAATATTAACAGTGCAGGCTATGCAACCTTTAATTTAGCAGATACCACTTTTGGCCTAAAACTAACCATGTTGGTAGACATGATTTTGCCATCGGCAGCAATTAAAATGATGGTAGACTCTTTAACAGAACAATCAACGGCAGCTTCGGCAGATTTTTTTGATAGCAGGGTAATTAAAATTAGTATTCCAGAATTGGTGGAAGAAAAAACCTTCAAGAAATTGGGTGACAATATGGAAGAAGAATTGAGCACTAAGAATATGGAAGATTTGCTTAAAACTTTCTTTTTTACAGATGTTACATTGGTTTGGAATACTGCCACACGTTCCTTTGGAAGTACAGGAGAATTGGGACTTAGGAGCATTGATAAAAATTTAATTGAAAGAAGAATAAAAGGTAAAATTGAAATTACTAAAAAGAGAGGCGGCGATGATTTGGTAATTTATATTCAACAACCGCAAGGCTCATGGTATTTCTTTAAATACCAAAAAGGAGTAATGGCAGTAATTAGTTCCGACATTTTATTTAATGAAATTATAAAAGCGAATATTGATAAAGTTTCAAAAGAAAAAGAAGATTATAAAATTAGGCAAGCCAATATTTCGGACCGAAATAAATTTGTGCGGGCGCAAAAAAAATAAAATATGAATCAAACATTTTTAGCTATGGCAGCATTGGCTGCGTATTTACTAGGATCTATTCCTTCAGCTGTTTGGATCGGCAAATGGTTTTTTAATATTGATGTGCGCGAGCATGGAAGTGGCAATGCGGGTGCAACCAACACCTTACGTATTTTGGGAAAAAAAGCAGGAATTACTGTTTTATTTTTAGACTTCTTAAAAGGTTTGGCGGCAAGTAGCCTAGTATTGTTGCAGCATGATATCTTGGATACAGATGCCAGCTACAAAAGCTACCAAATGCTTTTTGGTGTTTTGGCAGTAATAGGACATGTATTTCCAATTTTTGCTGGCTTTAAAGGAGGAAAAGGAATTGCAACCTTGTTAGGAATGACGGTAGGAATTAGCGGACCAGTTTCTTTGTTATGCGCAATTACATTTGTAATTGTTGTTTGGATTAGCAAGTATATTTCACTTGGCTCAATGATAGGAACTCTTTTAAGCCCACTTTTTGTTATTATGGTGTATGGCCCCAATGAACCAATTTTCATGTATTTTTGTGCCGCATTGGCATTAATGGTAATTTATACCCATAGAAGCAATGTTCAAAGATTGAGGGCAGGAACAGAAAGCAAATTTGCATTTAATAAAAAGCCCGAAATTGAAAATGCAAAATAGCATGGTGAAAGAAGTAAGTAAACCAGAGGAATCGGTAGATGTATTGGAGCATGTTGGTGAGCAATACCAAGTAGTATTGTACAACGACGATGTAAATACATTTGACCATGTGATTGATTGCCTAATGGATATTTGCGAGCACGATCAAATTCAGGCTGAACAATGCGCCTTATTGGTTCATTATAAAGGTAAAGCATCTGTTAAAAATGGAGAATTAGAAAAAATGCAAGCCATTTGCCAAGCTTTATGCGATTGTGATTTATCGGCGGTGGTTGAATAATAAAAAACGATATGTTAAAGAAAGTAGTAAACAATGCAGCAGAAGCAATTGAAGGCATTGAGTCTGGCGCAGTAATTATGTTGGGCGGTTTTGGCTTGTGTGGTATTCCAGAAAATTGCATCCAAGCATTGGTTCAAAAAGGTGTAAAAGACCTTACCTGTATCTCTAACAATGCGGGGGTAGACGATTTTGGAATAGGTCTTTTATTACAAACCAAACAAGTGAAGAAAATGGTTTCTTCTTATGTAGGTGAAAATGCAGAATTTGAACGCCAATTGTTAAGTGGAGAACTAGAAGTAGAATTAATTCCTCAAGGTACTTTGGCCACACGTTGCATGGCAACTGGATACGGAATGCCTGCTGTTTTTACACCTGCTGGGGTTGGAACCGAGGTTGCCATTGGAAAAGAAACAAGAGAATTTAATGGGAAAACCTATTTATTGGAACATGCCTTTGATTCTGATTTTGCCATTGTAAAAGCCTGGAAAGGTGATGCGCATGGCAATTTGGTTTTTCGTGCCACCTCTAGAAATTTTAATCCATTAATGGCAATGGCCGGAAAAATTACCATTGCAGAGGTAGAAGAATTGGTGCCAGTTGGAACTTTGGAACCCGACCATATTCATACACCAGGAATTTATGTAAATAGAATTTTTCAAGGAAGCAATTACCAGAAGAGAATTGAGCAGGTAACTACCAGCAAGCGATAAGCTGGCTAAATTAATTTGCAAACAATTCCCATGCGAAAAATAAAATTTCTTTTAATAGGGCTGAGCGTTGTTTCATTATGCGCATGGGAGTTTGTTGGAGCAAGCAATAAAACCTCCCTTAAAACGCATCAAAACAAGCCTGGCGAAAAGATTAACAGCATAGAACAACTAGGAAATACAATTGCTATCCCCTATTTAGAAATACCATTTACCCCGCACAAAGAAAATATTGTTACGCATGTTGGGTACTCTTTGCTCTATAACGAGGCATACGAACAAGCATCTTGGGTAGCCTATGAAATGGATGCCACTGAAACACATAAAGTTTTTGAACGCAGCAATAGATTTTATCCCGACCCAAAAGTAAAAACGGGTACAGCAACGGATGAGGATTATTCCCATTCTGGTTACGACAAAGGCCATCTTGCGCCTGCTGCAGATATGGAATGGTCGGCAACAGCTATAGCAGAATCTTTTTACTATAGCAATATGAGTCCGCAATTGGCAAGTTTTAACCGCGGCATTTGGAAACATTTGGAAGAATTGGTTCGAACATGGGCTGTTGAAAATGAAGATATATACATAGTAACAGGACCCATTTTAACTTCAGATTTGCCACGTATAGGCATTCATAGGGTGGCAGTGCCAAAATATTTTTATAAAGTTATTTTAGATTACAGACTACCCAATGTAAAAGCAATTGGTTTTATTTTACCCAATGAAGGTTCGAACCAAAACCTGCAAGACTTTGCCGTAAGCATTGATAAAGTGGAAGAAGTTACAGGACTCAATTTCTTTCCATTGCTGCCAGACAAAGACGAAAATGAATTAGAAGCAAATGTTTGTATTCCTTGCTGGAATTGGACTGCAATGCATCACCAAACGCATAGTGGCAATGGACCAAAGAAAAATATTGCCACACAATGTATTGGCATAACCAAAGCTGGAAACAGGTGCAAAAGAATGACTACCAATCCAAGCGGCAGGTGTTACCAGCATTTGAATTAATTTCGATTCATTAGTTGAAAAATTAAAAATGGAGCAACAAGAACCAAAACCAACAAGACGTGTGCGTTATGCGGGTACCCATCCAAAAGCGTTTAAAGAAAAATACAAAGAATTAGATCCAGAAAAATACAGTGAAGATGTAGAAAAAGTTATGCAAAAAGGGAAGACCCCTGCAGGTATGCACCGTTCTATTTGCGTAGATGAAATTCTAGATTTTTTAAAAGTAAAACCTGGCCAAACCGGATTAGACGCCACCTTGGGCTATGGCGGACATAGTTTAGAATTACTCAAAAAATTAAAGCACAAAGGAAAATTGGTTGCCTTGGATGTGGATCCGTTTGAATTACCAAAAACCAAAGAACGCCTCAACAATTTGGGCTATGGAGATGCCGATTTATTGATAAAAAAAATGAATTTTTCTGGCATAGATATACTAGAGGACGAGGTGGGTTTATTTGATTTTGTTTTGGCCGATTTGGGCGTATCTTCTATGCAAATTGACAACCCAGATCGAGGATTTTCTTTAAAATTAGATGGCCCGTTGGACTTGCGCTTAAACCCAAACAGTGGAAAATCTGCAGCTGCCTTATTAAAGAAAATATCGCGCAATGAATTGGAACGCCTTTTTATTGAAAATTCTGATGAGGCCTATGCCGG
>CANFHJ010000131.1 GCA_947446605.1 Bacteroidota bacterium | reverse complement strand
ATTTTTGCAGCGATTCCAATGTCTCTTAATAAGCGAGATAATTCACCTTTTGCATAGGGAAAATCCTGTTGCTTTTCGATAATAAATTGTCCAAGTGTAGTAATTGCCATAAGGGGGTTGATTAGTGGTGCAAACCTAATATTAATGCGGTATTTTCAAAAGAAAATGTTTTAGCCTACTGGTTTTATGTTTACCCGCATTTTGGGCAGAACTTTCCTTTTTAGTATATTGCTAGTTATGAAGAAAATATTTTTGTTTTTTGCCATTATTGGATTGCTCAATTTAACCTGCAAAAAGGCTGCAAGTCCAGTGCTTACGCCTGAGATTTCCACTGAAAAAATCGTTGAGATTAAAACCAAATTTGGAAATATGTATATGTGGCTTTACAAGCAAACACCCCTACACCGAGCCAATTTCCTTGGCTTGGCGGATACCAATTATTTCGACAATACCACATTCCATAGGGTGATTCAAAACTTTGTGATACAAGGTGGCGATCCCAATTCAAAAGATTTAGACACTACCAATGATGGTGATGGTGGCCCAGGTTATATGATTCCTGCAGAATTTGTTGATAGCCTCAAACACGATTATGGCTCAGTAGGTGCAGCGCGCGACAATAACCCTGCTAAATCATCGGATGGTAGTCAGTTTTATATTGTAACTAATAAAGCTGGCACCCATTTTTTGGATAAAAACTATACCGTTTTTGGTAAAATAATTGCGGGCATGAATGTAGCTGATAGTATTGCCAAACAGCCTAAAAATACTAGCGACAGGCCTTATTCTGATATAAAAATGGATGTCAATATTTTAAATAAAACCGAAGAACAATTAAAAACAGAATTTGGGTTCAAACCCTAAGGGTTAAGAAGCTAAAAATTTGCTCACCATTTCATAAAACTCTTTTGGTGCTTCTGCATGCACCCAATGCCCAACATTTGCGATACTTTTGAGCTGGTAAGCAGGGAAAAGTTGTTCAAAATCTGTTTCGTCTTCTGTATTGATATATCTGCTATTGCCACCTTTTATAACAAGTGTGCTTCCTAAAAAAGGATTATCACTATTTATAGAACGTATTATTTCTTCGTAATCGCGGTGCAATACATTTAAATTCATTTTCCAATTGTAACTGCCATCTTCTGCCCTATCTAGGTTTTTCATTAAGAACTGCCTTGTTCCAAAATCTTGCACAAAAGGTTCCATCATATTCTCCGCATCTTTTCTATTGATCACTTTATTAAGGTCTACAGCAAAAATGGCTTCAAAAACATCATCGTGCCCGCGCTTGTATTGTTTAGGAGCAATATCAACTATAATCAATTTATTCACCAATTCTGGGTACCGTAGGGCAAATTCCATTACTACTTTCCCTCCCATTGAATGGCCAATTAAAGATACTTTAGATAGCTTATTCTCCTCAATAAATTGCCTCAAGTCTGCTACCATTAAAGGTATTGAATGAAATTCCCTATGGGGAGATTTTCCGTGGTTTCTTTGATCGAGGTTATAAACATGGTATTTGGCGCCAAATTGTGTTGCCAAACTGTGCCAATTGTCTAAGGAGCCCATAAAACCATGTAAAATCAATAAAGGTTCGCCCTGCCCATATTCTTTGAAGTGAAGAGATGTTTTTTCCATTCCGCCACAAAGTACCCATGTTTGTCACCACTAAACAAATAAATTATTCGGATTAGGGTCAATTTTAGTGCTAATTTTTCCTCTTAAACCTGTTATTTTTATTGGGTTTAAAACTTTCTATCAATAGCTTTGTATATTATTTAGATTTAGTATAAATAAATCTAATTTTTATTTAAATTTGCCATCAAATAATGAAGCATTACCCATGTCGGAACCAGAAATAGGCATTATAGACCAGGTTGTTAGCCAAGAATACAAATACGGTTTCTCTACAGATATTGAAATGGAAACAGCCCCTATTGGGTTGAGCGAGGATACTGTTCGCTTTATTTCAGCAAAAAAGAATGAACCCGAATGGTTGTTAGAATGGCGATTAAAAGCCTATCGCAATTGGTTGAAAATGGAAGCGCCTACTTGGCAAAATTTCTCCTACCCAAAAGTAGATTACCAAAAAGTAATTTTTTATGCTGCTCCAAAGCAAAAAATCACATTAGATAGTTTAGACCAAGTTGATCCAGAATTACTAAAGACTTTTGAAAAGCTTGGCATTAGTTTATTGGAACAAAAAAGATTAACAGGTGTTGCAGTAGATGCCGTATTTGATTCAGTGTCAATTGCAACAACTTTTAAAGAACAACTAAAAGAAAAAGGCGTGATTTTTTGTGCCATTTCTGAAGCGGTACATGAGCATCCAGAATTAATTAAAAAATATTTGGGTTCGGTAGTACCTTCCACAGACAATTATTATGCGGCATTAAACAGCGCCGTATTCTCTGATGGTTCATTTGTATATATTCCAAAAGGGGTGCGTTGCCCAATGGAATTGTCTACTTACTTCCGCATTAACGCAGAGAACACAGGCCAATTTGAGCGTACTTTAATAATTGCAGACGACGAAAGTTATGTAAGTTACTTAGAAGGTTGTACTGCTCCTATGCGCGATGAAAATCAATTGCATGCAGCAGTGGTTGAGTTGGTAGCAATGGAGAAAGCAGAAATAAAATATTCTACGGTTCAAAATTGGTATCCAGGAGATAAAGATGGTAAAGGTGGTATTTATAATTTTGTAACTAAGCGCGGTAGTTGTGAAGGAGCCTTTTCAAAAATTTCTTGGACACAAGTAGAAACCGGTTCGGCCATAACTTGGAAATACCCAAGTTGTATTTTAAAAGGTGATAACAGCGCTGCTGAATTCTTTTCAGTTGCCGTTACAAACAACAGACAAGTAGCAGACACTGGTACAAAAATGATTCATATTGGTAAGAATACCAAAAGTAGAATTGTATCTAAAGGTATCTCTGCAGGCTTCTCGCAAAACAGTTACAGAGGCTTGGTTAAAATTAACAAGAATGCAAGTCAGGCAAGGAATTACACCCAGTGCGACAGTATGCTTATTGGTGATAAATGCGGCGCACATACCTTCCCATATATTGAAGTAAATAACAATACAGCCACTTTAGAACACGAAGCAAGTACAAGTAAAATTGGTGAAGATCAAATTTTTTATTGCAACCAAAGAGGCATTGCTTTAGAGGAAGCCATCTCATTAATTGTTAACGGATTTTGTAAAGAAGTGTTGAACCAATTACCAATGGAATTTGCAGTAGAAGCACAAAAACTATTGGCAGTTTCTCTTGAAGGTTCTGTAGGATAATATAAGGTAGCTCACAAAAAAGCACCAATAAAAATAATAAAATGAATATGCTTTCTATAAATAATTTAAAAGCTTCCATTGAAGGAAAAGCAATCTTAAACGGAATTAATTTAGACATTAAGCCTGGTGAGGTACATGCCATTATGGGACCAAATGGTGCTGGTAAAAGTACCCTATCTTCAGTATTGGCTGGTCGTTCCGATTATGAAGTAAATGATGGTTCTGCCCTTTTCATGGGCAAAGACCTATTGGCATTGTCGCCAGAAGACCGTGCAAGAGAAGGATTGTTCTTAGCATTTCAATACCCTGTTGAAATACCTGGTGTGAGTAGCACCAACTTTCTAAAAACTGCTATCAATGAAAAACGTAAATACCTTGGGCTCGACCCAATGGAAGCAACGGATTTCTTGAAATTCATGAAATTAAAAATGGAAGAGATGGAAATGGATAAATCATTAACTTCTCGTTCATTGAATGAAGGCTTCAGTGGTGGAGAAAAGAAACGCAATGAAGTATTTCAAATGGCCATGTTAGAACCTAAACTTTGTATTATGGATGAAACCGATTCTGGTTTGGATATTGATGCATTGCGCTTGGTTTCGGCTGGTGTAAATAAGTTAAGAACGCCCGAGAGAAGCTTTTTGGTTATAACCCACTACCAAAGATTATTGGATTATATAGTACCTGATTTTGTGCATGTTTTGTACAAAGGCAGAATTGTAAAAAGTGGCGATGCTTCATTGGCCAAAGAGCTGGAAGTAAAAGGTTACGATTGGATCAAACAAGAAGTTGAATTAGCAAAATAGATTCATAGCAACAAGTAAGAATAAGATGAATTTATTGGATCAAATTAAAAGCGACTATTCTGCCTACGCTGCGCAAGCGGAAAAGGATTGGTTTTTTGAGCTTCGCAACAAAGCTTTTGCAGAATTAGAAAAATGTGGCTTACCTAACCTGAAGAATGAGGAGTGGAAATATACCAGTATTAGAAAAATAGCTGAAGGTAATTTTAGCCAAACTTGTGTGAGTGATTTAGATGCAAAATCCTTGTTGGAAGCTGGAATTCTAAATACCCTTATTTGTAATAAATTGGTTTTTGTAAATGGTTGTTTATTTCCTGAACTATCTGAAATATTAGAAGATGAACCAAGTATTGTTTTAAGCAGTTTGGCCAATTCTAGAAAAGAATATTCTACCCTTATTGAAAAGCATTTTGGTAAATATGCAACTTTTGAAGGGCAAGGAATGATTGCCATGAATACGGCATTGATGAGTGATGGCGCTTTTGTTTATGTGCCAAAAGGTACAAAAATGAAGTATCCATTGATGCTTACCAATATTACCGATGCTACCCAACATGGCATATTTCAACAACCCAGAAACCTCATTGTAATTGAAGAATCTGCACATGGAAGTATCATAGAAAATTACATTGCCATTGGAACACATGCCTCTTTTACCAATGTGGTAAATGAAATTTTTGTGGATGAAAACGCTAGCCTTGAGCATTATAAAGTGCAAAGAGCCAAAGGTGAAACCTACCATAACAACTTCACACAAGTATTTCAAAACGGCAATACAAATATTAATCAGGTAACATTAAGCTTAGATGGGCAATGGATTAGAAACAATTTACATTTTTATAT
>CANFHJ010000130.1 GCA_947446605.1 Bacteroidota bacterium | reverse complement strand
TTTTCTCGCCAACGGCCAATGCGGTATTAGAAGGCAAAGTCCAAGGAGTGGTGGTCCAAGCTAAGAAGTAAGCTTTTTCGCCGCTTATACCTATCTGACTAGGATCGGTAATTTCAAATTGTGCAACAACGGTATTGTCTTTAACATCTTTGTAAGTGCCAGGTTGGTTCAGCTCATGGCTACTCAAACCTGTACCTGCAGCAGGAGAAAAAGGTTGAATGGTATATCCTTTGTATAAGTACCCTTTTTTATATAGTTCTTTTAAAAGGTACCAAAGGCTTTCTATATAATCATTTTCGTAGGTGATGTATGGATCGCTGAGGTCTACCCAATAACCCATTCTATTGGTAAGTTTATCCCAAACATCGGTGTATTTCATTACGTCTTTTCTGCAGGCCTCATTGTATTCTGCAACGGTAATTTTTTTGCCAATGTCTTCTTTGGTAATGCCCAAAGTTTTCTCTACTTGAAGCTCAACTGGCAAGCCATGTGTATCCCAGCCTCCTTTGCGTTTTACTTGAAAACCTTTAAGTGTATTGTACCTGCAAAAAATATCTTTTACAGCACGTGCCATTACGTGGTGAATGCCGGGCATTCCATTTGCACTTGGCGGACCTTCATAAAAAACATAAGAAGGGGCACCTTCACGTGTGCTGATACTTTTTTCGAAGACTTGTTCTTGCTTCCAAAAATCAAGAACCGCTTCTTCAAAGGCAGGAAAATCTAATTTTTTATATTCTTTATACTTACTCATCTCAAAAACAATTACTTGCGCTCAAAATACTTTTGGCCGCAAAAGGGTGCTAAAATAGGAAAATGTAGGGATAATTGAAAGTAGAATAAGTGGCTTTTTTTGGGTCGCTTAAGCTTCGTCTTCTGGTTCAATTTCTACCAAAGTGGTGCCCAATTCTTTTTTTGCATTGATGTTCTTTTCAAGCGAAAGTAGCATTGCTGGTAAAAGTAAAAGGTTCATAAACATTCCAAATAGCAGCGAAAGGGATGTTAATACACCCAAGGCAACGGTTCCTCCAAAACTTGAAAAGGCAAAAATTGCAAAGCCAGCAAATAGGGCAATTGCAGTATAAATAATGCTTGGTCCCGCCTCCATTAAACTGTCTGGAATGGCAGCTTTCATATCCCAATTGTGCTTCTTAAGCGAATGTCTGTATTTGGCCAAATAGTGTATGGTAAAATCAACCACAATACCATAAGCAATACTAAAAATAATGATGGTAGAAGGCTTCAAACGAATATCGAAGAAGCCCATGATACCAAAGGTCATGATCAATGGAATTAAATTTGGAATCAATGAAATCAATACCATTTTCCAGCTAAAGAAAAGGAAGGCCATCATTATAGAAATAATGATTAAGGCCGAAACCATACTTTGAATAAGGTTGTCGATGAGATAGTCATTACCCTTTAAGAAAATGGCACTGGTACCTGTAATCTTCACATCGTATTGGTCTTTAGGAAAAATAGAATCAATTTTGGCTTGTACCGCTTTGGTTAAAACTTTCATTTCTACCGAACCTACATCGGCCATTTGTACACTCACGCGGGCTAGTCGGTAGGTGCTGTCTACCATAGATTTTAGAATATTATTGTTCTTGTCTGATTTAGGCAAATAATCTACAATTCCTGCAATGTCTACCACACTTGGAACGGTATAAAATTTTTCGTTTCCGTAGTTCATTCCTTGGTTGGCAAACTTTAGGAAATCTACAATTGAAGTAGGTTTTGAAAGCTCTGGGAATTGGTGTAATTCTTTTTGAAGGCGATTTATTTTTTGTAAGGTTACATAATCTTTTACGCCATTTTCTCTGCGGGTATCAATTCTAATTTCAAAAGGCAAGGCACCTTTTAAATGTTTTTCAAAAAACTTCAAATCCCTGTAAACAGGATCGCTTTCAGGTAAATCATCTACAACATACCCCAGGTTTCTAACCTTAAATGATCCGTAAATTGAAAGTCCTAACAACAATAGTGTACCCAAATAAATTGCTTTTCTATGATTATGAACCAAATTGTTACATTGTTTCAAAACACTGTTGAGTCTTATACTTTCTAGGTGTTTGGTATGCTTAATTTTAGGAGGTGGCAGGTAACTATAAACTATTGGAATAAATACCAATGAGATGATATAGATAATCATAATAACCAATCCAGAAATAACAGAGAATTGATCGAGCATAGCGCTTCCTGAAAAGCTAAATACCACAAAGCCAACAGCCGTTGTTACATTGGTAAGAAATAGAGCTAATCCGTTTTTTGAGATGAGCCGTAAAAGTGCTAATATTTTATTTCCATGTTTGGTAAATTCTTGGTGATAAACATTAAGCAAGTAAATACAGTTTTGCACCCCAATAATAACCATCAATGGTGGCAATATACCTGTTAAGATGGTAATTTTATAGCCAAACAAAGCCAATAAACCCATAGTGGCCACAACACCAATAATTACTACAATGAGCGAGAAAATAACTGCGCTCATAAACCTAAAAAATAGGAATATAAATATGGCGGTAATTAAAATAGAAAGGTAGGTGAAGATTTTAATTTCATCAGCCACTTTAGAACTCATCATTGTTCTTACATAAGGCAAACCAGAGAAGTGCATTTCGCAATTGTGTTTAAGCCCAAAGGCCCTTACTTTTTCTTCAATTCCTTTTACCAAGGGAATTCGTGCCTTACTGTCGAGTTGTTTCTTTTTAAGATTTACAGCAATTAAAACCAAATCGTTTTCTGGGTTGTACAATAGCCCATTATAAAACTTTAAGGTCTTAACATAGTTTTGAAAAGTATCTAATTCACCTTGTGTTTTAGGTTTATGGTTAAGAATAGGTTCAATGGCAAGCCTTTGCAAAGAGTCGTTACGAACCAAATTGTAGGCTTTGGTTATAGAAATAATTTTCTCTACTCCTTCTGTTGCTTCAATTTCATTTCCTAAGTCGTAAAAATCGTTGAAGAAGCCCAATTTAAAGGCGTCTTTGCTTTGGGTGCCAATAATTAAAATATTGCCATCTTCTCCAAAGGTTTCTTTAAACTTAACGTATTCTATATAGTCGGTATCTGTTTTGGGAACTATTTTGGCAAAGTCGTAGGTCATTTCCACTTTGGTGGCAAAAAAACCAAAAAACAGGGTAAGCACACCCATTGAAACAAGCAGCCAGAAACGATTCCGGATGCAGAAAGAACCAATTGCATTCCACATATTGGGGCAAAAGTAGCCAAAATACTTAAATTTTGATTGCTCTTCTTTCTCTTGTTTAGCTGCTTTATTACACTATTTTTATGGCAATGTCGTTTATTTGTGGTTGTTTACTAAAAAAATGAGAAGACTTTCGCTCTTAATAGGATTTATTTTAGCTGTTCAGTTTGCCAGTGCTCAAGTTAATTTTGAGGGTTGGCGTGTACACTTGCCATATTTCAAAAATGCGAGTATTACACGCGTTGAAAATAAATTGTACTGTGGTTCAAACAGTGGCTTATTTACCTACGATTGTGAGGATGGAAGCGTAGAAAGATTGTCGAAGGTGAGCGGCTTATCTGATGTAGAGGTAAAATTGGTAAAATACAATGAAGCCAAAAAGGTAAGTGTAGTTGTTTATAACAATGCCAATATTGATTTAATTGATGAGGCTACTCACCGCATTTATAATGTGCCTGATGTGTTTTTGAAAAGTATGATTGGTTCTAAATCTATCAATCATTTTTGCTTTTATGAAAACAAGGTATACATGGCTTGCGCATTTGGAATTGTGGTTTTGGATTTGGATAAAAAGCAAATTGTAGATTCTTATCAGAATTTAGGTCCGGGTGGTGCGCAATTGGAATTTTTATCAATTAGTGTTTTTAACGGACAACTTTATGCATCGGCACTTACAGGGATTTATGCAGCTTCTTTGAGTGCTCCCAATCTCAATGATTTTAATTTTTGGTTCAACATAAAATCTTCTAGTTTAAGTGGAAAGAGTATGAGTTACAAAGGTAATTTATATGCTTTGGTAGATGATGGCTTAAAAGTTTTTGAAGGCAATACTTGGCAAGATTATTTGCCTACACTTGGAAAGAAAATTACTGCTTTGCAATTGAGCGCTTATGAGGCCGAAAATGCCGATTTGTTGATTATAACGCCAGCGGAAATTTTTATAGAGAAAGGAAATCAGAATCCAATAGCATTGCCACATACTTTTAGAAATGATGCCGTGTATGATAGGCGTGGTTACCTCAGTATGGTGGATGATAATTATGGTTTAACCATTGACAATAAAGCTACTTCGCAATTGGATTATATCATACCCAATGGTCCCTATTCCAAAACATTTGGGCATATGTTGTATGAAAATGAACGCTTATGGGTAACGGGTGGTTCGGTGAACGATAGGTGGGATCCGTTGGTTTATAATGGCAGTAAGTTTTACCAATACCAAAACAATGCTTGGTATAATTTTCAAACCAAAGAGTTTCCAATGTTAAATGGCCTTTCAGATTTTATTGACGTAAGAAAAAATCCAATTGGCAACGAGGTTTATTTATCGAGTTTTGGGGGCGGTATTATTGAGATGCAAAACAATGTGATTGTAAAAAAATACGATGAAACCAATAGTACTTTGCAACGTTTGAGTGTGGCCGATACTACCTATAAACCTTTGCTTTCTGGCGGAATGGATTTTGATAATTATGGCAATTTATGGGTGAGTAATTTTGGTGTCAACAAACCTTTGAGTGTAAAAACAAAAACGGGTTGGTTCGCCTTTAATATTGGAACCATTTTAGGTGGCAACGAATTAGGTTGGTTAACTTGTGACGATTACAATAACAAGTGGGTATTGAGTTTGCGCGATAAAGGTATTTTGATTTATAATGATAATGCCACGCCTAGCAATGCCAACGATGATCGCTATAAATTGCTGAATAAAGAAGTGGGTATGGGTGCTTTGCCTAGCAATACTGTTTT
>CANFHJ010000129.1 GCA_947446605.1 Bacteroidota bacterium | reverse complement strand
TTCGCTCACCATGGCTTTAATGGTATCATCTGGCAATACATGTACTTTGCCAATTTCATGGGAGGTTCTAAAACCATCAAAAATATTTAAGAAAGGAATGCGGCTATCAAGGGTAGCAGATTGGCAAATCAATGCCATGTCCATTACCTCTTGGGCATTGTTGCCAAACAACATGCTAAAGCCTGTAGCACGCACAGCCATTACATCGCTATGGTCGCCAAAAATAGAAAGGGCATGGGTAGCTAAGGTTCTTGCAGCCACATGAAAAACGGCAGGGGTAAGTTCGCCCGCAATTTTGTACATGTTAGGAATCATGAGCAACAAACCTTGAGAGGCTGTGAAGGTAGAGGCCAATGAGCCACCTTGGATGGCACCGTGAATGGCACCTGCGGCTCCCGCTTCACTTTGCATTTCCATTACACGCGGCACTTGACCAAAAATATTTCTCCAAGCTTTTGCGCTCCATTCGTCAACCCATTCGCCCATGGTAGAGCTAGGTGTAATGGGATAAATAGCGCAAACTTCGCTGGTTTTGTAAGCAATATAAGCGGCGGCCTCGTTGCCGTCCATAATGCTTATTTGTTTGAGTCCTTCAGGTTTTTTAGTCGATTCCATTGGAATTAATTTATCTTTTTTAGGTGTTATGGGAGCTTTTGGCTCTCAAACTCAAAGATAAATTCCACTGTACCCGCAAAACATGATATTAGTCAAACAAGCGTATGATTATTGGCAGTATTGCCCCATCCAAACGCTTATTTCCCTAGCGCTTTTTTCATGGGGTTGTCGTCGTTGTTCTGCCCTCTGCCCAAGGTTTTTGCTTTGTACAAATCAAAACGCGAAACGCTTAATTCTGTTGGCCAAGCATTGTTGCTTTCGTTGATATCGGCCGTTTCTTTAAATGGATCAATTAAGATAGAAAACACTTTTTTGTCTTTCACAAAAAGCTTGTTTACCTTGTATTCATTTTTACGCCAGATATAGGCGCTAATGTATTCTACTTCGCTGCTGCCATCTTCATAGTTCCATTGAATAATAATTGGCATAACAGCACCCCCTAAATTACTAAAATGCAGCTCGTAGTAATACTTGTTTTTGTAGGGCTGCAAATCTGCTTCTGCCACAGGTGTAATGTTTTCGTATTTGTTAATGGTTTTAGTACTGCTTTCGGCCTCCTTGGGCTCTTTGTAGTAGTAATAAAAATCTCTCAAAGAGGTGTCTTTGTCTACCAAAAACACCATGCCACTTGCTTTGTTTCTTAAGCGCGATACATGTATAAATTCTTCGGTTGATTTGGCATTTCGTTTTTTAATTTCTACCATTTCTTTGAGTTCTTTATCCGATGAATTTACCTGGAAACAAATTACGCTATCTAAGGCAATGTCTACTGGTTCAATATCATAAAACCAAGCACGCCAGTACCAATCTAAATCAATGCCAGAGGCATCTTCCATGGTTCTAAAAAAATCTGCTGGCGAAGGATGTTTAAAAGCCCAACGTTTGCAATATTCTTTAAAGGCATAGTCAAATAATTCTCTTCCCATAACTGTTTCGCGCAAGATGTTTAATGCCGTGGCTGGTTTGGCGTAAGCATTGGGTCCAAATTGGTTAATGTTTTCACTGTTGGTCATAATAGGCTCCAATTGGTTTTTAGGTAGCTTCATGTAATCAACAATTTTATGGGCAGGACCGCGCGAAGAAGGATAATTATTGTCGAATTCTTGTTCAGCTAAAAACTGCACAAAAGTATTTAAGCCTTCATCCATCCAGCTCCAATTGCGTTCGTCGCTGTTAATAATCATAGGAAAGAAATTATGCCCCACCTCATGAATAATTACCCCAATCATGCCATATTTGGTGCGCGCATTGTAGGTGCCATCGGCGTCGGTTCGGCCATAATTAAAACAAATCATTGGGTACTCCATACCATTGGCAGCCTCTACGCTAATGGCCACTGGGTAAGTATAGGGAATGGTGTGTTTAGAGTATACCCGTATGGTATGTGCCACAGTTTTGGTAGAATATTTTCTATACAAGCCGTAAGCTTCTTTGGAGTAATAACTCATGCACATTACTTTTTTGCCAGTGCTATTTTCTGCCATGGCATCCCATACAAATTTGCGCGAGCTACCCCAGGCAAAATCCCTTACGTTTTGTGCTTTGTATTTCCAGGTTTTAAATTCAGTTTGCTCAGGGTTTTTTTCACGCAATTTTGCTTCTTCTAAATTTACCACTTCAACAGGTTCGTTGGCAGATTGTGCTTGCATCCATCTAGAGAATTGCGCAGCACTTAATACTTCATTGTAATTGGTACAGGTGCCAGTGGCAGCTACCACATGGTCTGCAGGCACTTTCATGTTTACCTCAAAATTGCCAAACACCAAAGAAAATTCTCCGCGGCCGGTAAATTGTTTGTTGTTCCAACCTTGGTAATCGCTGTACACACACATGCGCGGGTACCATTGCGTAATGGTAAAAGTACAATTGCTGTCGTTGCCGTATTTTTCGTAGCCGCCCCTGCCACCAATTTTCATGCGTTCTGGAATTTTATAATTCCATTTAATGCGGAATACCATTTTTTGTTTTGGCTGCAAAGCTTTGCGCAAATCCAGGCGCATCATGGTATTGTTTATGGTATAGGCAATGGCATTGCCAAGGGTATCTGTTACACTTAAAATATTTACACCGTATCCTTCTAAATTTTGTTTGGTATTTAAGCCATCTAATTGCCCGGTGGTAAGCGGAAAATTGGCTTCCGATCCGTCAAAAAAATTAGATTCACTGGTGGGGCGGTGTTGGTTTTCATCTAGCTGCAACCACAAATAACTCAATACATCTGGTGAATTGTTGAAATAGGTAATTTGTTCATCGCCATGCAGGCGCAAGCCTTTTTCATCTAGAGTTGCATTTATTTTATAATCTGCTTGTTGTTGCCAATAGCTGCCACCTGGCGCGCCAGAAGCGGTGCGGTAGGGTGAGGCATCTGGCAAAATGGTGCCCAGTTGTTCAAATTTATTTCCATGGTTTGAACTCGGATTGTTGCGCAAGTTTTGTGCTTGTACATTAAAAAATCCAAGGCTTAAGAGGCAGAGTATAGCGGTATATTTTTTCATTTATAAAAGGTGGTATGCGTTTAAATTCTACTCAAAATCATATCTACAGCAAGGATAATGGCAATACCCGAAAAAAGGAAGCACCTGTTTCTTTCTTTTAGCTTAAAAAGCACAAATAGTAAAAAACTGACAAGCAGAATGAGGCAAAGGATTAATATTTGGCCAATTTCAATGCCCACATTAAAAGAAAATAAAGGCAAGAGCCAGTTTTCGGTTCGACCCAACAATGCTTTTAACAAATAGGAAAAGCCCAAGCCATGGATAAGGCCAAACAAGGCGCTGAGTGTGTATTTGAATTTCCAATTGGGGATTTTGTGTGCAGTAAGCAGTAGGATGTTTTCCAATGCTGTTAAGAGAATGGTAAGCGGTATGAGCAGCTCAATCCAATAGCTTTTTATTTTTACCAAGTGCAAGGTGCTGGCCGCCAGGGATAGGCAATGCCCTAAGGTAAAAGCGCTAATGAGCCAAAAGAGTTCTTTGCGGTTTTCCCAGTTGTAAGGACCAATTAATACCAGGAGAAACAGCATATGGTCGTACCCAGCCAAATCTGTGATATGAAAAAAACCTGTTTGAAACCAAACCCAAAATTCTTGCATAGGATGTTTATCTTTGAGGAGATGCAAACTATAAAAAAATACTTAAAACACTTCCTATTATTATTGGTTCTGGTGCCAAGTATGGGTGCAAAGAATGCAACACATCCATTTTACTTAAGTGTGAGTGAGCTGCAAATAGACAGCAAGGCCAAAACCATTCATTTGAGTTGCAGGCCTTTTATAGATGATATACAGTTTGCTTTGCATGAAAAACACAAGCTACCATTGAACCTTACCAATGTAAACGAAGAAAATAAAAAACTCTTGGATGCCTATATACAGCAATGTTTACAGGTTAAAATTGGCAAGCAATTGGTAGTATTTACCTGCATTGGTTATGAGATAGAAGAGGAGGCCGTGTGGTGTTATTTTGAAGCCCCTTTGGGTAGCAATTCAAAACAAATAGAAGTTAAGAATACGCTTTTATGTGAAACGCTATCTGAACAAATAAATGTAATGAATTGCCTTTTAAATGGCGAGCGCCAAAGCATCAGAATGGATTGTAAAAAGCGCAACCATATTTTTACCTTTTAAATTGCGCACCTTATTGCAAATGGATGTGGTAAATATCCGAAGCATTGCGTTTTACATGTGGAATAAACAAGCCGCTTTCTGTGGCCACATCTTCTAAAATATCAAAGCCCGTGCATTGCGCAGGAAGGGCAGAAAAATGCAAAGTAAATTGGTAGGCAGTTTGTGCCGGAACGGCTGTAAATTGTGGTGCGGTGGCAATGTTTTCTCCTTTTAAGAGTTCAACTTTTTCGCCCTCGTAGTTGTCAATAAGAAAGCAATTGGGGTTAATACAAAGGTTTTGCGTGGCCATTTTAAGTGGCACATAAAAATGCACCACTACGCCTTCTTGTTTAGTGGTGTTGTTTGTGGTGTTTTTGTTGCTAGAAAAAAGTGTTTTCCAGTTTTTAAAATTGTTAAGTGTGTTCATAGCTTTAAGTGAAAATTGTTTGTTGTTCAATCCTAAAATAATTGAGCAGCAAATTTTCAACCTATAAGTAGGAATGCCAAATTTTGGAGGCCTCAAAAAGGCGGTTAAATCCGGTAAACCGGATAAATGTTTTGCTCCTAAACGGCGTCTAATACAATTCTAAAAGTGGTGCCTTTGCCTAATTCAGAATGGCGCACATAAATTTGGCCATTGTGGTATTCTTTGATAATGCGTTTGGTGAGCGATAGGCCTAAGCCCCAGCCTCTTTTTTTGGTAGTGTAGCCAGGCTTGAAAACCGTTTTGAATTTGCTTTTGGGAATGCCTTTTCCGGTGTCGCTAATGTCTATA
>CANFHJ010000128.1 GCA_947446605.1 Bacteroidota bacterium | reverse complement strand
GGTTTGCGCGCAGGTATGGGTTATTGCGGCGCCAAAACGGTGGAAGAATTGCAAGAAAATGGTAAGTTCATAAAAATAACCAGCGCAGGTTCTAAAGAGAGCCATGCCCATGATATTACCATTACCAAAGAAGCGCCAAACTATAGCAGGAATTAAGAACTTTAGGCTTACGAATAAACCCTCAAGCTATTGCCTGTTAAGGTAGTTTTATAAACGCTTAAACCGTTTTTGCCGTTGTTGTTTACGCCTGAACCATTTATGGCAAATGTGGCGCCATGGGCTCCGCAATACCATTGGTTATTAATTTTATCATATACCACCCGCGATTCACCTTGGTGGCTGCATATTACCGTTGCAGCTGCATAAGTACCACTTAAAGTTTGGGCAATTACCACTTGGTTTTGGATAATATATCCGCCTTTCACTTTTAAGGCTGCATTGCTTGAAGCTGTTAAGTCAACAGTAAAATCTACGCTACTTGGGGTAACATCTTGCTTTTTGCAAGAACCCAGGCATGAGGCCGTTAAGGCAAACGCCGCTCCCACGCCAATACTTGATAAAAAATCTCTACGGTCCATATTTATTTATTTTTGTGAACTTAACGCCACAAATTTACTTCTTATATAGCCCATAGCTCAACTTAACAGTAATCTTACATTTCTATTTGTAAGGAATCAAATAAACCCAAAGGAGAAAAGCAGAAATTCCTTATTTTCGCCTCAAGCAAGATTATTATGATAGAATTACAAGGCAACCACAGCAGGTATTTTCAACAACAATTTGACACCACAGTGGAATTTATTATTCCATTTATTGAACGCGAAAAGAAAATTGAAAAAGGCATGCGCTTTTTAGAAGTAGGAAGCGGCTATGGCGGTGTTTGTAAAGCATTTACCAATGCAGGTTGCAAGGTAACCGGTATTGAATTATTAGACCATGCCAGTGCCATTGCCAAAGAGTTCTTAAAAGAAGAAATCGCAAATGGTTCGGCCGAAATTATTGCTAAGAACGTTTATGATATTAACCCAGATGCCGACTTGCCAGAAAAATATGATATCATATTATTGAAAGATACCATTGAACATATCCATGGACAAGCACAGTTTGTAAAACATATTATCAAATTCTTGAAACCAAACGGGGTTATTTTCTTTGCCTTTCCACCTTGGTTGATGCCTTATGGCGGTCACCAACAAAGTTTAGACAGCAAGTTTTTAGAAAAATTACCTTACTTCCATATTTTGCCAACACCTATTTACAGAGGCATTATGAAAGCTTTTGGCGAAATTGAAGGTAGAATTATTGATACCCTTGAAGTAAAAGAAACCCAAATTAGCATCAATAGGTTCGAACGCATTACCAAGGCTGCTGGATTTAGCATTGCCCAAAGAGAGTTTTACTTAATTAACCCAAGCTATAAATACAAGTTTGGGGCTAAGCCAAGAAAACAATTTGCCTTTATTAGCGCACTCCCTTGGATCAGAGATTTTGTAACAACAACTTGTTATTACGTATTAAAAATTAAATAAGTTTGTGTGTAAAATTTAAATGCAAAAGCTGTTAAACAGCTTCTGCATTTAAATCGTAATGACCCGCTTCTTCGTATACGCGTTTCAATTTAAATTCCTTCATTGGCGAAATCACCAAAGGCACTTTTTCTACTGTAACAGAAGAGGTATCTAGGCCAAAAGCCTTCTCCTCACTAATGCTAAAGCGGTCGAGGGCAAAGTAAGCATCCATGATCCAACGCTCATAACCACTCAAATCATTTTCGTGCGAGAGGTGACGTTTTAATACAACAAAACGGAAATCACCCGTAATATTTTGCTCGCGCAAAGAGGTATACCTTGAAGTAACATCCACTTCTTTGTTTCGAACCAATTCTTCTACCACTTTTCTAAAATAGAAATTAATTTTTTGTTCAATCCTAAAGCCCAATTTGAAATCTATTTTAATAATATCATTGGGAACAATGTGCTCTACTTTATACTCCATGGTATAAGGTTTTTCATCTACGTTAATATGCACAAACCAATAGATATCTGCGCGTTTCGGACGTTTTTGCAAGATAGAATACATCACTTTTGATTCAACTTCGTACAAAGTATCGGCACTGGTTAAATACACCAAGTGGGTAGAATATTTTGAAATAGAATTGTCTTCACTCAATTGCTTTAAAACAGGGATATAGGTTTTAAGGGACACAAATTCTGTTAAACGGTTTTTAATTTTTCTTCCTCTAAACCAAACCCACATTACAAAAATAAAGAAGCTACTGAGCAATAAACTAAACCAACCACCGTGTTCAAATTTGATTAAATTGGCTACCAAGAATGACCCTTCTATGGTAACATAAATAAGTAAAAGTGTAGCCACAAAAAAGCGGTTCACTTTTCTACTTAGTAAATAATTGGCCAGCAATAAAGTGGTAGAAAGCATGGCAATGGTAATGGCCAAACCATAAGCTGCATCCATATTAGCAGATTCTCTAAAATAAATTACTACCCACATACAACCAGCCCAAAGTATCCAATTGGCGCTGGGCACATATAACTGTCCTTTTAAATCTGAAGGATATTTAACGGCAACTTTTGGCCACACATTCAAACGAACTGCTTCAGAAATTAAGGTAAATGAACCGCTAATTAAAGCCTGACTGGCAATAATGGCGGCCAAAGTAGCAACTACAATTCCGTATGGTAAAAACTCTGGCGACATTAAAGAATAAAATGGATTTACTTTTCCCAAAGGCTGACCTTCCATGGTAAGCATTTGCGCGCCTTGGCCGAAGTAGTTTAACAACAAACACGACTTTACAAAAATCCAGCTGATACGAATATTTTTTCTTCCGCAATGCCCCAAATCTGAGTACAATGCTTCCGCTCCAGTTGTGCAAAGGAAAACGGCACCTAAAATCCAAAACCCTTGTGGGTAATTTACCAAAAGGTTATAGGCATAATAAGGATTCAAACAATTTAGAACATCTGCATGCAAGGGTATATTGGCAATACCTAAAACAGCCAACATACCAAACCAAATAAACATAATTGGACCAAATGCCTTACCTACCAAATTAGTACCACCTCTCTGAACTAAAAATAACAAAGTAATCAGAAAGAGTACAATTGGAACAGTGGGAATATCTGGTCTAATAATGCGCAAACCTTCAACCGCAGAAGCAACTGAAATTGGTGGGGTAATTACACCATCGGCAAGGAGGGCGCAACCGCCAATAATTGCAGGAAGAATAAGATGAGGCCTACGCCTTTTTACCAAAGCGTATAATGAAAAAATACCACCCTCACCGTTATTATCAGCCCTTAGGGTAATAATTACGTATTTAATAGTTGTTTGCAGCGTGAGGGTCCAAAAGATACAACTCAGACCTCCATAAATTAGTTCCTTACTAATGATTTTATCGCCAATAATGGCTTTTAATACGTACAAAGGAGAAGTTCCAATATCGCCATAGATGATTCCAAGAGCGATTACCAGGCCCCCTACTGATAGGGTGTCGAGGTGGCCGTGGCCATTTTTATGTTGTGTGCTCACAAAAGGTTTATAATGTCAGTACAAATGTATCAATAGGGAATTAATTGCAAAGGTAAAATTATTTGATTGGCCTAATTTGCCATTTCACTAATAAAATGTACATGCAATAAATGCAAATCGTCTTTGCTAAACTCCTCACCGTATTCCTTCATAGCAGCTTCCATTACATTTTCGTTGGTTTTTCTAAAGAAGTCCATAACCTCTTCCACAATTTCCTCCTCTGTAACTTCATTAACGTATCTGCTCAAATTAAGTTTGGTACCACTGTTTACAATATTTTCAATTTCTATTAGCAGTTCCTCTTTTTTGATACCTTGTCCACGCGCAATGTCGTCAAGTGACACGCGTTTATCAATATTGGTAATAATGGCAATTTTACGTGCCGATTTATTGACCACCGATTTGATGGTTACATCTTCGGTTCGTTCAATATTGTTTTCGGTAACATATTTTTCAATTACAGCTAAAAACTCTTTACCAAACTTAGTTGCTTTACCCGCGCTAACCCCAGTAATCTTTGACAATTCATCTAAAGTAATTGGGTATTTAAAGGCCATTTCTTGGAGAGATGGCTCTTGGAAAACTATATAAGGTGGAAGGTTTTTAGCCTTGGCAACTTTTTTACAAAGGTCTTTTAAGATGCTAAATAAAACTTCATCATATACGGCTTCCACTTGGCTATCGTCTTCGTCTGTATCAGTAAATTTCTCAAATTTCCTATCTACAGACATTTCAAAGTTGCTCGGTTTTTTCAAGAAAGCTTCGCCTTGTTCATTGATAGCTATGAGGCCGTAATTTTCAATGTTTTTGGTTACCAGACCGCGCAATAAAACTTGGCGAATAACAGATTTCCAATAATTTTCATCGTGGTCTTTGCCAACGCCAAAGCTACTAATTTCATGGTGACCACTCATGGCCACTTCGTGGGTTTTGCTGCCAATTAAAATATCAACGCAATGTTTCAGGTTGTATTTACCCTTAATTTCTTTAATCATTTTAAGGGCAGAAATAGCTGCCGCTTGGCCATCTACTTTTTCTTTAGGATGTCTGCAATTGTCGCACATTTTGCCACAATCTTTTTCTGGAAATTCTTCCCCAAAATAATGCAATAAGAATTTTCTTCTGCAAGCAGCAGATTCTGCAAAGGCTTCAGTTTCAAAAATTAGCAACTCACCAATTTCGCGTTCGGCAACAGGCTTATCTTTTAAAAATTTCTCTAATTTTTCAATATCGGCAGGGTTATAAAACAAAATACATTCCCCTTCCAAGCCATCTCTACCGCCCCTACCCGTTTCTTGGTAATAGCCTTCAATACTCTTAGGAATATCATAATGGATTACAAAACGTACATCTGGCTTGTCTATACCCATCCCAAAGGCAATGGTTGCCACAATCACATCGGCATCTTCCATTAAGAATTTGTCTTGGTGATCGGCCCTAACCTTGGCATCTAGGCCAGCATGGTAAGG
>CANFHJ010000127.1 GCA_947446605.1 Bacteroidota bacterium | reverse complement strand
GAGCAATCAATTGAACCTGGCAGAAGTTGGGAAGTGGGTGTTGGCTTTATTGGCATGGGGTCAAGCGTAACCAATAGTGGCGATTACAATTCTCGTTCTGGCGCATTCTTTAAAGGTGGATACAAGTTTATTAACCAACCAGATTATTACTTAAAAGGCATGCGTTACGCACATGTAATGAAGGGTGCCTATATTAGACCTGAATTGGCTGTTAATTTTTACAATACAACGGTAACAGGTTATTCTCAAACATCTTCCTATAATACAACTACGCAGCTGTATGATATTGTTACAGAAACTAGAGAAACCAAATACAGAAATTCAGCATTTGCCTTTTTATTGAATTTTGGCAAGCAATGGGTGTTTTCGGATATTTTCTTGGTAGATGCATTTGCTGGTATTGGATTAGGTGTAGGTGATGAGAAAAAGATTTCTTCTGCCATTACCTCTAAAACTACAAGTACCTCTCAATTCAATCCATACTATTATGGCAATGGCTCTTATTACGATTATAACAATTACAATCCATCTGGAACTGGTTTTGCAACCAGCACGGATGGCACAGTTTATTTGGCCGGTTCTTGTGGATTAAAATTAGGCATTCTTATTGGTGCTAAAAAAATGGATTAGTTTCTTGTAAAGCATGAAAAAACAGTATATTCTATTCTTCTTTTTTATTGCTCTTTTTACTGCAAATTGTCAAGCGCAAGATAAAATGGTATTGCGTGGAAGTGTAGATACACTTCAGGTTAAAGTAATTGAATTAGGCGTAAATGATGTGCGCTACAAGTCATGGCCTGTAGATGAAAACATGCCAATAATGGTGGAGAAAAAAGATAGAATAAAGAAAATCATTTTTGAAAATGGCACCATCATGAAATTTGCTGAGGACGAATTTTCTAACCTAGAAAATTATGTAAACCAACGCAAAATGGCCATTAAAATGGATATGTTAAGTCCTGTTCGTAAAGTAGTTTCAGGTTCTTTTGAATATTCGCTTAAACCCGGTATGAGCGCAGAAATAGGACTAGGAATGATTGGTATTTCTTCTTATGAAAATTCCGTTTACACCTTCTCAGAATCAGATGGTGGTTTTATACGTTTGGGACTAAAATTAATACGTACACCAGATTATTACTTAAAAGGAATGCGTTATGCGCATATTTTAAAAGGTGGTTACCTGCGACCAGAATTTATTTTTGTACGCCACGATAATTTTGGTTATGGCAGAGATTATTTTGGCAATGGTAGTGGCAGTGCATCTGATAAACAAGTGATAAAAGTTTCTGGCTATGCCTTTATGCTCAACTTTGGCAAGCAATGGGTATTCTCTAATATTTTCTGTGTAGACCTTTTTGCAGGTATTGGAGTTGGCAAAAAGAAATGGGACTATTACTACAATGGTAATTTGGTTCCTAGCTCAAGCAATAATTATTTTGGATCATTAACTGGATTAGATGTGGGTGGCTTTGGCTTTGCAAATTTCTCACCAGAGAGCAATAGCGTTGCGCTTTCTTATCAAGCAGGTTTAAAAATTGGTTTGTTAATTGGCGGACAAGCCAAATAATTTAATTCAATTTCATTTTTCAAATATTTCTTTATCTTTCCATAGTGAAACAGGTAAAGATTGGTTTCTTATTTTTCTTTCTACTGCTTACCCAATTCTCTTGGGCGCAAGATCTCATTATCCTTCATCCAAACAGAGATACCCTTTACGTTAAAGTACTACAGATTGCTGCACGTGAGGTTTATTATAACACTTTAGATAGCCAAAATCGGTTCGAACCGAAACAGATTAAAACAGATTTAGTAGCCAGAATTGTATATGCAAACGGTACTGTAATTAGGTTAATGGAAGGGCAAACAATTGAAGCTAACTTTTTAGGAAACAGAAATTTTGCCATAAAAATAGATCCTTTCATTCCTTTATATGGCAGTACCTATTTAGCCATTGAAAGCAGTTTAGCTGCCAGGAGAAGCATGGAAATTGGTATAGGTATTATTGGTGCTGGTTTGGCGCAAGATGCATACCTAAATAGGACAGGGGCATTTGCGCGTTTTGCCTATACCTTTTATTTAACCACTTTTAGACCCAAGCTTATATTAAAGCAACATCTTTTAAGTGGTTGGTATTTGCGACCATCAATTATTGCCAATTATTTTGAACTCAATGAAGTTTTTTTTAATACCAGCGCTTATCAATACATCAACAGGCAATCAAAATACACCATTAGAAATATGGATAAACGTTTTGCTCGGGGAAGTGCCGGAGTGCTTTTGAGTTTAGGAAAACAATGGGTATTTAAGAACAGAATTTCTCTGGATTTGAGCTACGGATTAGGCGTGGGATATGGCTATCAAAAAGTAATCAATGAAACCGTTTCTTATACAGAATATTTAGGCTATGATTGGCAAAACAATATGGTGGAGGTTTATGACGTAGGCGCAGGAACCGGCATTCATATTAACCACAATAATAAATTTGCTTTTGCCATGGAAGGTGGTGTAAGAATGGGGTTTTTAATTCACCGCAATAAAAAAGCAAAGGCATTTTAAAATGTATAAATAATTGGTGTACCTTGCTGTAACAAAACAATGAATAAAATACTGCTCCTACTTTTTTCTCTTGTATTGCTTTCCTCATGCGGTGGAGGCGATGATGGCTGTTATACTTATTATATTTATTCTACCGATATAAAATTTGCTGATACCAATGAAGTTATTCATGTAATCACCTATCCAGATGTAAATATTACAGATACCATTGAAGCCAAAATTGCTAAGTTGAGAATCTCTGGAACCTTGCCAAGCAGAGCCATTGTTAGGAGCAGCAACCATGAATATGCATTTACTTTTATGATGCAATTTTCTGTGAAGGCAGCAAGCAATGAAGACCCAACAGAGAACAATTATATAAAAACGTATAATGGGATTGAAATTAGAGAGAGCAACGCCATTTCTGCTAAAGTAAATACAACAACAGAATATGATTATTCTACTGGTTCTAGTTGCTGGGGTAGTAGTTATTTAGTTAAAGACCATGTGGTAGTGGAATGAAAAAACTATTCCTACATATTTTAATTTTACAACTTGCTTGTTTTTCTGGCAGCGCACAATCCTTGCTATTAGAAGAGCCAGCTAGCTTTATAGGCATACATGCCATTAGCAATTGGAACGCACCCGTATTTGGCTCCTATTACCATTTAAAAAAAGATGCTATTGGCTTTGGCATAAAAGCTGGACTTGGTGCTAAAAATGATGAGGGTTACGTGTATGAAGAGCCCTATAACAATACTTTGGGATGGTCTGTGCTAAAATTTAATTCAAGTTATTATTACCTTACGCCTGTTTTTATTCCAAGGGTTTTTAACAGAGAAAGTAAATTGTTTTTCTTAAGCATTGGTCTTCCAACGGGTTATTCAAATGACCAGCTAATTATGAAAACATCCAGCGATCCATTGTATGGTTCCATAACAAATACTTACCAAGAAACACATTTTTACCAAGGTGTGGAAGTAGAGTTACAATATTGGTTCGACATTGGACCTAGGTTAACATGGACTACGGGCATCAATACTGGAAAGTGCCTAATTGGTAAAGCACCCTTTCAAGCGCAATTGTATAATGGCAATGCATCAAACGTTTATTTTCCTGGTATGTCAAAGGGAATATATATCAACTTGCACCTTGGCTTAAGCTTTAAAATTAATTAAGATGACTAGGAAAAGCATATTCTTTCTGGTCTTTTTATTTTGGTCAATTGGACACCTAGTAGCGCAGGTGCTTATTATGGAAAATAAGAATATCAATAAAGTTTATTCCCTAAAACCGGGTAGGGCATTTTTTGTTCAAACCCTTGATGATCCTGCAGGGTATAGTACCAAAGTTATTTTCCTTTCCTATAAAAATGATACCATAAATGTAAAAGCACCAGGTAGAAAAGGAAAGGTAATACACTTGCCATTGTCGCATATTGCAGCCTTTTATGTGCAAAAACCTATTGCCTATAAATTACTTCGATTGGGAGTGATTGCCTATGGCATTATTTTTACCATTACCGCTGTGGTAGATGCCATAGATGATGAATATTATGCCTTACCGGGTGTTTTTGTTTCATTGCCACTTATAAAAATTGGTATTGATATGAAAACAAAAGACCGCATTAATATTTCCAATTACGATTTTTTTAATGTGCCGCTAAATTGAGAGCTTTATTTTTCATATTGCTTATGTATGGTCTGCCGCTCATGGCGCAGAATATGGAAAAACCCCAAGTGTTTTTTACCAATAAAAACTTTGGTACCACCAGAGGCTATGCCATGCACAGAACTTGTGTGGTGAAATTAAAATCTAAACCCAATCAAACGAATACACTGCCAAAGGCAATAGACAAATCTGGATTGCTATTTAGCCTGCGCCTCACACAACAAAATGGATTGGAATTGGTGTTTAACGACAGCATTCACCTCCAATACAATGAAATAGAATACTTGGTTTTTCAGGACAGAAAAAACAGCAATAAATCCTTGTTGGCAGCAAGTATGATAGTTGCATTGGGTTATGGCATGGCCTATTCTAAAGGAACAGCCTTAATTGTTGGATTGGTTGTTGGTGTGGTTCCCATCATCTTCTTAGCACAAATAAAAAGAGAGCGTATTTATACCCAAGATTGGAATTTAGACTTACAACATACACCGCAGTTGTATTACCCCAATAACCAACATTTATATTATAAATATTGGCCAGATTTGTTTGAACGGTATTAAATTAATCGTTTAAATTTCCTTTTCCTTCGCGCACAATGATGGGTTCATCGTTGCTACAATCAATAATGGTTGAAGGAGTTGTATCGCCCGCACCACCATCAATAACAAGGTCTACCAGGTGTTCAAATTTCTCATGAATTTCTTCTGGATCGGTCATGTATTCAATAATAAGATCCTCATGGTGAATACTGCTTACCACCAAAGGCGAATCCAATTCTTTGATAATGGTTTGTGCAATGGCATTGTCTGGCACCCTGATACCAATTGTTTTTCTATTGCCAGCAAAGAGCTTGCTTACATGGTTATTGGCCTTTAAAATAAAAGTAAATGCACCTGGTAAATTGTTTTTAAGCAAGCGGAAAATATGCT